>NZ_JBHEEO010000084.1:0-525 GCF_041929965.1 Brucella oryzae | reverse complement strand
AAAGCAAAAGTTTTGACTGCCAGCCGGAAACCCATTCCGTCAATCACGAAAGACGTGGGCTATTCGTTGCGCTCACAGTTAACCGCCTTAGGTGAGTTCAGGTTTTCCTGCTCCTCCTAAAAGATTCGATTAAAAACCCATATGAAAGGTCACGAGCATGGATGCTCCGGGAACTTCGAAATTCAGAGACTTTGCGCGTATGCTGGCAGCGCGCAGTGTTCCTAATGGCATTTTGAACCGAAGCGCTGCGCTGCGCGGGACGCGCTTACTGGACCAGGCCGCCCGTGCCGCCAAATCCGGCAAACAACGTCCCTTTCAGATGGTAAATGTCGGCGCTTGCGACGGTGTTCTTTTCGATGACGTGACCCCCTGGCTCCACCGAATTCCCCGGTCCAAAGCAATTCTGGTCGAACCTGTACCGTATAACTTGATCAGACTGCGCAAAAACGTAAGCGGTCAGCCGATGGCGTTAGACTTGAAGTTCCAAGGCATAAGAGCTTCGATTTCGGTTACAGGCCAGCCTTG
>NZ_JBHEEO010000083.1:0-530 GCF_041929965.1 Brucella oryzae | reverse complement strand
CGCCAAAATTCTACATCAGTATGCTCAAAGCCTTCTTTGGCGACAACGCAACGCCTGAAAACGAATTTGGCTTCCATTACTTGCCGAAAATCGACAACACTTACGACCAATTTATGTATGTCGACATGATGAACGAAGGCAAAGTAAATGGTTACCTCTGCCAAGGGTTCAACCCAATTGCCTCATTCCCGAACAAAGCCAAAGTGCGGTCGGCCTTGAGCAAGTTGAAATTCTTGGTGATCATGGACCCATTAAAAACCGATACATCAGACGTCTGGCAAAACTTTGGGGAATACAACGACGTCAACCCTGAAGAGATTCAAACCGAAGTCTTCCGCCTGCCAACCACCTGCTTTGTGGAAGAGGACGGCTCAATTGCCAACTCTGGCCGCTGGCTGCAATGGCACTGGAAAGGCGCCGATAAACCTGAAGAGGCGAAAACCGATAACGAAATTTTATCGGAATTGCGCGAATTGTTTATCGAGATGTATGAAAAAGAAGGCGGCCCAGGCTTTGAGCAAATTAAAGCC
>NZ_JBHEEO010000082.1:0-545 GCF_041929965.1 Brucella oryzae | reverse complement strand
AAATATACGCCTTTAAAAAATCGCGACAGACTCTACCTCGATGGAGTTAATGTCATTCACTCATGCATGAACCTCGCTTTAGCAGTTCACACACAGGAGAATAAAATGAGTAAAAGTGCGCCGAAAACGTCGTTGAGCCTTTTGTCTTTGGCTGGCGTGGAGCCTTACGTTGAAAAGAAAAATGAAGAATATATGAACGAGAATCAACTCGCTCATTTCAAAAAAATTCTCCATGCTTGGCGAAACCAAATTGTTGATGAAGCGGGCAAAACCGTTGCACAAATGCAAGACGAAGCCGCCAACTTCCCAGACCCGGCCGACCGTGCCACCCAAGAAGAAGAGTTTTCTCTGGTGTTGCGCAGCCGTGACCGCGAGCGCAAATTGCTGAAAAAAATTGACCACACATTGGCCAAAATTGAAACAGGTGATTTCGGCTACTGCGACACCTGCGGTGTCGAAATTGGCATTCGTCGCCTTGAGGCGCGCCCAACGGCGGATTTGTGCATTGATTGCAAAACATTAGCCGAAATTCGCGAAAAACAAAC
>NZ_JBHEEO010000081.1:0-573 GCF_041929965.1 Brucella oryzae | reverse complement strand
ACGGCAATGGCGGCAGAGAGAAAGCGTGCTTGCGGGCTGTTGTATTCCCCGTTTTGATTGAGGTGGTCAAGGTGCTGTTGCGCCACCTCGGGGAAAAGATCGGCGATCAACTCGCCATTTTCATCAAAAATACCGTCTTGCGCGCAAAAGCCGATGAGTTTGTCGGCATTGAGCTTGATCGCCACCTGTGTGGCAATTTCTTCAAACGGCAGGTTGAAATTTTCGCCCGTGACCGACACGCCGATCGGGTTGAGCAGCACGATGGCATTGTTGGCTAGCTGCTGCTCGATGGCGGTGATGTCGATGTGGCGCACCTTGCCGCTGAGTTGGTAGTCCACACCGTCGAGCACGCCGATGGGTTGGGCGGTGACAAAATTGCCGCTGACCACGTTGATGTGGCGCGAGCTGTGGCCGAGGTTGACGGCGCGTAGCGAGAGATAGCCGCTGATATCGAACTGAATTTTGCCGACCACCTGCTTGGCGATATCCAAAGTGCGGTTATCGGTAATGCGAATGTGGCGGTGGAATTCGCTTTTCAAGCCGTGATCACTGAGTGCGGCGTTGATTTGTTGA
>NZ_JBHEEO010000080.1:0-601 GCF_041929965.1 Brucella oryzae | reverse complement strand
TCGCCGCCGCACTGGAAGATGCGAATTTTCGGCACGGTTGTTGAGGCTTTTATGCGAACGATGCTCCATACCGGGCATGATCTCTCGTTTTGCTGCATCGTAAGAGCGCAATTTGTCGGTCACCATAACGCGTGGCGTCATGCCTTGGGCCTTCAGCAACTTGCGCATTAGCCAAAGAGCGGCGCCCTTGTTTCTACGGCTTTGCGCAAGAGCATCGAGAACATAGCCATTGGCATCCACGGCGCGCCACAGCCAGTATTTCTTACCCTTGATGGGCACGGCCATCTCATCGAGATGTCACTTGTCGGCAAGTTACCGTGCGAATGTTGCCGGAGGCGGTAGGCAAACTTGTGACCCAATTGTGCTGCCCATTTGCAGACCGTTTGATACGACACATCGATCCCACGCTCGGCCAGCAGGTCTTCGACATCTCACAGGCTCAGTGGGAAACAATGATAGAGCCATACTGCATGGACGATAATCTCAGCAGGAAAACGGTGACGCTAGTAGCAGGGTGTGTTGTATCGGCATTGGGTAGCTCGGTCATCTCAACCCAATATCAGCGCTATCAATGAAAATATGTTAAAGCGACGCCACCGCT
>NZ_JBHEEO010000079.1:0-611 GCF_041929965.1 Brucella oryzae | reverse complement strand
TAGGTCACATACCCATAAAATGATTTCCGGATTGCATGGTTTGTGATTCACTGTCTCCATCGACATGGAGGCAGTGATGGGGCGTTTTGATTTAACAGATTTCGAATGGTCCGTGATTGAACCGCTTCTTCCGACCAAGGTGCGTGGTAAGGCTCGGGTTGACGATCGACGTGTTTTGAACGGTATATTCTGGCGGCTGAGAACAGGTGCGCCGTGGGCAGACATTCCAGCTCGATATGGTCCTTATACGACCTGTGTAAATCGCTTCAACAGATGGCGTCATGCGGGGCACTGGGCCCGCATTCTCAACGCGATATCAGAAGCTTACGACGGCGATATCCAGATGATCGACTCCTCGTCAATCCGCGTCCATCAACATGCGGCCAACGGTCAAAAAAGACGAGCGATCCGGTTGCATGGGTCGCTCGCGCGGCGGCCTGACAACCAAAATCCATACACTTGTCGATGCTGATGGTCGCCCAATTCGACTGAAACTGACTGCCGGACACGCACATGATGGACGTTCGGCAGCCGATATGTTTGAGACGCTCGGGTCCGGGCAGATACTACTGGCAGATCGCGCTTACGACAGCGACGGTTTGCGCCAAAGC
>NZ_JBHEEO010000078.1:0-623 GCF_041929965.1 Brucella oryzae | reverse complement strand
GTGACAGTGATGTGTATAAACCATGGCCCTATGCCACCCATTCACGCCATTACACCACGGTTGATCTCAACGGGCACTACAAACTCAATAAATATCTCACCGTGCGAGCAGGCGTGTTTAACCTATTTAATCAGCGTTATTATACCTGGAATTCGCTGCGCAGCATTCGTGAGTTTGGCACCGTCAACCGTGTTGATAATAAAACACACGCCGGCATCGGCCGCTTTAGTGCCCCTGGGCGTTATTTCAGCTTCATGATTGAAGCAACTTTCTAACCACAACCTTAAGGAGTAGAGATGTTTAATTTACCGAAAAAAACCGCACTTTGTATTCTCGTTGCCCTAGGCGCAACGGGCTGCTTGTCCACAAGCAATGATCAACCACAACCGAAAGAGCCGATTAACACCAGCGCACAAAAAACAAACTCGGATAAAAAACCCGCGAGCACTGTCAAAATAATCAAAGTGCGGCTGATCAAAGCTCCACCACACAAGAGGATAAAAAACCAACCGCACCTGCCGATGAGGCCAAAAAACCAGCAGAGCCGGCAAAACCCGCTGAGCCCGCAAAACCCGCTGAACCTGTAAAACCAGCCGAGCCCGCAAAACCAACCGAACCCACAA
>NZ_JBHEEO010000077.1:0-675 GCF_041929965.1 Brucella oryzae | reverse complement strand
TCGATAATCTCACGTGCTGCGGGTCGTTTGTGACTGGACAGATTGTCGAGAATGACAATATCGCCTGGCTTCAACGTCGGAACGAGAACCTGACCGACATAAGCCTCAAACCATTCCCCATTGATCGGTCCGTCAATGACAAGGGGTGCGACCATTCCTGTGTTTCGCAATCCTGCAACAAGTGTCGTTGTCTTGCGATGACCATGTGGGAAGCCCATTCGCAGCCGCTCGCCCTTGAGGCAGCGTCCGTGCGTACGTGACATATTGGTTGCAGTCCATGTCCCGTCGATAAAGACCAGCCGTGCAGGATCGAATCGAGATCGAGCTGCTTGTCAAACCAGGACTGACGCATTTCCAAAAGATCCGGACGGCTTTGCTCTACCGCATGGCCAGTCTTTTTTGCGTGTTTGGTTATGCCGGACAAGGAAACGGTGTAACGCCGACTTGCTGATGACGACACCTTGCGCAGACAGAGCATCACGCAACTCAAACAAGGTGCCGTCGCGATGCTCGCCGAGCCAGGCCATAATCAGATCAGCGTGAGCTTCCGTCTTGTGGGAACTACGGTCACCTCCAAGCGGGCCGGGACGACCATTCCCTTTTTCAAGTTGCAAGTTTCGCCAACGGCCGACACTCGCCACACCAACGCCAAACCGTTCTGCAGCCTCCCGATGC
>NZ_JBHEEO010000076.1:0-710 GCF_041929965.1 Brucella oryzae | reverse complement strand
GGCGGCAGTTGCCTGCCGCCCTTCTGTGCTTCGGTTTCATCAGCTGCGCTGTGAATCGAGCTGTTCGTGGTTCTTTTCGACTTCCTGTGCCTTCATGTAGCTTTCGATCAGAAGCTGATAGGGAGGGAAAATCTTGGTGTAGACGTTTGCCCATTCCTGCGCGTCGTCACGATGCCACGTCTTCTGGAGTTCGGAAGCCACCGCAGCCGTATCCATCGGCACGACACCGGCCTGAACGACACGGGCCAGCGTGATTTCCTGGGCCATTTTGGAATAGGTGCCGGATGCGTCCACCACAGCGAAAACCTTATAGCCGTCCTGAACAGCACTGATTGCCGGGAAGGCCATGCAGACGCTGGTGATGGTGCCTGCGATGATGAGGGTCTTGCGGCCCGTTGCCTTGACGGCAGCAACGAAATCCGGATTGTCCCATGCATTGATCTCGCCACGGCGGGCTACATATTTGGCATGAGGAGCGTTCTCATGAATCTCCGGGATCAGCGGACCATTGGGGCCCTGCGGCACGGATGCCGTGGTGATAACGGGCATCTTGGTCAACGTTGCCATCTTGGCGAGTGCTGTCGCATGATTGCGCAAGACGGGCATCGGCATGTCTGCAACGGTCTGAAACAGGCCGCTCTGATGGTCGATCAAAAGCATAACGGCATCGTTGGGATCAATAACCGGACGCTGGCCATTAAAGTTAGCTG
>NZ_JBHEEO010000075.1:0-690 GCF_041929965.1 Brucella oryzae | reverse complement strand
CATTAATGCAAAGCCCCAAGCTGGTGGAGGCGATTTTGCACGCGGTGGTGGATGCAGTGGACGTGCCTGTCACCTTAAAAATGCGAACCGGCTGGGATAAAGCGCACCGAAACTGCCTTGAGATTGCCCGTATTGCAGAGCAAGCTGGCATTTGTGCGGTGACCATTCATGGGCGCACGCGCAGTTGTATGTATGACGGTGAAGCCGAATACGAGCACATTCGAGCGGTGAAGCGCGCAGTGAGTATCCCGGTGATTGCCAACGGTGACATCACCTCGCCTGAAAAGGCCAAATGGGTGTTGGATTACACCGAAGCAGATGCGGTGATGATTGGCCGAGCGGCACTTGGGCGGCCATGGCTGTTTGACCAAGTGGGCAAATTTTTGCAAACAGGCACCGCCCCAAGCGAGCCTGAGTTGGCAGAAAAATGCCAAGTTGCTCTTGAGCATATCCATGCGCTTCATCAATTTTATGGGGCGCAGAAAGGTTTTAGAGTAGCGCGCAAGCATTTGGGCTGGTATTTGGACAACATTAAGCCTGACATGACGTTTAAGCGCCAATTTAATGCCATCAGCTACCCTGATGAGCAACTTGCGGCGTTAAGCGCGTTTTTTGACTCAATTTTAGCAAATTGAGAAGTTTTTATCGTTAAATGGAATAAATTGAATATGTTAGAACAACGTAGTAATT
>NZ_JBHEEO010000074.1:0-740 GCF_041929965.1 Brucella oryzae | reverse complement strand
ATCGGCACGATCAGGGTGACGTCCATGGCAACATTGTCGCCAGGCATGACCATTTCCGTACCTTCCGGCAGCGTGACAACACCGGTCACGTCCGTCGTGCGGAAGTAGAACTGCGGACGGTAGTTCGTGAAGAACGGCGTATGACGACCACCTTCGTCCTTGGTCAGAATATAGGCTTCTGCCTTGAACTTGGTGTGCGGCTTCACAGAACCCGGCTTGCACAGAACCTGACCGCGTTCAACGTCTTCACGGCCAACGCCGCGGATCAGAGCGCCGATATTGTCGCCAGCCTGACCCTGGTCGAGCAGCTTGCGGAACATTTCAACGCCGGTAACCGTCGTCTTCGTCGTCGCCTTGATGCCGACGATTTCAACTTCTTCACCAACCTTGACGATACCGCGCTCAACGCGACCCGTCACAACCGTACCACGGCCAGAGATCGAGAAAACGTCTTCGATCGGCATCAGGAACGGCTGGTCGATCGGACGTTCCGGGGTCGGAATGTAATCGTCAACAGCAGCCATCAGCGCACGAACGGCATCTTCACCCAGCTCCTTGGAGCTGTCTTCAAGAGCAGCAAGTGCCGAACCCTTGATGATCGGGGTTTCATCGCCCGGGAAGTCGTACTTCGACAGAAGTTCACGCACTTCCAGTTCAACCAGTTCGAGCAGTTCTGCATCGTCAACCTGGTCGCACTTGTTCAGGAACACAACGATTGCCGGAACGCCAACCTGACGGGC
>NZ_JBHEEO010000073.1:0-783 GCF_041929965.1 Brucella oryzae | reverse complement strand
GCTGGCGCAGTTGGTGATTGTCAACCCCAGTTGCACGCTCGACGAGCAAGCCTTTGCCCTCGCCGCCGGCGCCAAAGATTTGCTGGAGCGCGCCGAGATTGTCCCAAGCTTTGCCGAGGCGATTGGCGATTGCACGCTGGTGATGGGCACCAGCGCACGTTTGCGCCACTTGCAAAGCACGTTGGTCAACCCGCGCGCGGGCGCCGGCCTGGCGATTGAGGAATTGATGCAAAACAGCCAAAGTGCGGTTGCTATCGTCTTTGGACGTGAGCGGGTGGGGCTGACCAACGACGAGCTGCTGCAATGCCATTACCACATCAATGTGCCGGCTAATCCTGAATACGCCTCGCTGAATTTGGCGATGGCGGTGCAGTTGGTCTGTTATGAACTGCGCATGGCCTACCTTGAGGCCAGCCACACGGCGGTGAAAACACGGCTGACCAGCGCAGGCTATGCTAGCGTCAGCGAGGTTGAGCATTTGCTCTCCCACAGTGAGCAGACGTACCGCACTTTGGGGTTTATCCAAAATGACGCGGTGATGGAAAAGTTGCGCCGGCTGTATAACCGCGCGCGGTTGGAAAAAAACGAAGTCAACATCTTGCAGGGCATCCTAAGTGCGGTCGATAAGCGCATAAAGTAATCACTATCAGCACAATCGCTCAAAACTTACAAAAATAGTCAAGTTTAAAGTTGACTAAATTAGTAAGGTATGAAAAAATTTACTCCATTGATTCAACCTGGAGTGAACTATGAAATTAACCTCAAAAGGGCGCTATGCAGTGA
>NZ_JBHEEO010000072.1:0-805 GCF_041929965.1 Brucella oryzae | reverse complement strand
CCGTCTGGACTGCCTCGTTCGGCATCTTGCTCTTGCACTGGGCGGTCGCCCGGCGGCGCGCTTTGCGGATCGTCTCGGATTGCCGGTTAGCAATGATACGCTTCTACGAACTGTTCGCCGATATGATCGCCCACCGTCGACGCCACCGACTGTAATCGGCATTGATGACTGGGCGTGGCGTCGAAATCATCGATATGGCACGATCATCTGCGATCTGGAACGGCGAAAGACGATCGCGTTGTTGCCCGACCGGGAACCCTCGACCGCAAAGGCCTGGCTGGTCGAGCAGCCGCAAATCAAAATCGTGGCAAGAGACCGCGGCGGCGCGTATGCGCGGGCCGCTGCGCAAGCCCTGCCACAGGCCGAACAGGTCGCCGACCGCTGGCATCTCATGGAAAACGCTAGCCACGCTTTTCTTGATGCCGTCCGCAAGTCGATGCGGCAGGTCCGCATTGCAGTCGGGACAGCAACCGTAAACTCTAAGCTTCTGACTGCCGCCGAGCGCTTGCAATATGACGGATATCTGCGACGTGAAGAGACAAACTCTGTCATTCGTGGACTCGTCGGCGAAGGCCTGTCCATCAAGGCAATCGTACGCAGAACCGGGCATAGCCGAAAGCTGGTTCGCAGCATTGTTCGTGGTCAAAGGACCGACATCTTCCGAGTCCGGCAAACTTCGCTCGAACCACACCTACCGTGGCTTGAAGCGCAATGGGACGCCGGATCACGAAACGGCGCTGAACTGTGGCGGCAGCTTCGGCTGGCTGGTTTTGGCGGAGGTCTCCGCGTTGTCACTGAATGGGCA
>NZ_JBHEEO010000071.1:0-816 GCF_041929965.1 Brucella oryzae | reverse complement strand
CGCCGTTGAATTGGCCTCAAGGCCGGCCAGCTTTTGGCGCGCGAGGGTCAACACCGCTTTGGGCACGCCAGCCAGTGCGGCCACCGCTAAGCCATAACTTTTGCTCGCCGCCCCCTCTTGCACACTGTGCATAAAGGCGATGGTGTTGTCGTGCTCGAGGGCGTCTAAATGCACGTTAAACACGCCTTTAAACTGCTCTGGCAGCACGGTGAGCTCAAAATAGTGGGTGGCGAATAAGGTCAGCGACCGCACTTTTTGTGCCAGCCACTGAGCACTCGCCCACGCCAGCGCCAGCCCGTCGTAAGTGGAGGTGCCACGGCCAATTTCGTCAATCAACACCAAACTGTGCTTGCTCGCTTGGTGCAAAATGGTCGCCATTTCACTCATCTCCACCATAAAGGTTGAGCGGCCTGAGGCGAGATCGTCCGAGGCGCCAATGCGGGTGAAAATGCGATCAATCGGCCCAATCACCGCACGGGTGGCTGGCACAAAGCTGCCGATGTGCGCCAGCAGCACGATCAACGCCGTTTGGCGCATATAGGTGCTTTTGCCGCCCATGTTGGGGCCGGTGACAATCAAAAAGTGGCGAGTTTCGTCAAGCACCAACGGGTTGGCGATAAACGGCCCGCTCATCACCTGCTCCACCACCGGGTGGCGGCCTTGTTCGATATGCACAATGCGCTGATCACTAAAGTGCGGTACGCGGTAATCCAGCGCTTGCGCACGCTCAGCAAGATTGGCCAACACATCGAGGCGAGCAAGTGTGGCGGCGCATTGCTGTAGCGCGCCCAAGTGCGGTAACAGCACGTCAAAAAG
>NZ_JBHEEO010000070.1:0-816 GCF_041929965.1 Brucella oryzae | reverse complement strand
GGCTGTGTCGCAAAATTTTCACTTCTTCTGAGCTATGTGAACGACGGTGCGTATAACTGAGTGAGGCGGATGCGAATGACAGTTGATTTCAAAGGGACGCATTTTCCCAAAAGTGTCATCCTGAATGCTGTTTTCTTTTACGTGCGCTATCCGATTTCCTATCGCGACCTTCAGGAAATTCTGGCCGAACGGGGTGTATCCGTCGATCATGCTACTTTGAACCGGTGGGTTGTTCGCTACTCACCGCAGATCGCAGCACAAGCTCAGATGCGCAAGCGCCCCACAGCCCGCTCCTGGCGTGTTGATGAAACTTATATCAAGGTTCGTGGTCAATGGACCTATCTGTACCGAGCCGTTGACCGCGATGGCCAAACACTTGATTTCATGCTATCTGAGCGTCGGGATCTGGCAGCGGCACGCAGATTTTTCAAGAAAGCCATCACTACCAACGGCGTTCCTGAGAAGGTTGTCATTGACAAGAGCGGTGCCAATCTGGCTGGGTTGCAGGCCGTCAACACGATCCTGAAGTTCACAGGCACGAGCGCCATGATTGAAATCCGGCAGATCAAGTATCTCAATAATATCCTTGAACAGGATCATCGCTTTATCAAACGGATCACCAAACCAATGATGGGGTTCAAAGCGTTCCATTCCGCATCGGCCACCCTCGAAGGCATCGAAGTGGCACACATGATCCGCAAGAACCAATTCGCAAATGCCAACCGCTCACCATTTCAGACATTCGCGCAACTCGCAGCATAAGTGCGTCCAGAGATAAGAGCGCTTCTATCCTTCTCAAAACTTTGCGACACTGCC
>NZ_JBHEEO010000069.1:0-845 GCF_041929965.1 Brucella oryzae | reverse complement strand
GAATCGGAGATTCTAGAAATAGAACAACGTTTTCAGTATGTTATCAGATTGACAAACTTCAACTCCGAAAAAATCAGGAATTTGGGGCGGTGGCCTCATATGCCTGGATATGGTGCATGAAAACACGAAAATGCACGCCGCGAGGCAATCTGGATCTTATTTTGTGAGGAAACTTGCTTGAAACAACTGGCGGAGAGGATGGGATTCGAACCCACGAGACCCTTATGAGGTCTACTCCCTTAGCAGGGGAGCGCCTTCGACCACTCGGCCACCTCTCCGGTAAGGGCGAGATAGCCGGTACGCTTTGTCATTTCAAGCGAATTGCGCGCCAACTGGTAAATTTTCCTGCGAATTATCGCACTTTATATATGCGCAATCAGTAATGTGTGTGGAATCGGAGCCTTTTCCCCAGGCCCTCCCGGGCCAATCACACGGCGTGAAAGGCGGGAAGATTCGCCCCGAAAGCGATCAATGTCGCGGTTCATGACGGTACTCTGACATATTCTCCGCTTGAAACAGAGAAGTCGCGGATTCGTGTGTTAGAAATAGCGTCGATGCTAAATATCGCGTGTTTTCAAGCGTTAAGACCCGTTAATTCGCGTTTACTCATGTTAATAAACCCTAAATTGCCCAGCCGAAAACGGGCAATTTCGTGTCTTTTCTGCAACAACCATCCCTCATACAAGCACGAGAAAGGTTGGGAGAGTGCATTCGATGTTGAAACGAGAAAACGGGCGAGTATCTTCACATCCAGAAGAAGGAGCGCTTCGGGGCGACTTTTTCAAAAGGGGATGGGGACAGGTTGTCCTTCAGCCAAATCAGAATGCCCAGACCCATTTTTAACT
>NZ_JBHEEO010000068.1:0-878 GCF_041929965.1 Brucella oryzae | reverse complement strand
TGACCTTGCCCCGTTGAAATAATCCATTTTGAAGTAAGCTCTGGCCCATTGAGAGGACCAGGGAATGAAGCGCAAGCGTTTTACGGACGAACAGATTATCGGCATTCTGAAGGAGCACGAGGCAGGCACTCCGGTCGCGGAGCTTTGCCGCAAGCACGGTGTCAGCGATGCCAGCATCTATAAGTGGAAAGCCAAGTTCGGCGGCATGGACGTGTCCGAAGCGAAGCGGTTGAAGACGCTGGAGGACGAGAACACGAAGCTGAAGCGGCTCCTGGCGGATGCCATGCTCGACAATGCTGCTTTGAAAGACCTTTTGGGAAAGAAGTGGTGACGCCCGCAGCAAGGCGAAAAGCTGTCGCGCATCTGATGGATCACCATCGGATGAGCGAACGGCGGGCGTGTAAAGCCATTGGCTTTTGCCGGATGACGATCCGTTACGAAACCAGGCGCATCGACGACCATGACCTTCGCGAGCGGATGAAGGCATTGGCGCATGAACGCCGCCGCTTCGGATATCGACGCATTCACGTGCTGCTCAGGCGCGAGGGCCACATTGTGAACCACAAGCGGCTCTTCCGGCTCTATCGGGAAGAGAAGCTGACGGTGCGCAAACGCGGCGGCCGCAAGCGAGCGATCGGCACACGAGCACCGATGCTGATTCCGATCGCAGCCAATGATCGTTGGTCGCTGGACTTCGTGTCGGATCAACTCACCGATGGTCGCAGGTTCCGGGTCCTGACGGTCGTCGACGATTGCACCAGGGAATGCTTGGCACTCGTCGCCGATACGTCGCTTTCCGGTCTGCGGGTTGCCCGTGAGCTGGACCGGATCATCGAGGGACGAGGCAAGCCGAAGATGATCGTCAGCGACAACGTCCT
>NZ_JBHEEO010000067.1:0-898 GCF_041929965.1 Brucella oryzae | reverse complement strand
AGAGTCCTTTTGAAAAAGGTCTTCAATGAGCAATTCGCCTGATGAGTAGGGCTCCGAGAGCAATGTGGATCATGGCTTCGGAGACGTCGATGCGTTGCTCGTAGTCACGTACGAGACGTCGCCATCGCACCAGCCATCCAAAGGTTCTTTCCACCACCCATCTGCGCGGTAGAACATGGAAACCCTGTGCGCCTTCGATACGGCGTACAACTTCAATAACGAAGTCGAGAAAAGCTGCCTTGTCCATCAGCCTGGCTCGATCATATGCGCCGTCGGCAAACAGGTGCTTCACCCACGGCCAGCGCTTTCTGATCGCATCAAGAATAGCCTGCGCTCCTGCACTGTCGGAAATATCGGCGGTGGTCAGGTTGACCATAAGCAACCGTCCGTCCGTATCCACAGCGATATGGCGCTTACGGCCGACGATTTTCTTATTCGCATCAAAACCACGGTTTGTGGCGGCGGGAGCCTTGACTGATTGACTATCGATGACTGCGGCAGTTGGGCTGGCCTCGCGCCCGGCTTGTTCACGGTCAATCATCACAGCCATGTTGTGAAGCGTGACGAACAGGAAGCGCCGCATCAGAGCTCGGAACCACCAATAAACCGTTTGCCAGGGCGGAAAATCCTTCGGCAGCATCTCCCAACCACAACCCGACCGCACCAGATAACGAAGTGCATTGACGACTTCACGCAGATCAGTCTTGCGGGGGCGTCCGCGCCGCCCGGCCGTTGGCATCAAGGGTTCAATCAGCAACCACTCGGCATCAGTCAAGTCCGTCGGGTAGCGCTTCTGCTTCTTGCGAATATCGGCCATCCGGCCACGGCTCTCTCGTGTCCACATCAAAAGCTTGAATCACAACCAACAGCACCAATCAACCTTTTTCAAAAGGGCTCT
>NZ_JBHEEO010000066.1:0-868 GCF_041929965.1 Brucella oryzae | reverse complement strand
ATCTCGCCTGACTGCGGGCCATGCAGCCAGCATGAGGCGGAAATTAACAAAATCACGCTTAACCAATTAGATTTTGCCGAGCTGAGCGACGAGGAGCCGATCATCAAAGTGCTTTATGCCGATGAAGCCGAAAAAGTCACCCACGCGATGACAACCTTGCCACAAACGCTCAAAGAACAGTTCACCGTGGTGCAAAGCACGCCGTTTTTTATGGAGTTCCTCCACCCGAAAGCCAACAAAGGCAGCGGCATTGCCGCGCTGGCGGAGTTTTTAGGCATCGCGGCGCGTGATGTGATTTGCATGGGTGATGCCGGCAACGACGCCCACATGGTGGAATACGCAGGCCTCGGCATTGCGATGGAAAACGCCACCGATGAGCTCAAAGCGATGGCCGATGCCATCACCGGCCACCACAACGACTCAGGCGTGGCGCAAGCGATTGAGCGCTACGTGTTATAAGGAGTGCCTATGCACATTGTGATTGCACCAGACAGTTTCAAAGAAAGCCTCACTGCCCAAGCGGTGGCGCAGGCCATTCAAACAGGCTTTGCGCGCATCTTCCCTGATGCTAGCTACACTTTGGTGCCGATGGCCGACGGCGGCGAAGGCACGGTGCAATCGTTTGTGGATGCCACCGGCGGCAAGTTGATGCAAAGTGCGGTCAAAAGCCCACTGGGCGAAACGGTGCAAGCCCAATGGGGGCTGTCAGGCGACGGACGCACGGCGATCATCGAAATGGCCGCCGCCTCGGGGCTGCATTTAGTCCCTATGGATAAGCGCAACCCAGAAATCACCACCAGCTTTGGCACCGGCGAGCTGATCAAAACCGCACTTTGCCACGAGGTGGAGGAAATTATTCTCGGCATCG
>NZ_JBHEEO010000065.1:0-1090 GCF_041929965.1 Brucella oryzae | reverse complement strand
TATCCGATTCATCGATAAACGACGTTTGAGAGTCGGGAACCGATCCAGGACGGTCCCACCGTGTTCGAGGGAGCGTCAGGGGGCGTAGAGCAAAAGAATCTGGTAGACAGGCGTTTTCCCAGGTAGGTCCTCCAGATTCAAACGCCGTTTGACGCCATATTCATTCCCGTAAGGGTAAATGGATTTTATAGAATTGATTTACGTCTTGGGCATGTCGTCATGAGTTGCCCGCAACGTACCACAACGTGTCTACACGTCATTCCAATTTGCCCGCAACGCATTTCAAATCGAGACAATTTGCATTAATCCGATTCAAAACCTCAGAAAAGCGTTGCGCGTTTCCGCACAAACGTTGCCAGATTCGAGATTTCCGTTTCAGCTACAAACGGCGTTTGCCAGCTATGCCAAGCGCGGAGACAAGCGTTTTGTGCCAATTGGTTTGCGGCACACCATGGCTGTCAACAGAGCTGATAAACTGGAACATCCGTGACGACAGACCGGTAGAAGACGGAATGGTTGCGTAAAATAATGGGAGTGATAGGGGATGTCGACGTGCTTGAAGACAGCCCCTACTAGTTCGGTGGGATGATATGTCCCCATACGAGCAGGATTAAGGTGCAAGCCAAAGCTGGGCGCAATGAACAGATCACCCGGCGCGAGGCGCTGGAGCTATCGACTGACCGCTTGCAGTCTAAATATACAGGCTGAATGAGAAGCTGTGGAAGAGAGCTATACCAAGGTTCGGCATTGCTATTCTCTCGCAGCTCACCATAGGTCGATAACGTAGGCGTTCTGCTTTTTTCATTTGGCGAGATTAAATGCGTTCAGCCCATTTTTTGAATCAATTGACGCCGGGCGATACCGCCGTCTGAGCGGTGTTTGAACGTGGCATCATGGCCGAATCCAGTACCTGCTGGCAAAATTCGTCGTCGCGCAGGATAGCATGGCGATTCAGAGCATCCAGAAGCAAGGAATCGAATTGGTCACCACGAGCGCTGAACCGCTCCTGCACATAAGAGGTCTTAAACTTCATTCCAAAATAGACGCATTGCTCCGCGTCCGACCAGGTTGGATCGAAAACCTCACCTTC
>NZ_JBHEEO010000064.1:0-1156 GCF_041929965.1 Brucella oryzae | reverse complement strand
CTAGTGGTTTGACTCCAACGTTTGGAACCCACGGTTTCGAGCTGCGATGATGTCGTCCGGGTTTGCTTTCCAGACGAAAGGTTTTGGATTGTCTGCGTTGTACTCCTGGATGAAGCGGTTGATAGCAGCCTGGAGGTCGACGACGGAGTGGAAGACACCGTGCTTGAGACGCCGCCGGGTCAGCTTGGCGAAGAAGCCTTCAACGGCATTGAGCCATGAGGACGAGGTAGGTGTGAAGTGGAAAGTCCAGCGCGGGTGTCGGGCGAGCCATTCCTGGACCTTGTCCTTCTTATGCGCAGCGTAATTGTCGAGGATCACATGGATCGCCTTGTTTCTGGGTACTTCGCGCTCGATCCGATTGAGGAAGCGGATAAACTCCTGATGACGATGACGCTGCATGTTCTGCCCGATGACGGTTCCGTCGAGCACGTTGAGCGCGGCAAACAGCGTGGTCGTGCCATGGCGCTTGTAGTCGTGGGTCAGGGTTCCGGCGCGGCCTTTCTTCATCGGTAGACTTGGCTGGGTGCGGTCGAGCGCCTGTATCTGCGATTTCTCATCGACCGACAGGATCACCGCATGGGCAGGCGGATCGACATAGAGCCCGACGATCTCGGTGAGCTTTTCGGCGAAAGCCGGATCGTTCGACAGCTTGAAGCTGCGCCAGCGATGCGGCGCAAGGCCATGCGCCTTCCAGATCGACTGCACCGTCGATACGGCAAGTCCGACTGCCTTGGCCATAGCACGCGCGGTCCAGTGGGTCGCCTCATGCGGCGGCGGCTCCTGCGTCAGTCGGACAATTTCCGCTACGCGTTTCGGGGGAACCGGGGCCTTTCCGGCCGGTCGGGATTTGTCCCGAAGAAGGCCATCGACACCCTCGTGCATGAAGCGCTCCTGCCAGCGCCATATGCAGGTCTTCGACTTGCCCGTCGCCGCCATGATTGCAGATGTGCCCAAACCGTCATCGCTCAGCAAAACAATGCGGGCACGCCAGACATGCTTCTGCGGGCTCAAGGGAGCCGATACAACGTCGCCCAGCCGCTGACGGTCCACGCCACAAACAGTGAAATTAATGCCATCGCGCATCTCTAAAGACTCGCACATCACAAGGCCCGTGGGAATCCCAGATCGGACTCTTTCGTTCCGGTCAAACCACTAG
>NZ_JBHEEO010000063.1:0-1162 GCF_041929965.1 Brucella oryzae | reverse complement strand
ATACTAGAGCTCATTAATTAGAACCTATGTGCCCAATCACGTAGCCCAATTGAAATAATGGTCCATGGATCGGAGACGAGTTTGCGCCAGGCATGACAACAGACGTCAACAATATCGTCGTATGTTTTGAAGATGCGGTTGGATAGCCAGTTGTCGCGCATGAACTGCCAGATATTTTCCATCGGATTGAGCTCCGGCGACTTTGGTGGCAAAGCAATGAGCGAGATATTATCAGGAACCCTCAGCTTATTCGTCATATGCCACCCAGCCTGATCGAGAATGACCACCGCATGAGCGTTACGAGCAACATGGCGGGATATTTCGGCCAGATGCTCGTTCATCGCATGCGTATCACAATAGGGCATGACGAGCGCGGCCCCTTTGCCGTGCTTCGGGCACACAGCCCCGAAGATATAGGCTGAACGGGTTCGTTGGTCCTGAGGTGCAGAAGGTCTGCTTCCACGCTTGGCCCACCGCCGGGTGAGTTTCGTCTTTTGACCGACGCGGGCCTCGTCCTGAAACCACACCTCTATCTGCTTCCCCTTTGCTTGATGTTCTCGGATTTCTGCCAGAGTGGTTGGGAAGTTTTTTTAAATTCATCAATGGCATCAGGATCCTGAGCATGATGTCGGGGACGGGCGGACAGCTTGCGATAGCCCATGGAACGCAGTTCACGTGCAACCGTCTGGCGACTGGTTACAATACCGAACTCTTCTTCTATCCATCGAACCAGATCGCAAAGGCGCCATCGGGCGATCCCATCTACGGAAGGGTTGGGGCCTTTATCGACAAGAGCCGCCAACGCCTGACGCTGCTCATCACTGAGTAAAGGTCTGCGTCCAGGGGACTTGCCATTCACCAGACCATCCGGCCCCCGGGCGTTGAAGCGCACAACCCAGTCGCGGATAATCTGGAGGCCGACACCGCCAAACCGGGCTGCTTCTGTGCGTGTACCCCCGTCATAAATGATCGAAAGTGCTAAAAGCCGTCGTGTGCAATCGGCATCGTCGCTGGCTCTGGCCAGCGAACGAAGCAGATCAGATGAATAATCCCCGCGCAGCGTCAGTGCTTTGCTCATCCAAAATCTCCTGTTTGGGAGGAGGAATCACAAAACAAAGCACAGTGGAAGCCCTTTTGAGTCAAACTTTATGCGCTTTGGTAT
>NZ_JBHEEO010000062.1:0-1192 GCF_041929965.1 Brucella oryzae | reverse complement strand
TTGACTGGAGGTCAGAAATGAACATCAAGAGCCTTCTCCTTGGCTCCGCTGCAGCTCTGGTTGCAGCTTCCGGCGCTCAGGCCGCCGACGCAATCGTCGCGCCAGAGCCAGAAGCCGTTGAATATGTCCGCGTCTGCGATGCTTACGGCGCCGGCTATTTCTACATCCCAGGCACCGAAACCTGCCTGCGCATCCATGGTTATGTCCGTTACGACGCTGCTGGCGGTGATAACGTTTACGGTCGTGGCTTCAAGGACCGTGACGGCAATGTCGACACCGACCGCGACACCTGGTCCAAACTTGCTCGTTTCGCACTCAAGGTATCGACGGCTTCGGAAACCGAACTCGGCACCCTCAAGACCTATTCGGAAATGCGTTTCCAGTGGGCTGACGGCGTGGACTCCGGCTCGACCGGCACCCTGCGTTTCGGTTACATCCAGCTCGGCGGCCTGCGCGTCGGCCTTGACGAATCGGCCTTCGTAACCTTCCCTGGTTACCTCGGCAACGTCATCAACGACGACGTCATCCTCGCTGGCGGCTACCGCACCGGTCTCATCAGCTACACCTTCACAGGCGGCAATGGTTTCTCGGCTATCCTGTCGCTTGAACAGGGCAATACGGTTGATGTTGACACCGGCACGTACGTCGACGTTAACACGGGTGCTGAATATACCATCTCCGGCAAGATCGATGATTACATGCCGCATGTCGTTGCCGGTCTGAAGTACGCTGGCGGCTGGGGTTCGATCACGGGTGTTGCAGCTTACGACGCCTATAATGAAGAATGGGCCGGTAAGATTCGCGCAGACATTAACGTCACGGATCAGTTCTCGGTCTGGGTCATGGGTGGTTACAAGTCGAACGACGACACCTATCAGTACGTCTACACGGATGCCAATGGTCGTGATCGCGGTATCCGCCAGATCAACAGCTTCTACGGCACGTGGGGCGGCGACTGGGCTGTATGGGGTGGCGCTGCTTACAAGGCAACCGAAAAGGCTACCTTCAACGTGCAGCTCGCCTACGACGACTCCGAAACCTTCGCTGCAACCGCCAACGTTGCTTACGAACTGGTTCCTGGCTTCACGATCACCCCGGAAGTTTCCTACACCAAGTGGGACGACAAGAACTCCGTCCTGAAGGGCGAAGACGCTTGGCAGGGTATGGTCCGCTTCCAGCGCTCGTTCTAATC
>NZ_JBHEEO010000061.1:0-1221 GCF_041929965.1 Brucella oryzae | reverse complement strand
CAGGCTGCTGACAAACCCCTGGCTATGCCTGGGGTTTTGTGATTCATTGGGATATGTTGAAGAAACCAGCCGCCGCACAGACCGCGCTCGAGATGGTGACACTCGATCAACTGGTCCCCAAAGATCATCTGCTTCGCAAGATCGATGCGGTGATGGACTTCTCTTTCATCCATGATCGGGTTGCTGGGCTTTATTGCCCCGACAACGGCCGTCCGCCGCTCGATCCGACCTTGATGTTCAAGGCGCTGTTCATCGGCTACCTGTTCGGCGTGCGCTCGGAGCGTCAGCTGGTGCGTGAGATCGAGGTCAATGTCGCCTATCGCTGGTTCCTGCGCCTGAAGCTGAGCGATGCGGTGTTCGACGCCTCGACACTGAGCCAGAACCGGCGGCGGCGCTTTAACGACACATCGGTCGCCCAGGACATTTTCGACCACATCGTTGAACAGGCGATCAGGCACGGACTGGTCGATGGGACGGTGCTTTATACCGACAGCACACATCTGAAGGCCAATGCCAACAAGGGCAAATACGATCTCGCGATGATCGAGAAGTCGCGCGCCGACTACTGGGCTGCTCTCGACCGGGCAATCGATGTCGAGCGGGCGCTGCATGGTCAAAAGCCTCTGAGGGAGAAAGAGCGCGAACCGCGGGCGACGGAAACCAAGGTGTCGCGCACCGATCCGGAAAGCGGCTATATGGTGCGCGACGGCAAGCCGAAGGGCTTCTACTATCTCGACCACCGCACGGTGGATGGAAAGCTCGCCATCATCACCGACATCCACGTCACACCGGCCAATGTGCATGACAGTCGCGTCTACCTCGACCGTCTGGATCGGCAGCGTCGACGCTTTGACTTCGCGGTTGGCGCGGTCGGGCTGGATGCCGGTTATGCGACAGCGGCCATTGCCCAGGGTTTGGAGGATCGCCATATCCTCGGCGTCACCGGCTACCGCACTCCGACGCCGCCGCGGGACGGCATGATGCGCAAGTCGAAGTTCGCATTCGAAACCGATGCCGATGGCTATCGCTGCCCCGAGGGGCAATTGCTCACCTATGCCACGACCGACCGCAACGGTTACAAGCATTATGTATCCGATCCGGCCATCTGCCGGACCTGCCCGCTGCGCGCATCCTGCACGTCCAACGCCAAGGCCATCCGCACCATCACCCGGCATGTCTGGCAGGACGCCCGCCAACGCACTGACGCCCAGCGTCTCACAG
>NZ_JBHEEO010000060.1:0-1796 GCF_041929965.1 Brucella oryzae | reverse complement strand
ACGTTGAAGCCAGGCGATATTGTCATTCTCGACAATCTGTCCAGTCACAAACGACCCGCAGCACGTGAGATTATCGAAGCCGCGGGCGCGAGGCTGATGTTCCTGCCGCCATACAGCCCGGACTTCAATCCCATAGAAAAGGCTTTCTCCAAGTTGAAAGCCCTCCTGCGAAAGGCCGCAGAGCGAACCGTCAGCAACCTATGGGACAGAATTGGGAAAATCGTCGACCTCATTGATCCGCAGGAAGCGCAAAACTACTTCGCATCATGCCGATACGATCCACTATGATAGGGAAACGCTCTAGCATTACAGTTGCATTTTAGTTTTGATATGAGCTCGCCGAGCGGCTGCCTGATGGGCGCGTCTCCAGCATGACCATGCGATGACGTAAGCGGGGCTTATGCGACGCTGGGCAAGCCTGGTGGCGATGCGCCGGACTTCCTGGACAGACCAGTGGATCAATTCCCGATGGTCGGCATCCGTGGTCTTTTTTGGGGCGTCGCGTCGTTGGCGCGGTACCGGATCACCGCCATCATGGCGAAGGCAAGCATGACGAGGGAAACGTGGCGATGCCAGCCATGCCATGACCGGGTTTCGTTGTGATCGAGTCCGAGCTCGTTCTTGGCAGTCTCGAAGCTGTCTTCGATTGCCCAGCGATGGCCTTCAACGGAAACGAGCGTCTGGATGCCCGTCCCGGCCGGGCACCATGTGGTGAAGAATGCCAGATCGCCGTCGCTGATGTTGCGCCGGATCAGGAGGCCACGGGTCCAAAGTCCCGATTTCGTCTCGTTGTATTCGTCGGCATCAAGGTCGGCAAGTTCGCAATAGGCCCAGTCATGAAGCCGTGCGCCTTTGGTGCCTTCACCGGCGGAAAGACGCTGCCATGCTTCAGGATCGAGATCACGGGTGATCTCCTGCGCCGTGCCGGCGACCGGAGGCTTCCCCGACCAGGATCCGAAGTGATGATCGGATTTTACACCAAGAACATAGCCTTTACAGGCACGGCGCAGACAACCTTCTATTTCCCCGACGCCGTACACCGCATCGCCAGCCACCCATGAAAATGGCACATCAGCTGCCAGTGCACGCTGTATCATATCGACAGCCAGCCCTGGTTTGGTAGTGAAGGCTACATCCTCAGGAACATGGGTTGCTGCAAGCCTTGCCGGATCGCCAGTCCAGCTCTTGGGCAAGTACAGCGCTCGATCGATGAAGGCATGGCCGCGAACGGACACATAGGCGGCGAATACACCGATCTGACAGTTCGTTATCTTGCCAGCCGAACCTGTATACTGACGGGCAACACCACACGATGTCTTGCCCTGCTTGAGGAAGCCTGTTTCGTCGATGACCAGGACCGCATCATCCGTTGCGAGGTTTTCTACGACATACTCTCGTACGATGTTGCGCAGCTCATCCGCATCCCAACGCCCGCGACCCAAAATGGCCTGTTGCCGCCACGGGCCGGGATCACCGGCCGCCTCAGCATGCATCCAACCTGTCTTGCGCCGCTCGTCACCCAGTAAGCCATCCAGAAAAAGGTTCGCAGAGGCTGCAACGCGCTCCTGCGTAAACAGTCCGCGCATGCGAGCTTTCACGTCGCGCAACGATGATGCCCAAAGCTCAAGCGTCGTCTCGATTGATGCACCTGCCATCCATGACCTCCGAATCATGGAGACCCATAGATTCAGATCATAGATAAATATGCAACTGTAATGCTAGGTCACATACCCATAAAATGATTTCCGGATTGCATGGTTTGTGATTCACTGTCTCCATCGACATGGAGGCAGTGA
>NZ_JBHEEO010000059.1:0-2178 GCF_041929965.1 Brucella oryzae | reverse complement strand
GGGCATTGTGTCGGGTACGGGCAAGCTGACCAAGACGGGTGCTGGCGTCCTGACGCTTTCGGGGAATAATACTTACGTGGGCGGGACGGCGATCACGGCTGGCACGCTGCAGATCGGTAACGGCGGGACGACGGGCCGCATTATGGGGGATGCCGCGATCGATGCCGGTGCTGCGCTTGCCTTCAACCGCTCCAATAGCCTGACGTTCGGCGGTGTCGTATCGGGTGCGGGTCGGGTGGTGCAGGCAGGCAGCGGTACGACCGTGCTGACCGGCACCAACAGCTATTCTGGTGGGACGGCGATTACGGCTGGCACACTTTCGGTCGGGGCAGACAACAATCTGGGTGCAGCGGCAGGCGGGGTGGAGATCGGTGTCGGCACATTGCAATTGAGCGCTGCCTTCAATTCGGGTCGCGCCATAACGCTGTCGGATGCGGCCAGCACCATCGACAATGCGCATGACAACACGCTTTCGGGCATTGTGTCGGGTACGGGCAAGCTGACCAAGACGGGTGCTGGCGTTCTGACGCTTTCGGGGCAGAATACTTACGCGGGCGGGACGGCGATCACGGCTGGCACGCTTTCGGTCAGCGCGGACAATAATCTGGGTGCAGCGGCAGGCGGAGTGGAGATTGGCGCAGGTACATTGCAGTTGAGCGCTGCCTTCAATTCGGGTCGCGCCATAACGCTGTCGGATGCGGGCAGCACCGTCGACAATGCGCATGACAACACGCTTTCGGGCATTGTGTCGGGTACGGGCAAGCTGACCAAGACGGGTGCTGGCGTCCTGACGCTTTCGGGGAATAATACTTACGCGGGCGGGACGGCGATCACGGCTGGCATGCTGCAGATCGGTGCTGGCGGGACGACGGGCCGCATTATGGGGGATGCCGCGATCGATGCCGGTGCTGCGCTTGCCTTCAACCGCTCCGACGTGATGGGTTTCAGCGGTGTTTTGAGCGGTACTGGAACGCTGAAGCAGGTTGGATCGGGCACGCTGACGCTATCGGGCGACAGTTCCGGCTTTGCCGGCAAGACAGGGGTACAGGCAGGTACCCTTCTGGTTGATGACAAGCTTGGCGGTGCGGTGGAGGTCGCCGCTGGCGGCGCGCTTGGCGGCAAGGGAACGATCATCGACAATGCCGTGCTTGATGCCGGAGGCGCCACGCTGGTGGGGCGTGAGGGCCAGACCCTGACCTTTGAGAAGGGTCTGACGCTTGCAGGCGGCAACAACATCAATGTGGCGCTCGGCGCGCCAACGACCGTTGGCCTGTTCAATGTCAAGGGCAGTCTGACACTGGCCGGAACGCTCAATGTGACCGATCTGGGCAGTTTCGGCCCCGGCCTTTATCGTATTTTCGATTATAGCGGTGCGTTCACCGACAATGGTTTGGTGCTGGGTACGGTTCCAGGCGGCCCTTCTGGAATGAGCATCCAGACCGCGATTGCAAACCAGGTCAATCTGGTCAATGCCGCAGGCATGACACTCAATTACTGGGATGGCGGCGATCCTGCCCTGCACGGCAACAATCAGATTGATGGGGGGAACGGGATATGGAACGTGGATACTCACGGTTCGGATTGGACCGACAAGGACGGTACGCTGAATGGACCATGGACCAATGGCGAGTTTGCCATTTTTGCCGGCAAGGCGGGCACGGTGACGGTGGATAATACGGCGGGCGCGGTGTCTGCTGCGGGTATGCAGTTTTCCACCGACGGTTATCGTCTTGAGGGCGATGCGCTGACGCTTTCCGACACGACGAACAACGCCATGCCGATCGTGCGTGTGGACAAGGATATCACTGCTACGATTGCCGCAGAGCTTCAAGGCACACAGGGCCTCAACAAGACGGATTTCGGCACGTTGGTCCTAACGGGTGCGAACAGTTACACGGGCGGAACGAAGGTCAGTGAAGGCACGCTGCAGATCGGTGATGGCGGGACGACGGGCAGCATTGTGGGCGATGTCGTGCTGGACCAGACGGCGCATGATGTAGGAACATTTGCGTTCAACCGCTCCAACAGCCTGACGTTCGGCGATGTCGTATCGGGTGCGGGTCGGGTGGTGCAGGCAGGCAGCGGCACGACCGTGTTGACCGGCACCAACAGCTATTCGGGCGGAACGGCGATCACGGCTGGCACGCTTTCGGTCGGGGCAGACAACAATCTGGGTGC
>NZ_JBHEEO010000058.1:0-2471 GCF_041929965.1 Brucella oryzae | reverse complement strand
AAAATTGCGGCCTGTTTCGCCTGAATATCTACGAGCCCCTGGCCTTTCCGGCCAGAGAAACTTAACGTGACAACACCTCTGCGCTACATGAAAATGGTCGGTGAAGTTGGCGAAATGGGGATCGCCCTAAACCCTGTGGGGGAAGATCGTTCGGTCTTTGAGAGATTGACAGCCGCATATGAAGCACTCGACCCGAAGGGGCCAGAGACTTCTCTTTTTGCCGCACATATTCCTACCGGACAGATGTACACGCAATCCTGTTCCTCACCGGCCTGACACCGCGGATCGGCTCGTCAAACGCGGCTGTCCGCTTCACTTCCTGATCAGTCGCGACGGATCCGTCGAGGCGGATTTCCTAGCCCGCCGCAGTGACCGTGACATCGGAAGCATCGATTCCACCGGCGACAGCAAGCGCATTGGCAACCCCAGATTCCAGGGCCGAGCGCCTCGCCTGTTCGCTTTCCAGATAAAGTTCCGCGCCGTGAAACGTTGCCGCCTTGAAAACCATCCATCGCCTCCGCATTCGAGTTGGTCGGAAAACGCAGTACGGCGCATTTGATTCAAAAAAGACCGAAAATATCGTCAAATCAGTGCTTTCGTCTTTGGCGCGAACGCGCGCCGGAGGGGTTGCGCAAGCAGCGGACTTGCCGCTCCACACAATCCCCTGTAGAGCCTTGAGGAAAGCATCAGCAAATGCGGGTACCTGAATGAACACCGGAAGCAAGGCGCGTCGCCGCCTGACGATATTGGGTTCGACCGGCTCCATCGGCCAGAATACGATCGATGTCATCGCCCAGCTTGGGGGACGTGATGCCTTCGACATCGCCGCGATCACCGGGCGCGACAATATCGAGCTGCTGGCCGAGCAGGCTAGGGCCTGCGGCGCAGCTCTGGCGGTCACTGCCAACGAGGAGCGCTATGAGGATCTGAAGGATGCCCTGGCCGGGTCGGGCATCGCCGCCGGCGCGGGCAAGAATGCCTTGATCGAAGCCGCCTCCGTGCCTTCGGAATGGGTGATGGCGGCAATCGTCGGCACGGCCGGGCTCGCGCCGACGCTGGCCGCCGCGCAGCGTGGCGCCGATATTGCCCTTGCCAACAAGGAATGCCTCGTTTCCGCCGGCGATCTTTTCGTGCGCGCCGTTTCCGAAGGCGGCGGCCGGCTGATTCCGGTCGACAGCGAACACAGCGCCATCTTCCAGGCGCTGGAGGACGACCAGCAGCATGCGGTGGAGCGTATCATCCTCACCGCCTCCGGCGGTCCGTTCCGCACCTGGACGCGCGAGCAGATGGCCAATGTCACGCCCGGTACCGCGCGCGCCCATCCCAACTGGTCGATGGGTTTCAAGATCTCCATCGGCAGCGCCTCTATGTTCAACAAGGCGCTTGAGATGATCGAGGCCAAGCACCTGTTCAATGTGCGGCCGGATCAGATCGAGGTCGTCGTTCACCCGCAATCGGTCATTCACTCCATGGTCGGCTACACCGATGGCTCGGTGCTGGCGCAGCTCGGCTGCCCCGACATGCGCACGGCCATCGGGTACGCGCTTGCCTATCCAGCCCGCACAAGGCTCAGCGTCGACCGGCTGGATTTCGCCAAGCTCGCGCGGCTGGATTTCGAGACCCCGGACGAGGTTCGTTTCCCGGCATTGCGCCTCGCCCGTACAGCAATGGAGCGCGGCGGCCTGCAAGGCGCAATCATGAATGCGGCCGAAGAGATCGCCTTCCACGCCTTCGTGGAGGGCCGCATCGGCTTTCTCGAAATGGCCGATATTGCCGAAGCCGTCATGGATGAGATGATCGCGACCGGCAGCGCCGAAAGCATGGATGCCGTCTTCGCCGCCGATGCCGAAGCGCGCAGCCGTGCGGCCGCGCTCGTCGCCTAGCGCGACAAGGCAGCGTAAGGATAAACCTACGATAAGCCGCAGTTTATCGGTAGGTTTGGCTTGCCCGAATGTCCGGGCGGTTGCCATTTCCCGCGATCGTGATAGACAGGAATTCCGGCCCCACTTTCAAGGGAATCACGATGCCGGACTTCTTCACCCTCGTTCTTTTCGCCGCCGCGGCGATGGTGCTCACCGCCACGCCCGGCCTCGACATGCTTCTCATCGCCTCGCGCAGCGTCAGCTAGGGCCGGTCCGCCGGCTTACCCTCTCTTTATCGCCGCTCATCTCGGTTGCCGTTTCCGTGAGATAGCGTGCCGGAGTTGTCCCGAGCATCCGCCGGAACATCGCGGTGAACGCGCTCGGCCTTTCATATCCCAGATCAATCGCAATATTCGTCACGGATTCGCCGTCCGCCAGCCTTTGAAGCGCAAGACCGACATGCAGTTGTTGCCGCCAGCGACCGAACGACATGCCCATCTCCCGCTGGAATAGCCTCGTCAGAGTGCGGTTGGGTGTTGTCACGTTAAGTTTCTCTGGCCGGAAAGACCAGGGGCTCGTAGATATTCATGCGAAACAGGCCGCAATTTT
>NZ_JBHEEO010000057.1:0-2508 GCF_041929965.1 Brucella oryzae | reverse complement strand
GTAAGCGGTCAGCCGATGGCGTTAGACTTGAAGTTCCAAGGCATAAGAGCTTCGATTTCGGTTACAGGCCAGCCTTGAGCAATGCGGCTTAGTGTTTGGGATAGCCAGTCAAGCGGATCGACGCTGTTCATTTTGCATGTCTGGAGAAGCGTGGCCAGTGTAGCCCAGGTCCGTCCGCCGCCTTCGCTTCCGGCAAACAGGCTGTTTTTCCTCGTGATTGTCTGTGGTCTGATCGCACGCTCGACAATGTTGCTATCGATTTCGACCCGGCCATCGGTGAGGAAGCGCTCCAGTGCCTCGCGCCGGGTGAACGCGTAGCGGATCGCCTCGGCGGTTTTGGACTTGCCCGAGACTTTACCCAGTTCCTTTTCCCACCGGTCGAAGAGGCGGGCGACAATGGTTTCAGACTGTTCCTGACGGAACGCGGCGCGGATGTCGGCATTCTTGCCGCGAACCTCATCTTCGATCTTCCACAATTTGGTCATGGCGGTGACCGTATCTGTTGCAGCCTGCGAGATCCCGCTGACGTGCAGATCGTAAAATTTGCGGCGCAGATGTGCCCAGCAGCCTGCGAGCTGTATCTGTTCGTTGCGCCCAGCCTTGGCTTGCGCCTTGATCATGCTCGTATAGGCGCCATATCCGTCCACCTGCAGGATTCCGTTGAACCCGGCAAGATGCCGCGCCACGCATTCTGCGCCCCGACTGTCTTCAAAACGATAGGCCACCATTGGTGGACTGCTCCCACCATAGGGGCGATCATCGCGTGCATAGGCCCAAAGCCATGCCTTGGTGGCTTTTCCCGAACCGGGAGCCAGAGTGGGCAAGGTCGTCTCATCGGCGAAGACCCTTTCACCTTCCTTGACCCGCTCCAGGATATAATCGGCGCATATCTGAAGCTCGAAGCCCAGATGCCCCATCCATTGCGCCATCAAACTCCGGCTGATCTCGACGCCATCGCGCAAATAGATTGCCTCCTGACGGTAAAGTGGAAGGCCATCGGCATACTTGGAAACGGCTATATAGGCGAGCAGGCGCTCTGTCGGCAAACCGCTCTCGATAATATGTGCAGGCGCGAGCGCCTGAACCACACCATCATGGTTCCGGAATGCATATTTGGGGCGACGTGTCACGACAACCCGGAACTTCGGGGGCACGACGTCCAGGCGTTCCGAGCGATCCTCGCCGATCAGGACCTTTTCCAGACCCTCGCAACCAGCCGGAATCTCCGGTTCGATGACTTCCTCAATGCGTTCGAGATGAGCGGCAAAGCCCTTGCGCGGACGTGATGCCCGTTTCGGCTTGTCCCTGGCCGCATCGTGAAGTTCGCTCTGGATCGCCGAGAGACCGGTTTCCACTTCCTCGAAAGCAAACGATACCTGTTCATCGCTAACACCAAGGTGTAATCGTTCGGAGCGCCGGCCGTGCTGGGCGCGCTGCAAAACCTTCATGATGGATGTCAGGTTGGCAATCCGTTCGTTGGCGCTCTTCTCCACTGCCTCCAGCCGGGCAATCTCAGCTTCAGCAGCCTTCAACCGGGCTTCCTTTTCAGCCTGCTCACGTGCCATTGCGAGCACCATAGCTTTCAGTGCGTCAACGTCATCCGGCAGATCGTGAAGCGGTAAATCCATGAGGCTGAGTAGAGCATAAAAGCGGCCGTTTTCCCAACCATTACAGCATCATGAATCATCTTGCCGCAGGCGTTGTCATCCTGTCAGCAAAGGGCGTCTTGTCCTGTTCGGGCGGATCTTTTTCCAGTCCATTCCAGCCAACAAAGCCATGAGCTGGGAATGATCCAGACGTATCCTCGCAACTGACAGGCCCGGCCAGCAAAAGCCACGGTCCTCAAGCGTTTTCGAATAAAGGCAAACGCCACTGCCATCCCACCACACAATCCGGACCCGGTCGGCACGTTTTGACCGGAAGACATAAAGCGCACCATTGAACGGGTCGAGACCGCCATCACGGACAACTGCCATCAGGGAAGCGGCTCCCTTGCGGAAGTCGACGGGCTGACAGGACACATAAACCACCACACCGCTGGAAATCATGCCTTGCGAGCCGCCCTCAGAACCTTCACCAGGTGATCCGGATCGAAGGCTGAACCGACGCGAACTACCATGTCGGCGACAACAATATCGATCGAAGCGCTACACGTCGTTTCAACACGTGCAAATCTGGCCGGACTGGCCGGTCCCGCTGTTACTGGTGAAACAACACCAGACGCAAGCGCCTTACGACGCCATCCATAAAGCTGCGAGGGATCCAGTCCTTCAGACCGTGCAACCGCCGAGACGTTGGCCCCGGGCTGCAACGACGCAGCCACAATCCGCGCCTTCTCGTCATCCGACCAGTCTCGTGGCCGCCGTCGGCTTCGCACAGGCTCCGCCGTCAAAACCTCGAATGTCCGGGTCTGATTCACACCGTCGCTCATAGGATTCTCCGCATGATTCATGCAGAAAATCGCCCATCTCACCGACGAAAGATACGTGGGATAGTCTACCCGCTTAC
>NZ_JBHEEO010000056.1:0-2729 GCF_041929965.1 Brucella oryzae | reverse complement strand
GACGCTCCCTCGAACACGGTGGGGCCGTCCTGCACCGGTTCCCGGCTCTCAACCGTCGTTTATCGATGAATCGGATATATCCGGTTTCGTAACAGTTTTCCGGATGCCCGCAACGTTAATCCAAAAGCTGGAATCGCAAGACTGCAAATTATCCCGATGTGATACGCTATGTGGGTACTCTGAAATACGGTAGCGGCGCATCGAGTTGCCACACCGGCAAATCAAATCAGCGTACCCCAAGACATCTCGACTGAAATGCTCCCCTTTGCCGTCAGACAAGCGGTGGAAACGTGACAAGGAGCGCTTCTGCAGCGGTCGCACCATTTCCGGAAGACCTTCCATTCTGGCATGTAAAATTGTGCTAGATTTTTATATCGTCGTAGACCCGCTTCGATTGCATCAACGGCATGAATCGATCAGCGAGGATCGATTCATAAAATGCGTTGGACGCTCTCGCTTCGATGTCGGATTCTGCGCGCATGTCGAAACAGAGTTCACTTCCGATACATTTTCGTAAGATCGAGCTGCACAACAATATGCGGCGCTTCTATACATTATCGGTTCAGCCGAACTTATTCGGTGAATGGTGCGTCATGCGATCCTGGGGACGGATCGGGACACTTGGACAATCCGTACAGCAAACACTTCTGGACGAAGCATCCGCTAACGCACTTCTTCGCAGACTTGTCGCGGTTCGTCGCAAACGTGGGTATGAGGAAGTCGCCTGACTTCTTTGCAACAGATAACCGAATTGCTCCAGCCTCCGGTTCACGCGCTCGATGAATACGTATCCTCAAGCAGCCATTCTTGAAATCTTCGCAATGCGAGAATGGACGGCTTTGTCTTTACGATCGAGATACTCTTCATAAAGACGAAGAGCGGCACGCAGATCCGATCTCGTCCGGACCGTCAGTGTTTCGAATTCGGCATTCAGTTCCAGCCGGGTCAATTCCAGTCCTGTATCGGAGAATGTTCGTCCTCCCAAAAGACGGCGCGCCCGGTTGACCTGCGACTTGACATTGCGTGCCGATTGGGGCGAGCGTCCCGTTTCCATCAGCCAGTTCATGAAACGGCCTTCCACATCGGGAATGCTTTGACCGTTCTCGCGCGCGAGGATGACATGACCGATCGCTTCGGCCAGAGGAGAGGGAACGGCGTTAGCAATCATTTGATGAACGTCCTGTCGCGTTGCGTCCTTCCACTGCCAACCATCCGGAAAACCCTGTAGCATTGCCAACTGTCGGGTCGTCAGCATCGCTGCCTGCGAGGCTGGAACCGGATCTGCAGGATGGGGATTGTTCAGATAGCGATCCGTCAGCCGTTCCCAGGCCGTACGCGTCACAGTCGGAAACGGTTCGTGGATACCACGAACTCCGCGTCCGGCACGGAAAGGCCGCGCATAGACCCAGCATTCCGGAATATCCAGTACGTCGCTGATGACCGTCTGGCGTTCCGATCGCGCCTTAACAAGGCTTGAATCGAGGAACCCATGCCGTTTGACCTTGCCCCCAAGTTTTATCCAGTTTTGAGTTCGCTCCAGCAGTTTTGGGTTGCGGTATTCTGGGCGGTAGCGGCGGGTTGCGGTGCGGAGCCATTTCGGCTGCGCAGCACCGCATCACGTCGCGGGTTGATTGTCTGAGCGAACTCGGCAGGTGTCATCCAGCCTAGTCCAGAGTGCGGCCGATGATCGTTGTAATCGCTGCGCCAGTTTGAAAGCGCTGATCGAGCATGAGCCAGCGACGAGAAGAGAGTCTCATTCAGGAACTCGTCTCGCAGCCGCCCATTGAAGCTTTCGATGAAGGCGTTCTGGATCGGCTTGCCCGGTGCGATGTAGTGCCATTCCACCTTGGTCCGATCCGTCCATTGCAGGATCGCGTTGCTGGTGAACTCGCTGCCATAGCACCTACGGAAGGAAGAGTTGGAGCCACCTCAAACAGTGCGCGCAGCTTTTTTGCTGCAAGCGCGCACCGTTTGAGGTGGCCATGGCCAGTCGAAGTAGCTCTAGAATGTGAGTGTTCACAACTCATTCCGGAGAGACCAACCATGACCAGTCAGAATTCTATACCTGCCGATGCCGTGTTGGTAGCCATCGACATCGCCAAGGTTCGCAATGAAGTGTTGATCGAAGCACCCGGCCATAAACGCCGCCGTCGGTTGTCTGTTCTCAATACGCGTGCAGAACATGACCATCTGATCGAGATTTTGCAATCATATGACCGACCGGTTGTCTGCGCCTTTGAGGCAACTGGTAATTATCATCGTCCGATCGCCTGGCGGTTGGTGGAAGCCGGCTTCGAAACGCGGTTGGTGTCGTCGTTGGCGCTTGCCCGCACGCGAGAAGCCTTGCACAACGGTTGGGACAAAAACGATCCTAAGGATGCGCAGGTGATCCTGCACATGTTGAGGATCCATTCGACGCAGGTTTATCACGATCCCTTGCGTGCTGGCATCAACGACGTTCAGGAATTGTCGAAGACACACGAAGCCATTGCTAACGCCAAGACCGAGATACAACATCGCATCCTGACGCATTACCTGCCGCTGTATTTTCCAGAGATCGAGCGTTTCCGAGGTAACAGTCGCAGCGACTGGTTCTTCGCATTCCTTGATGCCTTCCCCACACCATCGAGCATCACGATACTGACGAAGGAAAAGTTCGTCGAAGCGGCATGGGATGTTGTCGGCAGGAAAGTCAGCAAGTCACAGATTTTAATGGATATTTATGAGAC
>NZ_JBHEEO010000055.1:0-3090 GCF_041929965.1 Brucella oryzae | reverse complement strand
ACGATGCCGCTTTTCTCAAGTAATTCATCGTCAGGCAGAAATGACAACAGCGAACTCAGCACAGCAAGGCAACGATCATTGAGTTCGAGTGCTGATTTGGCCACACAGAGCTGTTTGTAGATTACCCAGCGGTTTACGCCCCTCCTTTGCCTTTTCTGTAGCTCAGGATTTTGGGTAAACGTCTTCATTCGCCCACATAGTGTGGACGTGATAGTCTCCAGAATTTGCATTTCCTCTCACCTTTCGAAAGGCAAAAGAAATCCACCCGCCAAAATGACGCTTAAGACTCTTGACACTGATTCATGGAAATGCGATTCTCAGACTTGCTAAAGATCGAGAGAGGCTTCCATACGGCGACGTTTTGGGGGCCTTTTTCTTTTGCGTGTTATTCTCCGTTCTTACTGATATTTGACTGGCTAAATTCGTCGTAAAGCGAGTCCATTCTGCTAGCTAGCCATTCTGCAAAACTGTTTGCATTTCTATTCGTAAGTTCGATAGCTACCTTTTTCGCGCGATGGTTCATCAGGAGATTTAATGAACCATCATTCGAAGCCCAACGATTAGTGCTGGTGCCGGTACTTGTCTTCTTCGGAGCTAAGGATTTAGGCGCTGCCAGATACTCGCAGGCTTTTTGAAAACGCTCATTACTTTCCAAAGACCTTATGTTGTCCGCGGACAACTCCCGAACAAGGCAATCGGAGTTTTCGGAAGAAATCAGATCGCCAAACTCCATCCAACGCCTTCTACCGATTTCAGGGGCCGCACCAATCAACTCGATAACCTCAACGGAAATCTGCTTTACGACGGATAACATTTTTGACACAGCGGCTTTGTCGACTGCAAGCGATGACATTATGACATCTCTTTCAAACCCCTTTGTCTCCAAGCGTTTAGCGAACAAAGCCCGTTCAATATATGAGAGATTTGTACGAGCATTATTCTCTTGACCTTGATTGATAACGAGCTGCTCATCTGTCAAATCGCGGACGATTGCGCGGACTTTTTTCCCTAAAATTTTAGCCGCTGCTAAGCGTCGGTGCCCAAACGCTACCTGATAGCGATCTTGGTTTGCAGGATTAGGCCTTACAAGTATCGGGACGAGCTGGCCGCTTTCACGAATTTGCGCTACGAGTTCGGAAAGTTCGGTTTGATCGATCTCGAGCCGATCCGAGACAAAAGATCCGTCAATCAAGCTGGGTTCTAGCTCTACGACTACTTGTCCTTCTGAAAGCTGCCTTTCAAGTTCATCGACGCGTTCGACTTTCTGTGTGATGTTTGTCAAAGATTTTGTAATTCCACCCACCGGGGCACTCCGTGCAGATGGTACGAAACCCGCCAGCGGCCTGGACTTCGTGATATCGGAATCAGGTGTCTTCGGGGACATTGCAGCAGTATCCAATGATACGCCGATAAGATTCTTACGCGCCATTGATCACTTCCTCCCCCACGTGGCTCTCAAAAGCAATTCGATCTCCCCGTTCACGGCGTTCAGTGAATCCATTGCGCGGTCATACGTGCCACGAATGAATTGTGAGCGTTCCACCTCGTAGAGTGTCTGCTTAGTTACGCCAGCATCTGAAATCGCTGTGGACTTCAACATAGCATTCTGAAGCATCCGATTACCAAAAATAGCCCTCATAAATCCTGTCATCTGACTTTGAGGGCCGTCATTAGGTTCGTAACGAGTTACGAGATAACGCATCCAATCGTAACTTGTTCGGCCGCCGGCCCGTTCCACGACCGCCATGAGTTCACTCGTCATCGCAAGAAACTGGCTCATAGACATGACATCGAGCATTTGTGGATGAACAGTGATTAACACACCCGTAGCAGCACACAGGGCTGACATCGTTAGAAAGCCCAACTGAGGAGGGCAATCGATAACGACAACGTCATAAAGGCTCTCTATATCGGCGATAACTTCGCCTATTCGAGCGAAGAACATGCTTTCGGCACGTCCCGTGGTAATCGCCTTTGGTGTTTCATGTTCGAATTCCATAAGTTCCAGGTTACCTGGAATGACGTGGAGATTAGGCGTATACGTAGCACGCACGATCTCAGTAATGTTGCGGGGTGCTTCGTATCGAATAGCACCGTAAAGTGTTTCGCTCTCACCAACGTCCAGTTCAGGTTGATGTCCAAAAAGTGCCGATAGAGATGCCTGAGGATCAAGATCGATCGCAAGCACGCGATATCCACGTAACGCGAGAAACTGGGCGAGGTGCGCAGATGTGGTGGTCTTGGCTGATCCACCCTTAAAATTCATTACCGCTAACACTTGGAGCTTTTCATTAGCTCTTCGCGTTGGGACATATTTAGGCGCCCCGTTCTTCTCATCTAATGATCTACGAATGCGATCCATGTCGTCCGGCGAGTACATACGTCGGCCATTTGGCATAGGTTCTGGGCCATGGCCATCCGATGCTACCTGTCTTAGGTAACCCTCTCCGATCCCAATATATGCAGCAGCCTCAGATGGTGAAAACTGGCGAATAGTCTTCTGCGATGTCGGAGGGAATATTTTCTGCTGATGGAGCTGGAGTTGCCGCGACAATTCTAGCGAATCTGCCGACAAGAGTGTCGGGAGGTGTTCTTGTTGATCCATCAAGTTATGACTTATTAACATTTGAGGCCCTTCAACTTCGCAATTGATTTAAAATCAACGTTAACTGCGAAGTTCACAGTAAGCCCGATTCGTAAACATTTTACAAACGATTAACCATGGCGGGGTTGTTGTCCGCGGACAACTCACAAAGGAGAACTATTTAAGGTCTTCATTGGAAGGCGAGTCCCTGCGTAGCCAAATTATTGAAGGCGCTCAGGTCAGTGCACAAGTTGTCCGCGGACAACATTTGCAGCCTAATGATCGTTCGATGATTGCTTTGACGAATAGTCAATGACAGCAGTCGCTTCGAAGCATGCTGGGGTCGATTTGGACGGGTAGACTAGGTGTGGCGGGCCCCAGTCATCCCGAGACATCTCAGATGATCTGCGGTGGTTTGCCGATCAATTCTGTTCCAACAATATTCGAATTAAGGCCTCCGGTTGCAGACGCGCTACGTTGTGTCCGCAATTGAGCGAAAAGGTTGT
>NZ_JBHEEO010000054.1:0-3137 GCF_041929965.1 Brucella oryzae | reverse complement strand
GTGAGCGCGACGAACATCCCACCTTTTCTTTTGTGAATGATGCCGCGAGATAAGCTCCTTCATTGATAGGAGCGGACCGGGATGATTGGAGATCGCGCTGATGCCATGCTTGAAGACATGGATGAAGCCAGGCATGAGGGAAAGTATCGTCGGATCGAGGTGATTACCGGCCGGCGGCAGCGGCGGAATTGGACTGACGAGGAGAAGGCGCGGATCCTTGCGGAAAGCGCGGAACCTGATGTTAACATCTCGGCCGTTGCCCGGCGCTGGGGCGTCAATCGCGGCTTGCTGAACGTCTGGCGCCGGGACGCTGGGCTGACCTCTCAACGATCTGCGAGGTCCAGTGCGCAGCAGGCGATGTTCGTGCCGGTGACGGTAGTTGGCGATCGAACGCCGGCTCCAGGCTCGCCGTCAGATGTCGCCCACTTTGCCGCGGGTCGAATTGAGATCGAGATTGCTGGCGCGCGCATGACGGTTATCGGCCCGGTAGCACCTGAACTGGCGCAAGCGATGGTGGCGGCCTTGCGAGGTCGCCGGTGATCGGAGTTTCGCCGAGTGGCGTGAAGATCATGGTGGCTACGCAACCGGTCGACTTCCGGCGCGGCATGAATGGCCTTGTGGCTTTGGTGGCGTCAGCGCTCGCGGCCGATCCCTATTGTGGCGACGTGTTCGTTTTCCGCGCCAAGCGTCTGGATCGACTTCGCTGCATTTACTGGGATGGGTCAGGCATGATCCTGGCGACAAAGTGGTTGGAGAGCGGAAAGTTTGTTTGGCCCCCGATCCGCGATGGTGCGATGCAGATGAGTGCCCAGGAGTTCTCGCTTTTGCTAGCTGGCATTGACTGGACGCGGGTCAAGCGAAACGCGGTGAGACGACCCTCAAAAGTAGGCTGATCCTATTGGTTTTGCTTGAAGATTCAGGCTAATATGATAGGGTCGGTCATGCTGCTTCGACCCGATCCCTTGCCTCAGGATGCTGCGCAATTGACCCGGATCATTCTCTTACTCGACGAAGAGAATGCCGATCTCAAAGCGCGTATTGCCTTCCTTGAGCGCCAGCTCTTCGGGACGAAATCGGAGAAGATGACGATCATCGATCCAGCCCAGGCAACGCTCGACCTGGGCGATCTAAGCGATATTCCCGTTGCAGCCAATGACGATGCCGCACCGGCCGGTGAAGACAAAACACAGGCACGGCGATCGTCTGCCCGCAATATCGGCCGCTTGCCCAAGCATCTTCCGCGCTATGAAGAGATCATTGAGCCGGAGAGCAAGATTTGCCCCTGCTGTTCGTTCGAACTGCATTGCATCGGCACGGACGTCAGCGAGGCGCTCGACATCGTACCTGCTGTTGTCCGGGTCAAACGGACGATCCGGCCGCGCTATGCATGCCGGGCCTGTGAGAGTGCCATCGTGCAAGCACCTGCACCGGCGCGCGTGATGGACGGTGGCATGGTGACCACGGCGTTTGCCGCGCATGTCGCTGTTTCGAAGTTTGCCTGGCATCTCCCGCTCAATCGACAGGCGCAAATGCTGGCCTCCTGCGGTGTCATCATCGATCGCGGTACGCTTGGCGCCTGGGTGATGCGGGTCGCCTGGTGGCTGGAGCTTCTCTATGACGCGCTTACCGCCTTTATCCGCTCGCAGCCGAGAGTGTTCTGTGACGAGACGCCGTTGCCGCGGCTCGAGCCGGGGCGCAAACGAACCAAGGTCTGCCAGTTATGGGCGCAGGCGGTTGACGACCGTCCCTGGAATGGTCCGGCACCGCCGGCCGTGGCCTATATCTTTGCCGAAAGCCGCAGCGCCCGCGAGATCGAGGGGCAATTGTCGTCGTTTACCGGCGTGCTTCAAGTCGATGGATACCAAGCCTATAAAACCATGGTCAAACGTCGGGGCAAGAGCAATGTCGCACCCATGCGGCTGGCCTTCTGCCTTGCTCATGCGCGGCGCAAGTTCGTCGATGTCGTCAAGCTGACGGGTTCTTCGGAGGCTTTGTCGATCCTTGCCAGGATTGCGGAAGTCTATCGGATCGAAGCAAAACTGCGCGGCGAAAGCGCCGATACCCGGCTCGTCGTGAGACGTCGCGAGGCTGCTCCAGTCATGAGAGAGCTGAAAGTCCACCTCACCGAACTGCGCGACGAGGTGTCGGCGAAATCGGCGCTTGGCAAGGCCGTCAGCTACACGCTCAACCATTGGAGCGGGTTGACAGCCTGCCTTGATGATGGCCGGGTCGAGATCGATTCCAATGTGGTCGAGCGTTCAATGAAATCCGTGGCCCTGACGAGGAAGAATTCGCTGTTCGTGGGCAACGAGCGGGGTGGAAAGACTTTCGCTGTCCTCGCATCGCTCGTCAACACCTGTAAACTGAATGGTGTGGACCCCGAGGTCTGGCTTGCCGATGTGCTGGAGCGCATCATCTCCGGCAAAGTGAAAGCCAGCGAAATGGAAAGTCTCCTGCCGTGGGCCTGGAAGGCTGAGCGTGAAGCGATGACGCAGCAGGAGCGACGGGCGGCATGATGCACAACAGCCAGGGGACGACGGATCGACCGAAGCTTGATGACGCGGCGTTCGAAGCCTTTATCAGGGGACGCCGTCCGGCATCGCCAATCTGGTCAATGAGCGGTCTCGATGGTTATCTTACGGCTCTGATCATTGGCCCAAAGTTCATCGACCCACGCAAATGGATCCCGGAACTGACTGGCCCGGACGCCCTGAACCTGCCGATGGAAACAACCGAACATCGGGCCGTGCAGACGATCGTTGCGGAATATAACCGTATCTCGGGGAGCCTCTCTGAAACCCCGAAAGACTACCGGCCCAGGTTCACCAGGATCGATGATCAAACCTTTGATCCGTTCGATTGGGACCTCTGCTTTTTGCTGGCAACAGGATACGCGCCGAGACTTTGGCAGCCGGTTCTTCGCGGTCATGCCGTCACCGGCGATATCATTGCGCCAATTCGCAAGCTCGGCGAGACAAAACGCAAAGCCACCCGCCAGGATGCCGCTGACGTCGCTGAAGCACTCGTCAATATCCGAACCTATTTTATGCCGAAGCGGGCAAAGCAAAAGTTTTGACTGCCAGCCGGAAACCCATTCCGTCAATCACGAAAGACGTGGGCTATTCGTTGCGCTCACA
>NZ_JBHEEO010000053.1:0-3480 GCF_041929965.1 Brucella oryzae | reverse complement strand
CTGATGTCTGCATCGCCAAAATTTACGCCCAAACCGTCAGGCAGGCAACTGCAGCCCAGTTAACGTGACAACACCGCTCAAATCGATCCAGCAGCTCTGCTACATTGCCACCGGCCACTAAATGCTTCGACATCCTCTCGCCACTGCCCGGCGACAACGAAGTGATCAACCAAGTCGATCGGCTCAGTTCCAATGCCACAAAAATTGCGCCAAGATCAGTGCGGACAGCGGTCGGATGAATGGATGCGGGTTCCATAAATTGCTCCTCCTGAGCGAGTGTTTTGATGCAACCTCACTCTGCCAGAGCGACGGCCGCTGTTCACTCCTCATGGGATCTAAAGCCGAAGAGGTGGATATTCACCCGCCCCCATTCCTCGTTTGCAACCCCGACCAGCCTCTCGGAATGGGGGCTGAACGTCAGCATCTGTCGCATCTCTATTTTGCTGGGAACGTCGCAACTTTAACTTGCTAAAACAAGTCATTGACTTTTTTGGCTATTTCTACAGTATCTCGTTTAGGTCAGAGAGCCAACCACTCCTCACATCGCGCCTTTGCTCAATTTCCGCCATACCCATGGTTCGACAAAAGTTCCTTGCCAGATGCCTGCCTTTCGGCTTTTGGCTTCTGACTGAGCGCTAGAATAAGCGCCCTTTGAATACATTGGCCAATCGAGAGCATGCCCGTTCCGGACGAGCCATGTCGCTAGGTCCTGGCCGAAGGTATTCACGCACGATGCTACAATGCGATTATACTTATCGACATCCCGTTGAGCACAGATAATGGGTTGAGCCTCATCGAGATAGCTGGCCAGCTTCATCGAACTGATTTGTCCACAGCGATACTCACTGCCGGATGCATTTTTACATGTCTGCGCACCCTCTGGCGCGTCAACACCCCAAATTCGGATGCGTTGGCCATGTATCTCGATAGTATCGGCATCGATAACAGATGCGCGTCCCGCAATCGATCCGCTGGGTTTCGCAGGCTTTGTCACTGTCTTGGCGTCGGATGGTGCGTAAAATGAAGACGAGGGAGTTTCCCTGACCTTCGCACCGCCGAGTTCATATGTGCACAGTGCTTCTGACGGTGGAGAACCACAGTTCTGTGCTAGATTTCGATAGCTAGCGCAACGTCCCGTGGCATGAATACGCCAGCCGGGGCCGCCCTTGCAGCCGCAGCCACGGCATTGACCTGAAATCTGTATAACCGGTCGCGTTACCTGTTCTGCGGGTGGCTGCCAACTCATGACAGATACCGCCAAAATCAACCCCAACATTCCCATGCCCCATAAATCAGTTATTCGTTCGGATCAGTTCCCGCATAGCCAACCCGGATTGCCTTAGCTATTTCAGTGACCGCCCTCACCGCTTCGTCGGCGGCTCACTGAACCGCGCCGGGTTTGCCGGAGGCCATTTCGTTTAAGTTATGCGGCCACGGCCGGTGCGTCCAGCATGGCGTAATATCGTTCTTCGGCTTCGGCTGGCGGTATGTCGCCGATGGGCTCCAGAAGGCGACGGTTGTTGAACCAATCTACCCATTCCAGCGTGGCGAACTCCACCGCTTCGAAGTTGCGCCACGGTCCTCGCCGATGGATGACCTCGGCCTTGTAAAGACCATTGATCGTTTCAGCGAGAGCGTTGTCATAGGAATCTCCAACACTCCCGACCGACGGCTCGATGCCCGCTTCCGCCAGCCGTTCGGAATAGCGAATGGACACATATTGCGATCCGCGGTCGGAATGGTGAACCAGTCCGCCACGATGGACGGGCCGCCGATCATGAAGCGCCTGGTCGAGGGCATCGAGAACGAAACCCGCATGGGCAGTCCGGCTTGCTCGCCAACCGACGATGCGGCGAGCGAAGGCATCGATCACGAACGCGACGTAAACAAAGCCCTGCCAAGTGGCCACATACGTGAAATCAGAAAGCCAGAGCATGTTGGGCGCAGGCGCGAAAAAGTGCCGGTTCACCCGGTCGAGCGGGCATGGTGCGGCCTTGTCCGACACGGTGGTTTTGACCGGTTTGCCACGGATGATGCCCTGTAGTCCCATCGACCTCATAAGCCGAGCGACCGTGCAGCGGGCGATGTCGTAGCCTTCTCGCTGCAACTGCCGCCAGACTTTACGCACGCCGTAAACCTGGAAGTTCTCATTGAACACCCGGCGTATCTCGATCTTCATGCCGATATCGCTGCGGGCGCGAACCGACAGGCGGTCAACATCCAACCGCTTGGCTACGTTCTCGTAGTAGGTTGATGGGGCAATCGGCAAAAGCCTGCAGATCGGCTCGACCCCGAACACGCTACGGTGTTCGTCAATGAACGAGATCATCGTTTGAAGGGGCGGTCGAGCTCCGCCATCGCGAAATAAGCAGACGCCTTGCGCAAAATCTCGTTGGCCTGACGAAGCTCGCGGTTCTCCCGCTCAAGAGCTTTCATCTTCTCGGCCGCGTCGCTCGGCAAGCCTGCTCGTTTGCCGCTGTCGACCTCGGTCTTCTTCACCCATTCATGCAGCGTGGCTCGCGAGCAACCGATCTTGCCCGCAATAGATGAAACGGCCGCCCACCGCGACGGGTGCTCTGCCTCGTGATCCAGCACCATACGGACGGCGCGTTGGCGGACTTCGGGTGAAAACTTGTTCGTTGTCTTGCTCATATCGGCTCCACTCTCTCAGAAGTTGGAGCCTCCGGCAAACCCGGGGCGGTTCACACCAGCTTCGGCTGCATCATTTTGTCAGATCAGAAATCCCGTGAGTAACGGCGGTTTAACAGTCCAGATCGCAGTCAAGGTATATGCCAGATTGCTTCAGCCCCATCATTTGAAGTCCCTCCAATCAGAGACTGACAATAAACGATTTTCGAAACGAAGATTGGAGAAATTATCACCCGCCGGATTGCAGTCAATCCTTGTGCCGTTTGGTCTCGTGTCATCGACGTTTTCATGAGTATGTGGCTCATTTCCACTTACTAGCTAAGATTCTGCTGGGCAGCTTTTCTCAATAATTTTTTTGTTTTTGCGCCCGACATGCGGGTACGTTTCGCCGCACCCCTAAAGAAGTATATCATTTGCATGTTTTCGTGCGGACGTATAGATGCATATTAGATACATGATTTTATTATGTAATGCGCATTCCGGCGACCTTACCGTCGAAATGCACAACAGGGCCGGACAATGGTCCCTGATCTCAGGATTCTGGAACATGCGCGAATACATTTCATGAACAATATCAAGCCCATGGGAATTGGTGACGCCTCATCGCAGCCCAGAGCACTGGCGGGGGCCATTCTTGCATATGCCGGCAATATCGACAATCTCGGTGCGCTGGCTCCGGCAGTGGAGCGGATCGCACAAAAGCATGTCGGCCTTCAGATCCTGCCGGAACACTACCCGCATGTGGGCGAGGGGAGTTGTCACGTTAAGTTTCTCTGGCCGGAAAGGCCAGGGGCTCGTAGATATTCAGGCGAAACAGGCCGCAATTTTCCA
>NZ_JBHEEO010000052.1:0-3892 GCF_041929965.1 Brucella oryzae | reverse complement strand
AGGATTCTCCGCATGATTCATGCAGAAAATCGCCCATCTCACCGACGAAAGATACGTGGGATAGTCTACCCGCTTACGCAAAAACTATCCGGATATAGAGCGGTTCAAGATCGAACCGATTGCCATCACTCGGGAACAGGGCTCAATCACCATTAAGACTTTCGATGCAAAAGCCTTGGAAGAAGGTGCCTTGCCCCTTGAATTCATAGGTTGTTCCTCAGTCACAGATACGAATCTGATGTCTGGCAAGAATGTATGGGGACCGGATGACCCCAATTTCCATAAATTTGCACCACACCTGAAGGAAATTGTAGTTGCTTCCGATACTCTACAAGCTGTGTTGGATCGCAATAACGTTGAATATATCGATGCATTCCTGGTCGACTGCGAGGGCGCAGACTGGATTGTCTTCGACCAGCTTGACTTGCAACGCTATCGTCCCGGCTTGATCAAAGTCGAAGTCGGCGCTTTATCGCCCACTGACGTCGGTAACGTTATCGTAAAGATGAAAGCCGCAGGCTATGATGTTGGCATGTATTGTGAAGATGTTTGGGCGTTTAGGTAGGGCACACCCTAATCATTTTGAATATTATTGTACGCTGGAACTGAAGACATACGCATCATAATCAACGATAAAGGTCGCCTCGATTTTACTTCAACACCCAATGTTCCAGTTCGTATGCTCTGTGCATCATTGGGTTTTAATCCGGTAGCCAGGCTTTCCTGATCATCCAACGGCACCAGCGCTGCACGACCATCTTCGTCAACTCGGCAACGCCCTAACAAAGAGACGGATCAGGGCATTTGTGGCTGAGACTTTGCGCGACGGATCGATATTGCTGTAGCGACGCTGCGGGCGAAACTACCGATAAGGCGTCGGGCGGGCGGCTCAAAGAACACCGCGATCAGCCATGATGCAAAAAACAGGATCGCGACAAGGATCGCCCCGACCAACCATCGGCTATGATCCGCACCGAAACGGGCAAAAATCGCATAGCCGATGTGCTGGTGCAGAAGATAAAGCGGATAAGTCAGCCCACCGATGCCGGTCGCGATAGCCGGACGAATGGGAAGCGCCGGCAGCATTACGCAAAGGGCAACGCAGGAAACAGCTATCGGCCCAACTAAAGCAAGGCCAGCGGTGTTTCTGTGAATGTCATACAGTTCAAAGAACTTCGGCTCAATGATAAACGGGGTGGCGGTAGCCCATAGAATCGACGCGGCAAGGATGACGAACGCGCCGGGCGTCTGCCTCTGCCGGAGCTTATAGAGAGTTATTCCAAAAACAAAATACCCTGAATACTCGGTAATGACGAGTTTTCGGAGCACTTCACTGTCAATGCGCAGCTCGTTCGCTATGGAGAGAACCAGCCAGGAAATCACGATGGCCTGCCAGTGCTTCTTGAACCAGCCGAGCGCAATGAAAACAAAGACCCATCCGTAAAACATCACCTCATAGGCTATGGTCCAGTAAGCACCATCGAGGAATGGCTGACCGAGAGCCCGGGCATTGATAACAAGATGGGCGAACCACTGCTTGACGGTCGGCGTCGGAAGGCCGGGAATCGGCCAGTTATAGAGCACGATCGCTGTCGCGGTGGCGCAGAGCATGAAGGTCGGCCACAGCCGAGCCGCACGACCAACAGCAAAATCAAAAGCGCTTCGGCCTTCGCTCGATAGGGCGATGACGTAGCCGGAAATAGCAAAGAAGATCAGCAGACCGGAATCGAGCCACATCGCAGCGGGGGCGAATTCTGGAAAGCCAATTCCGCCACCTTCACCCGAAACCTCCATCCGGAAGCCATAATGATAGGTGAGGACGAGTAGGGCGGACACCATCCGCAAGATATCCAGATTGAGCAGCCGCTTTTGATTCTGCATCATGCAAGCTCCGAGCGAGGATGACCTCTCGACTCTACAATTCATGATTTGAGAAAATGTGAACAATAGCCGTATCGCAAGAGCTGCTGGCGCAGGGAGTGCACCAGCAGCATCTGTTCTCCTTAACCGAACGGGGGCGTCGTCCGACAGGCATCCGTTCCCATGGACGGGGTTGCCATGTTGTGCAGAACGTTCGTCGCCGGCAGAGTGAGGCGTGGGTAGGCTGCGCTCGTTATCAGGTTCATCCTGCTGACGATTGCAAAGGTCGTATCCGTTCCGCCGTAGTTGGAGGTCACAATGCCATCGTTGACGTCGGATGACGTAACCTGAATCATGTTGTTGGAAATGAGCGTATGGCCGGCCTGGTTGCCCGCTGGCGTGCTGGCGCTGGTCTGTTCCGAAGCCACGATACCCACCGGCGTTGACCGGATCACATTATCGGTGATGACGAGGTTGCGCGAATAGGTGCCAGCGCCGGCGATGATGCCGAACCGCTGCGCGCATTCGATGGTATTTCCGGAAACGACCGCATCCGCCTCGGCGCTGATACCGATACCACGAATGTCAAGAAGACCGCGCGAGGGCGACAGGGTACGGCAATTCCGGATGACATTTCCGGTCACTGTCGCATTGCGCGCGCCGGACATGAAGTTTGCAACGGAAATACCCTGGCCACACCAGTCGATGAAGTTATTGGCTACAATGTTGCCGACTGCGATGTTGTTGCCGGTCGTCGCGGGTGTTTCTTCCACATAGAGGGCAACCTCACCAATGCCATAGCAATTGTTGCCCTGAATGACCGTTCCGGCACAGACATTGGCCCGGACTGCCGAGAAGGCCGCAAAGTGGATCGTGTTCCCTTCGACCAGGCAGTCATTGACGCGAAAAAGCGAGACCGCGTTGCCATAAGGGCCGCTGCCCCCGTTCTCTGCACGAACATCGGAGAAGCTGTTTCCGGAAATGATTGTACCGTTGTAGATCGGCGTATCTTCCTCGATTTGAATACCGTTGTTGCTCAGATTGGTGAATGTCGAACTGCTGACACGGAGCGCCGGGCTGCCATAGGTATAGATCGCCGCATCATCGCATTTCTCGAAAGCACAGTTTTCCACCAGGGCGCTAGGTCTTGCGAGTTCATTGCCGTCCATCGTAAAGCTCGAACCGCGTCTTGTGCCGCAGTTCTGCAAGCGCAAGCCAACCTGAGTAGAATTGAAGAACTGGCAATTGCGAAAGACGAGATTCGAGGCCCCAACCGCCGTAACAAGGCCCGGCCGTGCAAATGCCGAAAGCGCACGGTTCTTGCCGTCGAAGTCGATTCCTTCAATTTCGATATCGGAAACCTGTTCGATCCAGAAAAACAGATCGTCCGTCGTGAAGTTCAACGTCACCGTACGCGGCGTGGCGTATATGCGCAGGGCACGCGTTCCCGGCGCTCCTCCTGCTGAAATCGCCGTAAAGCCGAGATCGTAGGAGCCTGGCTGGATATAGAGCTCCTTTCCTTGCACCCGTGCGTTCGCAATTGCATCAGCCAGGCTGATCGTTCCATTCCAGTCAAGTATGCTCATGCGCGCATCCTTTTGGTTGATTCGCGGCAGTATAACTAAATTTACCCGAGAATATCTTTGCCTTATGCAATTCGGTTAGGTTTTTACAAGCTGGGCGTGCAATCCTATGATCGGTAAGTTCCACCCTACCGACGATCCTTGGATTGTGGCATGTTTCCCAGCTCGGCCCGTATAGATGCTGATAAACAGGCAAGTTTGCTCGCCGTCACCGCTCAGTGTTTCGAGCAAGGTGAGGCCCAACGCATCCGGCAATGAACGGTCGTGAAGATACAGTCAAAAGACTGCTCCTTCAGCCATTCGAGACTTTCGGCGGCAGTATCTGCGTCCACCCTGGCAATACGCCTCTCCAGTGTTGCGAGGCAAGTCCACTTCCCTCACCATCTTACCCTTACCCCTGCGGTTGCCTTGATTTGATAGCTGTTTGCGAAATGGTTGAGGGCTGTGTT
>NZ_JBHEEO010000051.1:0-4873 GCF_041929965.1 Brucella oryzae | reverse complement strand
CCACCGCCTTGCCAATCGCCTCCAGCGCCCCCCCAAATTCCACTCGGATCATGATAGCCCGGCCCGCCGCCGCTTTCACCAAATGCCCTGTCGATTGTCGCAGTTACCAAACATGCGGAAATTACAATATATTTATATTGCTTCAACACACCTAAATATCCATACTTATTTCGACAGTATAATGTAAAGGAAATATAATGGCAGCTAATATTACTTTAAACATACCAGACAACGCGAGCCTGCACAAGAAGCAAGTCTTTCAGTTCGAAGCAGCAATTGATGCCGGGGCTGGTCAACTCTCGACTGGAAGCATGCTTAACATTTCGAAGGCTGTCGGTGTTCAACTTGTCGGAGGAAACGGAAACGCTCTCTCCGTCCCGGTGACGATCGACCAAACAAACAAGCAAAAGGGAACAGCCAGTTTCCAGGTCGTGGTGGGGGGAAATCCACCATTTATCCATTTTGACATGGCAATTAACCAAGAAAAAGCCATAACCCATACGTTCAAGCCAGCGTCTGCTGCTACCGTTGAGACCAATGGCTCGACACAACAGATAATTTCCGTTGCCCCTGACAAAAATCAGACACCAACAAATTCACAATATACCATCCAGTATACAGCCAAAGTTACTGACGATACTGGTGCTGCAGTCCAGAACTATATCATAGACTGGCTGCAGGTGAGCGATTTTGGTTTGTTCGACAAAACGAAAATATTCATAGATGCTACGGGTGGAACCTATAAGACTATCAAGCCTATACAGAATGATCCACTGCGAAAGACCTCGATCATCCGCACCGCGACTGATGCCAATGGTAACGCCACAATCTACATCGTAGCGACCACGCAAGCGGTAACTGCGCAACTACAGCTATTCGAGAACGGCTACGATTCCATCGATTGCAGCCAGCTTGTCATCGTGGACCTGCAAGACGAAACATTGGGGCTATCCCCTGCTACACCTGAAGGAACCTTTACCGGCGACGCACTGAACTTGTCGTCAATCCAGGGGCCTGACGTTCTGGTCAATATACAACCGTATCCCAATGCGAGAGACGGAGATACCATCTTTGTCTTCTTTAATAAGATTTATTCCAGCTCGTTTGTCTGGAACACGAGTATAGCACCATCTTATCCGGCATTCTTTCCAAAAATAAACGCTTATACGGATACGGGCACGAATGCCGGGAAACTGAATGACTTACGTTATGTGGTGGCAACAGGCACCGGTCTTCTGAGAACTTCGGAAAGTACTGCATTCAAATGCATTGGCGCGCAGGGCGAAAATAAACCCCTTCCGCACAAAATACGCAATCTTCCGGCACCGCAGGTTGAAGATGCTTCTGATTTTGTCAACGCCGATACGATAAAGAATGGTTTGAACATAGATATCAATCTCACGGATTTGCAGGTTCTGGCAAAGAAAGATGATATAATCATAGTGTCGATATACTTAAATGGTTACGACAACGACGGCAATGAAATCCACCATAAATATCAATCACCTAAAGCAACTTTATCCGACTCGGATATAAATAATCGTATTTTTAACGTTAAATTTAATAAAGATACTCTTTTGGGATACAATTCTTCTCCAGAAGGGAATTATGGGGCATTTTATGCCGAGTATACCTTGACGCGAAAAGCGACCGGGAAAACAGGCTTGTCAGAATTTGTAGAGAAACTTCTGGACACCGTAGCGCCCGGCAACATCTGAAAGCGAACAGGTTCCCCAAAACCGGAATCCTGCTTTTGGGGACACGCGTTAAAACAAACATTTAGAGCGCGATCTAAATAGTCAGAAATATACTAGGTATCCATTATGCAAACTACATCGGTGTCCACACTTTCCGAACGATTGAAACGCCCTTTGCAAGTCAACGTGACACAAGGGGCGGCAGTTACCGATCTGAACTCCCTCCCCCTGCAACCTTGTAACTGGGTCACCGTATATGGTCAACCTGGACAGCATATCATTGCAAATGCTAACACCCCGATTGAAATCCCTGAGGCAAGTGATCACCATTACTACGATTTTTATTTGAACGAGCAAGGTTATGCAAATTTCCGAGCTGTCTGTACACATCATGCGGAAGCGCGAGCCCTCTACGCGCTTTACCTTTACGACGACGACAATCCGCAAAACCACGCAGAGGAATCGCTCACTTTCGCACCTTATTTTGTTGGTAACGGAGCAATCACCGCTTATAACTATACTGTTGGCGCTCCGGCAAACGGACTAACCCCATGTTCAATATATGTCGTAGTTGACATGAGTGCACATAGCTCAGTGAACTCTATCAGTGTTCGTGTGGATCAAAACGCCGTCATTACCAATAGCCCGGATCCATCCCAGAAAATATTCAATGTTCCTTTGGATTCTGACGGATGCGCTACAATTAATATTACAAATAAGTTTTCGGAAGAAGTGTTCACATCACTCACTCTTTCGCAGAGTCCCGACGGAGAGCATATTTCTTTCAAACTGCCATTTGTTACATTTCCTACGTTGTGACGAAACTATGAGCAACAAATCAAATCATCTTTCCAATCTGAATGTATTGCAAGCACCCGATTTCCCTCAAGCCGAAAACGGGATTATAGACGTCAGCCTTCTGGATGGAGTAATCCTTATAGAGATTCACGCCTACACGGCAATAAATGTAGGAGATAAGATAGAGGTAATATTTAACGAATATATCAGCAAAGATTACTATATTACAGATATAGATGAATACATTATTTATATAAAATACCCAGACAAATACCTGCCAAATGGTAGTTACAGCGTATATTACACGGCAACCGACAACGCTGGCAACATAAACCGGTCAACTGCAACTCAAATTAAAATCATTAATTCAATCGTTCAGCAGCTTCCCGCTCCGGCCTTTCCATCGGCTGTCAATGATGTTTTATACTATAACAGTTTTGCTTACGATCAGGGCACAATCATTCGTGCGGCGTATCCTGGTATTACCGCTGGTGACAAAATCATCTTTTTCTGGAAAGGCTCCAATGAAGAAGGATATACCGTCGGTCAAGCCACATACCGTAGTCACCTCATTAAGGTAAGTATTGACAATGCCGCCGACGGCTACATTCAAGACATTATTCCAAGTAAGAATATTAAATTACTTGGAGATAACGCAATTTGTACAGGATATTACAATCTAATTCGTAATAATGGAGGCACCCAAATAATATCAGAAAATAAAGAAGTTTCGACGTCGTGGTCTGACATTACACAATTACAGCTCGTCGCGACAACGGGCGCGCCGGTGCGTGACCTCAAAAACTACCCTCACCTGACACCATATAATACTGGCTGCATCTTCGGGCGGCCTGGTTCCACAGTCATTCTCAACTGTTCCCCCTCCGCCACAATTGGATCAGTGGACAGCCAACCGGATACAAACACAAAAACCCTAAAGCTGGATGAACATGGTCTCAGCTATTTTCAGATAGCATGCAAATCCGATGCAGGTTCCTCCAGCATCCCGGTCCAGCTTTTCGGCTACCCGCAGGATCATCCCGATAACAGCGTCAATACCTATGTTGAATTTTCGCCTTATAAAGTTGGCCAATCGCCCATTCCTGCCTATGCAAGCTCTACACATGCACCGGCAGACGGCATAACACCCTGCACTTTTTATGCGTTTCTGGACGCAAGTTCTGCTTCCGCTGTTACATTAACTGTCAGTGGCAATGCGACAATAGAGCATATGGGCAACACCACTTCAATTCAACCAAATATTGATGGTAGTTTTACTGTAAATGTATTCAACAATACTCCTGAATCCATAACCCTGTATATAGAATATGACTCGCACAGAATTCTAGAGATACCTATGCAATTCATCGATTTTCCAGCCTAGTGCATGTCTACCGAAAGTGGGAACCGATTTCGGTAGACAAGAGTGAAAACGAATAGATAAAGCGGTTCCAGCTACTCGGTTTTGACTGGAAACACTCTAGAGATGTCTTTCAAAAGTTAATCGTAGCTCTAGAAGATGTAGGTAAAAAAAATATAGCGTAAAACAAGCTAATTTCTGCACATTCATTGCTTGGAAAGCTTTAAAGCGGCCAGCAGTTTCTCACAGTCACTATTCTTCTGCGGGATGAAGTTCTTGATTCAGGAAGACTATTATAAGAGGTACGAAGAATATGGAAATTATACTGAAAGTGAAATCAAATAATGCAAGTGCCGACGGCGTTAGCAGAAATAATATCAGTATAACCGTTTCCGATGGGGTACACTGGATATCAAACGCCAGGGTACACATTTCATTGAATGGAAGTGCTGTCTTCACAAGCAACGGATCAAATAAAATAGATCTAAAAACGGATGTAATCGGTCGTATTAACAATGTCGCTCTCGTCGACGATCAACCGGAAACTGTAACTCTTGTAGCTCAGCTTGCGGATTACGACCACAAGACCGCTAGTGAGGACCTCACTTTCATATCTACAGATAAATATGAACTTGAATTTCTGTATGACTCCGAGGACGCGGCTAATCAAATAATCAATGGAGTAAAGTTATCATCGAGCACCGGATCAAATATACTCGGATTGAAAATATTATTTTCAGCAGAGTTTCCATATGCAAGTATATCTCCTAAATCTGCCTACACAGATAACACAGGATGTATCCGCGGTGTTCACGTAGATATTGCGTCACTGACCTATGGAACCCATGCTGAATGGACTGGAGTGCGAGCAAGCCTCGCTAAGGACCCCGGTGTATATTGTTCACAATCATTTCTAGTTGCAGGAAACATTGGATAGCCCTTAGGTCACATACCCATAAAATGATTTCCGGATTGCATGGTTTGTGATTCACTGTCTCCATCGACATGGAGGCAGTGA
>NZ_JBHEEO010000050.1:0-5305 GCF_041929965.1 Brucella oryzae | reverse complement strand
GGCGGTGGCGGGGGCTACGGGGGCGGTGCTGGTCAAAATGCCATAGGCGGAGCAGGCCAAGATGGAAATGGCGGCAAGGGGGCGGACGATGGGGCCGTGCTCGGCGGTGCCGGAGGACCTGTTGGCGCAACCGCGAGCACCGTACGCAATTTTCCAAGCAGCAGTGGTGGACAAATCGGGGGCGGTATCGGGGGGAACGGCGGCCATAATGGCAATGCCTATGGCGGCGGCGGCGGCGGCGGCGGTGCAGGTCTCTATTATATGGATAACACGCCTTTGGACTTCTCCTGGACTTTGGGTTTGAGTATCGCCGGAAATTATGGTGGCGATGCAGGTCGGGGTGCGCTTGGTAGTGGTGCCGCGGGCGGCGGCGGTGCTGGCGTGATCTTCATTGGTACGACGCTTGATGTTCCCCGCGGTATTCTCATGCTTGGCGGTACGGGCGGCAATGGTGGATTAGCGGGCGGTGGCGGGGGTGTCGGGCTATCGTTTAGCGGCCAGAAGCTGACATTAAGTGGCGAGATTCAAGCCGGCGGCGGCGGCAATGGGCCTAATGCGGGGCAAGGGGGAGGCGATGGAGGCACGGGACTTTTTATCGTCAGCGATAATGGCCAGATAGACTTAACAACACGGTCCAGCTCTGGAGGCGCGACAGGCGGTATTCGAGGAGGACCTGGAGGCAATGGCGGCGGCATGAGCGGGGCCGGGATGATCATTGCCGGAAATGGAAACACTGTTTCGAATACAGGCGCGATTATTGGAGGACAGTCATACGACCCTAATGATATTCTTCATGCGGGTATCGGAATTGTTGTTAATGGAAACAATAACCGGATCATCAACAGCGCATCGATAACGGGTGGGCGAGTTACCGTACCAGTTGGTTTTGTAGCGGGTAACAAGGCTGTCGCCGTTGCCGGAGCAGGTAATGAGCTGGAACTACATGCGGGTTACGATGTCGAGGGGCCTGTACGGTCAACAGGTGCTAACAATAGTATTATTCTCGGCGGTTCCGTTGATGCGCTCTTCCAGCCGCTGCAAGTCACCGGCTATGAAACAAATTATGATGGCTTCGCTCGTTACAGAAAAACCGGCACATCGACCTGGACGGTAAAATACAAGGCCATAGATAGCGGCGCATGGAGTATCGAGGCAGGCAGGCTCATTCTCCAGGATATAAGCGACTTTAGTTCGGCGGATAGTATAACCATTGATGCCGCGATGGATGTATCGGGCATTTCAGCAGGTGACACGACCTTCAAGCGTTTAATGGGAGCGACCGGCGGTCAGCTTGATATGGGGGCAAAAAATCTCGACATTTCAAACGCGCAGGCGGGAGATGATTTCGGCGGCGTAATTTCTGGAACTGGTAGTGTCAGTATAAATGGCAATCAGGTGTTCTCCGGCAACAATACATATTCCGGCGTGACGGCGTTGAGTGCCGGAACAACTCTTCAACTTGGCAATGGCGGGACAGCCGGTAACGTCGCCGCTAATATTACGCTCGGTAACGCAACAACGCTGATCTCCAACCATGCTCAGAATGCTCCCGATACCATTATTGGAGGAACTATTTCTGGTGGCGGGACTTTCAAAAACCAGGCGGGGAATACCGTTTTTGTTCATGCAAACACCTATAGCGGCGGGACTGCTGTTTTGGGCGGAACCTTGTTCATCGGCAATTATGGCACATCCGGCAGTTATGTCGGTGATGTGGATATCGCCAGCGGCGGGAACCTTACCATTGCTCGCAGTAATGCGTTTATTTTGCCTGGAGTTATTTCCGGATCAGGTGCATTCACCGTCGATGGTGGCAATGTGACAATAACCCGTGCGAATGCAAATTTCACAGGAGCCGTCAGTGTCCTGCAACATGGAGGCAGCGGTGTTCTGGCGTTGACAGGAGCAGGGGATCTGAGTCAGGCGGCGGGAGTTGAGGTTAAGGGTACTTTTGATATTTCCGGTGTTACAGCTAACAGTTCCAGTATTCGAAGCCTATCGGATGGCCAAACGGATACAGGCCGGATTCATTTGGGTACAAAGGATATCAATATCACAGATCTGGCTGCCAATGCGCGTTTCAATGGCATCATTTCAGGAAGCGGCGGACTGACTATCCAGAAAGGCTCGCTCTCTCTTGGAGGTAGCAACAGCTATAGTGGTGCCACCAATATTGAACAGCAAGCTTCGCTTCGTCTGACTTCGGATTCGATAGCTTCATCCTCCTTGGTCACGGTTGATGGTGGACTTGTTGTTGAGACTGGGGCTGGTAGCGGGGCGAGGGTGAAGCGGCTGGCGGGCGCGGCGAGTGGACAAATTGCGCTTACGGGAACCAACGATACGCTGACGATCGGCGACGCGCAGTCGGATGAGTTTAAGGGCGTGATTTCGGGTGCGGGTAATCTCGCGTTGGAAAAAGGCATTCAAACGCTGTCCGGCGCGAGCACCTATACCGGCACCACGACGATAGCTTCTCTGGCTGCACTGCATCTTGCGGGTAATGGTAGTATCAGTTCAACCGCGGAAGTTATCGCTGACGGTACTTTCGATATATCGGCGATTACGGCGCCGGAAGCTGCCTTTGGCAGTCTTTCGGGCGGAACGGGCGGCAAGGTTGTTCTGGGGGCAAAGAGCCTCCGGATCAACGCGGGCCTCGATCACGAGTTCCAGGGTGTGATTTCCGGCGGCGGAGGACTGACCATAGCAGGGGGGCAGCAAAAGCTTTCGGGGATCAACAGCTACACGGGCACAACCGCCGTGCTTGCGGGCGCAGAACTTTCCATCATCGGTGCCGGCAACATCAGTGCCTCCACAATCAACAATCTGCTGACCGTCGACGGTACATTCGATGTGTCGGCGATGAATGCAGGTACCATCGATGCAAAACGGCTGGTGGGGACGGCTGGCGGACATGTGAATCTTGGCGCGAAGGATTTCGTGATCGCAGCTGCACAAGCAGGAGACGATTTCGCCGGTATCATTGATGGTTCCGGTCGTCTGGAACTGAAGGGAGGAACGCAGGTCCTTTCCGGCAGTAACAGTTATACGGGTACGACAACGATCTCCGGTGGGACGCTGATCGTCAATGGCAACCAGACGGGCGCAACGGGAACGACCACAGTGCGCACCAATGCAGCTCTCGGGGGGCGGGGTGTCATCGGCGGTGATGTACTCGTCGAAAATGCGGGTCGGATCCTCGTTTCGGACAACAGCAGTGGCATAAGCAAGCTGACATTGAACGGCAATCTCACTCTCGTTGGCGGTTCAGCCATCGATTACGATTATGGACTGTCCCCGAACGGCAATCATGCGGCTCTGTCGATCCATGTGAAAGGCAATGTCGATCTGGACGGCACAATCAATGTTTTGAACAGCTCTGGCGTATCCTTCGATCCAGGTATTTACAATCTTATCCAATATGACGGCACGAAAACGGGCAACCCAGTCGAGGGAAACATGCCGTCACCGGAGTTTTATCTGCAAACTGTGGTCCCACATCAGATCAATCTCATCAACACAAAGGGAATGGTCCTCAATTACTGGGACGGCGGCATTATCACCAACCACGATAATGGTGTTGTTGATGGCGGCGGAGGGACATGGCAGGCTTTCGGAGGGAACGACAATTGGACGGATATGCAGGGTGCGATCAATGCCGGATATGTGGATAACAGTTTTGCCATTTTCCAGACAAAGGGAGGGATAGTTACCGTCGATGACAGTCATGGGGCTGTCAGCGTTTCTGGTATCCAGTTTGCCGCCGACAATTATGAAATCAAAGGCGACGCCATCACTTTGAACGGCACGTCCAATACAATTCGGGTGGGCGACGGCAGTGCGAACGGGCTTGCCTTCAGCGCAACCATTTCTGCAGATCTGGATGGTAATGCCGAATTGATCAAGAACGATCTGGGCACATTGAAGCTGCGTGGAACAAACAGCTATAGCGGTGGAACCCGTGTGAAGAACGGCATCTTGAATGTTGCGACCGATGCTAATCTGGGTGCAGCCGCCGGAGCGGTGACACTCGATGGCGGTACGCTTCAGTTTGGCCAGTCGTTTGAAATGAACCGGATGGTGATGCTCACGGTTAATGACAGCGCGATTGATACGATGGCAAATACGAATACTGTGAATGGCGTCATAAGTGGAGCTGGCAAACTGATAAAACGCGGCAGCGGAACGCTCGTACTGGGGGAAGCAAACAGCTATAGTGGAGCTACGATGATTATCGAGGGCATGCTGGCTCTGCGCGGTACGGGCAGCGTTGCCACATCGAGCATGGTCAATATAGCAGATCATGGCACATTCGATATCTCGGCTGCATCAGGTTCTGCGACTGTGCAACGGCTGACGGGCGGTCAGGAAAGTGCGGTTGTCCTTGGAGGCGGAGAACTCGTTATTGCTGCTGCTCAGAATGACGAATTTGCAGGAAAAATATCCGGTGCCGGCGGCGTGACGCTTTCCAGCGGAAAACAGATTCTAACCGGTGATAATACCTATACTGGTCGTACGGCGGTTTCTGCCGGTGCAACCTTGCAGCTCGGTGCTGGCGGCACGACAGGCAGCGTTGTAGGCGATGTGACCAATGACGGGATGGTTGTATTCAACCGTTCCGACAATCTGATCTTCTCCGGTTTGATGTCGGGTACGGGCGGTTTGAGGAAGAATGGTTTGGGTGTTCTGACGCTAACCGGTGCCAACAGCTATTCGGGGATTACGGCAGTCAATGGCGGCACGCTCAAGCAGGGTGGGGCTGGCGGCATCAGCGGCGCATCCGCATTCAATGTGGCCAGCAATGGCAGGCTGGAGCTGGGTGGCTTTGCCACGACGATGGCATCGCTGGACAATGGCGGCATGGTCGATTTCGGCGGGAGTGGCGGCACGGTGCTGAATGTTGCCGGCAACTATACCGGCACGGGCGGCACCCTTGTGTTCAACAGTGTTCTGGGCGGTGATGCCTCGAAGACGGACCGACTGCAAGTGGGCGGCGACACGTCGGGCAGCAGCCATGTGAAGGTGGTCAATCGCGGCGGCAACGGCGCACAGACGACGGACGGCATCAAGATCATCGACATTGCCGGTGCATCGAACGGCCTGTTCGATCTGCTCGGCGATTTCGTCACCAAGGACGGCCGTCAGGCCGTGGTGGCGGGTGCCTATGCCTATTCGCTGTACAAGGGCGGCGTGAGCACCCCGGCGGATGGCGACTGGTATCTGCGCTCCGCACTCAAGAACCCGCCACCCCGGCCTGACGGCCGTCCTTGGTGACGAAATCGCCGAGCAGATCGAACAGGCCGTTCGA
>NZ_JBHEEO010000049.1:0-5370 GCF_041929965.1 Brucella oryzae | reverse complement strand
AGCCATGATCCACATTGCTCTCGGAGCCCTACTCATCAGGCGAATTGCTCATTGAAGACCTTTTTCAAAAGGACTCTAAGAGATGGAACGCTTTCTGCCGAAGTGAGTAGTATCCAAGGAAGAATTACCAACGATTCAAATCTGAAAATTAAAGGAACTGGCGCTCTCAGTTATGATCATTCGTATATCACAGGCATTGGTGACGTAACTTTTAGCTCTTCGGGCAACATTCATTTACAGGGCACTTATCTTTACAGTGGCAATACCAATGTTTCCTCTGGAGCTGTAACTCTCAACAACCTTACTATACCCGATTCGGCTAGTTGGACGATGGCTAGGGGCACTCAAATGCTCGTGAATAACGCAACTGTCCACAATCTTACATTGGAGACTGCTGCGACACTTGCTAATATCAATGCTAACGGCAGCTTCACGGTTTCCGGTGATTTAGAAGCCAAGCCTTGGAGCACATTAAGTTTCGCAGCGGGTTCGCCAAGCAACACCACCCGTATGACCGTATTGGGGAATCTGACCATTGATAACGCGGTCCTGGATGTTTACCAAGGTCATATTCCGACAAGCGGTAAATTAGGCGTCGGCTATTATCGTCTGATCGCCTATAGTGGAACGCTTAACGGAACCTTCGGATTTGTCGACCTTCCCCAAATTAACGGTGCGGTTTCCAGCCTTCAATATGGAGCAGGCTCAATTGACCTGCTCATTGAAGCGAGCGGTGACAATAGCCTTCAATACTGGAACGGTGGAAACGGCGTCTGGGATAGCACCACAGCATTTTGGACGAATGACAGAGGTGCAGTAGCTGATATTTGGGGCGGCAAGATCGCGATCTTCAAGGACACTCCGACAACTATTGGTGGCGTTATCGATATTAACGGCAATCAGTCCTTTTCCGGCATCCAGTTTGTCAATGACGGTTACATCCTCAATGGATCCGGATCACTCTCGCTTGAACCAGGAGGCTCCGAAATCCGCGTTCTCGCCGATAGTGCGACGATCAACACCGAAATCAATGGCTCCGGTTCACTGCTAAAGACAGAAGCAGGAACACTCATTCTCAACGGCAATAACTCTTATACAGGCGGAACAACCATATACTCAGGTGACGTGCAGATCAGTTCCGACACCAGTCTGGGATTGGGTGGCGTAAATCTGGCGGGTGGCGCGCTTACGATTGTGGATGATATTGCAACCTATCGTAACTTCGATGTTGATCAGCGCGGCACGATTAATGTCACCGACGATAACACACTCACCGCCAATGGCGTGCTTTCGGGCAATGGCAACTTCCTCAAGGACGGTAACGGCAGGCTCGTTCTTAATGGCGTTAACACGATTACTGGCAATATCGGCATTAAAGCGGGTGAACTCGTCATCAATAACGACGGTGCATTGGGCGATGTATCAAACGACGTAAGCTTTATGGGTGGAACACTGACCACCACCGCGTCATTCGCAACGTTTCGTAATTTCAATCTGGATGTAAACGGCAACTTCAACGTCGACGGATCAACTGCGCTCACCCTAAACGGCAACATTAATGGCGCAAACGATCTCACAAAAAGCGGCGCTGGCATTCTGACACTGAATGGTACGAACACTTTTCGCAATCTGAACATTACCAACGGTTTTGTCGTCGGGAACGCAACATCGTTTGGAGGCGACATCCGTAATGCAGGCACCGCGATCTTCAACATCACCGGAACAGAAACCTACAATGGCAACATTCAGGGTCTGAATACTGTTCACGGTTCCATGGTCAAGGATGGTTCCGGTTCACTTACATTGGCTGGAGTTTCGTTGCTCGATTGGTCAATCAACAAAGGCGAGCTGGTAATCGACGCCAATAAGTTCGGTGGCAACATCGATATCGGGGCTCTGGGAACGGCTGTCGTCAGTCAACCGACAAATGGCACACTTGCAGGCGTTCTGTCCGGCACGGGAACCATTTTGAAGAATGGAGAAGGCACGCTCTTTCTCATTGGCGATTCTTCTGCATTCGGTGGTGTCGTTAAGATTAGCAGCGGTGCTATCAACACAGGCACCGCAGATGCCAAGGGGGCGCTCGGCGGCAGCCTGATCGTGGAATCCGGTGGCATCCTTTCTGGTGTCGGCACAATCGGCAGCGGGTTGAACTCGCATATCTCCGTTGCTGATGGAGGCATACTGGCTCCAGGCAACTCCATCGGAACGCTGACCGTAAACGGCAATCTCGTTCTTGAGAGCGGCTCGATCTACAATGTTGAAACCGATCCGCTCAACACTGAAAGTGATCGCATCACTGTCACAGGTGATGCGACGATCAGCGGAGGAACCGTTGCGCATATCGGCTTCGCTGGCGATTATGCGTTAAATACGAGATACACGATCCTGCAGGCGGATGGAAAACTGACCGGCTCGTTCGGTAACGTCACATCGGAATTCGCATTCCTTAATCCGTCTTTGTTCTATGATTACAATGCAGGTTTAGTGCAACTGGAATTGGCCCGTAACGAAGTCCCCTTTATTTCAAAGGGTACGACAGCAAACCATTTCGCGGTCGCAAATGCTCTCGACAGCATGGGCACCAGTTCTGGAATCTATAACGCTTTCGTAAAGCTACCCGACAACACGACCGTCATCGCCAACGCCCTCGACAGCCTGTCCGGCGAAATCTATGGTTCGACGTCATCCGCATTGATCGAGGAAAGCCGGTACATACGCGACATCATCAATAATCGCATGCGCGGCGCTCTTGGCGGTATCGTCATGAATGACGATATGTTCAGCACGAAAATCGATCACGAATGGAGTGCCTGGGTACAGGCCTATGGCGGCTGGAACAAGATCGACGGCAATGGCAACTATGCCGATGTGAAACATTCCACGGGCGGCTTCCTTGTTGGCGCTGATACGATTGCAGAGAATGGCTGGCTTGCTGGGGCTTTCGCGGGATACAGCAACTCGACAATCAAAGCCGACGCTAGAGCATCTTCCGCTTCGGTAGACAGTTTCCACGTCGGGGCACATGTCGCAAAAGAATGGAACGGCAATATCGCTCTTCGTCTTGGTGTCGCCAATTCGTGGCATAAGGTCGATACGGAACGTACAGCAGCATTCTTTGGCTTCGGACCTCAAAGTCCGACCAGCAATGCAAATGCACGCACTTTCCAAGCCTTCGGTGAAGTCGCTTATAAGATCCATGCCAAGAAGATCACTTTGGAACCGTACGGAAATTTGGCTTACGTCAATCATCACACGGGCGCCTATAACGAAGACGGCGGCGCAGCCGCTCTTCGCGGTTCCAAAACCAGAACATCCGCCGCGTTCGTCACCCTGGGCATTCGTGCGAAAACTGAAGTGGAACTTGGAGGCAACACGACGGCCGCTGTTTCAACAGGTGCAGGCTACCGCAAGACTTCAAATAATGTACGTGGAGCGGCGGAGCATGGTTTCACAGGATCAGACGAGTTCACCATTTACGGTACTCCAATCGCCAGTGATGTAGCGACCCTCGAAGCCGGGTTGGATATGCCCGTCTCAAAGACGTCTAACTTCAACCTGAATTATCAGGCCCAGATTTCTTCAAAGTCGACAGCCCACACAACCGGAGCAAGGTTTGCAATCAAGTTCTAATCGCGGCTATCCAGATCGCCCCCTGCTTGGAACGCTATTATTCCTCCTATCTTAACGCCATCGCTACGGGCCATATAGTGTGGTGCGCCATCGGGCTTCTGTCGGCGCAATGACGATGTTTGCCGGCATCCCCCGACATCCCGTCGGCGGCAGCCTGTCCAGCCGAAGCGGATTCTTGCAACATATCCGCAAGGAATGAATATGCTTCAGCAGGGTCTGAGGCCGAATTCAACCGCTCTTTTGCGAACGCCATTTCGGTGAATACGCCTCACCATGAATGCTGTGCGGCCGTAAGCGGGGCAAATTTGGTGGCCAAGACCCTGTTTCTGATTCCAAGTCAGAAATATTAAACACTGTGCATATCGTGAGTTCCGCATCGATATTTCATGGCTATGGGATTCCTGATTTTGGCAAATCATGATTCTCTTTTGCGATGCCGAAGAGAATGCTTCCCTCGCCCAAGCATGCTGACACGCTTTCACTGAACGCGTTGCGCAGTCTGGTCACGGGTTTGGTTGAGAAAACCGAACGTGCAGAGGCTCGGCTTGAAAAACTGGAAGCTGAGAATACAGCACTCCGTAAGGAGAATGCCGAGCTCCGTCTGGAAAACACCCGGCTTAAAGTTGAGAACCAACTCCTTCGCGATGAAATTGCGCGACTGAAAAACCTGCCGCCACGGCCGCCGTTCAAACCGTCGGGCATGGATAAGGCAACGGACGCGAAAGCTCAGGACAAGCAGGCGGGCAAGAAGAAGCCGCGTGGACCGAAACTGGATGTCGAGCGCGTTGATCGGGATGTGGTTCTTCATGCCCGTGTTCCGGACGGTTCACGCTTCAAGGGCTACAAGAGCTATTACGTGCGCGATATAGTTTTGCGCGCTGAGGTTATTCACTACCGGCGCGAATGCTGGGTTGCTCCGAACGGTAAGACTATTCTTGCGCCGTTACCTGCCGGAATCGTCGGTGGTTATGGCCCAAACCTCAGGCGGCTCTGCCTGATGCTGCATGCGCAAGGTCAGGTCACAGCGCAACGGTTGTCGACCCTGCTTAATGACATCGGCATGGACATCTCCAAACGCCAGGTTGTGCGTTTGCTCACCAAGGGGCTGGATGGCTTTGTTGCTGAGGATGCTGCCGTTCTGCATGCTGGCCTGGTGTCGGAAGCCTATGTAACGGTCGATGACACCGGGGCCCGTCATGCGCGTGATAACTTCTATACCACCCATATTGGCGGCGAGCATTTTACCGTCTTTCGCACCACGAAAACAAAATCCCGCCTGAACTTCCTGTCGCTCTTGCGCGGCAATTATCAGGATTATGTGCTTAACGATGCTACTTCTGATTATCTGAAGACGCGACATGGCGTGGATCCGACAGTCATCGCCAGGCTGCAAACACGCACACCTCAACGCTTTAGCAACCAGGTCCCCTTTCTGGAACACCTGGCGCAAAAAGGTGTCGACATCTTCGATAAGGACATGGTTCGGGTCGTCGCGGAAGCGGGCATCTGGGGTTCTGTTCGCCACCACGGCCTGCTGGGCAATGCCGTCATTATCTCCGACGATGCCGGCCAGTTCCGGGTTGGCAATCATGCGCTGTGCTGGGTGCATGCGGAGCGGCTGCTGCAAAAGCTGATGCCGGCGACGCCACAGCACGTCCGGTGGGTGGAAAATATACGCGATCTCATTTGGAGCTTCTACAAGGCGCTCAAGGCATTCAGGCAGAAGAGCCCCTCACC
>NZ_JBHEEO010000048.1:0-6005 GCF_041929965.1 Brucella oryzae | reverse complement strand
CTCCTGTTTGGGAGGAGGAATCACAAAACAAAGCACAGTGGAAGCCCTTTTGAGTCAAACTTTATGCGCTTTGGTATAAGCCATCCCACATATTATTATTCGGTGGGATGGGCGATTTTCCGTATGAATCATACGGAGAGTCCTATGAATGACGATATGAATCACTCCCAGATATTTGAGATTTTAACAGCGGAACCTGTATGTGGACTTGCCCTTATTTAGTGGAGAGCTTCTATCTCTAATTTCCGGTTCATAGTCTCGAACTGGATCGGGGATTTATATCCGAGGGCAGAATGTCTGCGCACCGGATTATAGAACCCATCAATGTATTGGCCAATGGCTTTGATCGCGTCATTTCTAGTCTGGAATACCGTGCGCCAGATCAGTTCCGACTTGATCGTCTTGAAGACGGTCTCGACCATGGCATTATCATAACACTTACGATTCTCCTGCTATTGTTGAAAACCTTCTGGCAGAAACCTAGCTCACCCAAAATGCCCAAAATCAATGGGGTAGAGACGGCGCATACGCGCAAGCCGCGTGACTGGTTAGATGACGAGAAGGCCCGGCTTGTGACCGCGTCATTGCAACCTGATTTTTTGAATTTTTTAAGCCAACGCCGATACCCACTCACAGTGTGGGAGAATGTGCAAACTCCATGTTCGAACTGTGCCTCTATTCAAGTAGTCATGCGGGTGAGAATCTGACCTTGAGCTGACCACTAAGTTCGATTATTGAAGAAGTAATATGTCTAACTTCAACAAACGCTGGATGGCCCATCGTGAATTTTGAGAACTACGATATTGTAATTGTTGGTGCTGGTTTCTTCGGGGCTACTATAGCGGAGCGTGTCGCCAATGAACTGAAGCAGAGGGTTCTCATTTTAGACCGCCGAGATCATATCGGCGGGAATGCCTATAGTGAGAACGATGCTCAGACTGGTATTGAAGTGCACAAGTATGGCGCACATCTTTTTCATACGCCTAACAAGCTAGTTTGGGATTATCTAAACAATTTTACCAAATTTACTGATTACAAGCACCGCGTATACACCTCTTATAAAGATCAGGTCTACTCGATGCCAATCAACCTTGGCACTGTGTGTCAGTTCTTCGGTCGCCGTATGTCGCCACTGGAGGCACGACAATTGATTTTGGAACAATCGCGTGAGCTGGGAGATAAAAAGCCCGCAAACCTAGAAGAAAAGGCGATCTCGTTGATTGGTCGTCCACTCTATGAAGCGTTTATTCGCGGCTATACAGCCAAACAATGGCAGACTGATCCACGTGAGCTCCCAGAGCATATTATTACTCGCTTACCTGTTCGCTATAATTTCGATAATCGCTACTTTAACGATGCCTATGAGGGCCTACCAGTCGACGGTTATACAGCGATATTTGAACGAATGCTGTCTAATCCACTGATTCACGTCCGCACTGGTGTCGATTATTTTGAAATCAAAGATCAGATACCTGTCGGAAAGCCAGTGGTTTATACCGGGCCCATTGATAAATTCTTTGATTATAAGGCGGGGGAACTTGGATGGCGTACTATTGATTTCGAGCCAGAAGTTCTGCAGGTGGGAGATTTTCAGGGGGTAGCCGTCATGAACTACGCTGATGAAAATGTTCCATTTACACGTATCCTTGAGTTCAGGCACTTCAACCCGGAACGCGATTATCAGAAAGAAAAGACCGTCATCGTCCGCGAGTACTCACGTTTTGCTCAGCGCGGTGACGAACCCTATTACCCTATCGATACGCAGAAAGATAAGAAGACTTATCTCGATTATAAGACAATGGCAGATGCTGAGCGCGATGTGATATTCGGAGGTCGTCTCGGTACATATCGGTATCTTGATATGCATCAGGCGATTGGGGCGGCGCTGAAATGTTATGAAACAACCATTGAGTCACGTTTGAGAGGCAATTGAGCTTGAAATATCAGAACGTTCGGCATAGCGGTTGAGTAGAAGTATTCAACCGCTATGCCTATATGAATACGATATTTTTCAAAGGAAAGTTTTGCTTTGTCTGTCTCAATGGCCGTATTGACGTGCAACCGTCCAGATGACATTAACCGTCTTCTTAATGCATCCAAACAACTAAAACCGGAATTGGTATCGATACATCTTGTTGATGCTGGCCAGAGCGGGAAGCCGGATTATGACGGTCTTGATCTAACTTATCATAAGTCAGAGATCAACCTGGGCGGTGCCGGTGGGTTTTCGTTTGCAATCCTATCCGCGCTCGCATCAGGTGCTGATTGGGTATGGATCATGGATGATGATGCCTGCCCTATTGGCGCGGACTGTCTTAGGGCGCTTCTGGATGGAGCTGAGAAATATGATCTTGATGTGATCTCTCCCTTGATTGTGTCGCCTCAAGATAACCTCAAAACGGCATTTCCATTCAAGATTGATGGACGACTGACTATCGACCGCAAGGCAGTTCAAGAACACGAATTTATCGCAAATTTAGCGCATTTTTTTAACGGTGCGCTTATTCGCCGTGACGTTTTCTTTAAGGTTGGTATCCCGGATATTCGATTATTTATTCGCGGTGACGAAGTTGATTTCTTGTTGCGTCTGAAACGTAATGGCGTACGCTTCGGTACTCTAACAACGGCGTTGGTAAGCCATCCGCCTGTTTGGGGGGAAATTGCCTCGATCATTGAAGGTCGAATTCAATTATTGGTTCCGGAAAGCAGTTTCAAGAAATATTACTTTTTTCGTAACCGTGGATATCTTGCCCGTCGGCATCGCCGACCTTTGAGTTTCTGTGCGGATATTATGTTATATCCTTATTATTTTCTGATAAAGAAAAAGCTAGATTGGCGCGGCTTTAACGAATGGTGGTGCGCTTTCTTTGATGGCATTCGCTATAGATTTGACCGAAAGCCCTAACTGCTTGAGTGAGAGCGTATACTATGACGGTTACAGAAATAAAAGACGATCAAAATGTGGCCATCGTTATCGTAACGTATAATAGACATACTTTACTAGCTGATCTCTTAACGAGCATCATATCGCTTGAACGTAAGCCGAATTTTGTCATTGTGGTCGACAACAATAGCAACGATCTGACCAAAGATATCCTTGGGGCATTTTCATCGAGAGAGCTAGGCTTTGAACTTATTATAAAAACTCTAGACACAAATATCGGGGGAGCGGGAGGCTTTTCTGTCGGTGTGAAAGAAGCTTTGAAAACATCTGCGGATTGGTTCTGGCTTATGGATGACGACGTTATCATTCTTCCTCACGGCTTAGAGAAAATGATGCGTTGGGCAGGTCAATTCAAATGTTTTCATGCTGGCAGGCAGGATCCAAACGGCGATCATTTTTTTTGCGAGCAATGGGTAAGCGATAGCCTTGCGGTTCAGTTGCCTTTTCTGAAAGATCCTTATGAAGGAAAAGGATATTTCCTGACCAATTACGGTTGTTTTGAAGGGATGATGGTTCATCGCAGTATAGTGAACAAGATCGGGTTGCCAGATCCGCGATTCTTTATCGTTTGGGACGACGCCATTTATGGTTGGCTCGCTTCGAAGCATACTGAAGTGGCATTTATTGCAGAAGAATGTCTTCAGAAAGTTAGGAGGCAGAGGAGTGTAAATGTGGGGCTTAGGCATCTAAACGACTCGAGTAACGTCTCTAGGTATTACGCAATAAGGAACAGAAAATTAATTAAACAGTACTATAAAAAGCACAATAGATACGTTCCGTTCTTGTTCGAATTCGGGTCTTTCCTTGTTTTCCTTAAAGAGATCGTCAGAATGGTTTTTGTTGAGAAAAGTGTCAAAGGTTTCCCGAGCCTCATTAAAGGTCTCGCTAGAGGTAAGGGGTAATTTGAAGCCTCGTACTTACTTTTTTGTTCCTTTCATGAAGATTATAGAAATTTTAGTATGATCGTAAAGTTAATGCTGAAGGTTGTTTTTTTTTTGGCAGAGTTGTTAATATGTTGCTTATAAAAGCGAAGGTGATGCTTCGCAGAGTTTTAAAGGGACGGGGCAGTTAACCGTTCGGCTAGAAATAGAAAGTAAAACCTCGATGGCTAAATATCTATTAATCGGTGCTGTTGGGGGACCAAACTTCGGTGATGAAGTCATACTTGCTTCTTGGATAAAAGAAATAAGGAAATTCGATGACTCTTCTATAATAATATGTGATGGATACAACTCCGATAATGTGGAAGAATTTGTCGGTGACGATATTTATACATTGAAATCTGATGAAAGCCTATGGACTTATACATATTCTGCGGTTTCAGATCGGGTTCGCAATTCGTCAAATTCATGGGATGAAATACAGGCCAGCTTTTATGATCCAGATTGTGCTTGGAGCGTAATAAACTGTGTGGAAGCAGTTAGACGTCATAATATAGATCAGATTCATATAATCGGTGGCGGGTATTTCAATGAATTGTGGCCCGCGAACTACATAATTTTATTATTAGCCCGACTCATCGCATGGCGATCTGGGGCGCGCATTATTGCAACAGGTCTTGGGTTTCTACCTACAAAACAGGATGACGTTTCTGGACTGGTTGGTATTTTGTCGACGTTCGATTCTGTCGATGTCCGAGATGTCGAGTCTTACGATCTATTAAACTCCCTCGCGCCAGGGCAGGTTAGTTTTTCAGGCGATGATGCACTTCTATCCGTCGGTGATGGTCGGGTGGAGTATCCGCTTCAAATCTTAGATGTCCCCGCGCTGGTGATATGTCTCCAGAACGATTTGTTCCCCGGTGATGCCGCTGCTGCCAGCTTATTAAGTCCGTCTGTAATGGAGTTACTAAAGTCATACGGAATTGGGAGCATTATATATGCTGCAGCTATGGCCGCAGATGTGAGGGGGCCAAGTGAGGCGTTACGGTGCCAACTGGAAAGCAATGGCTTCAGCATTTCATTATTAGACCCTAAACAGCTTGCTGAAGATGGCTTTCCCGTAAGTATCGGTGGTTTGACTATTACGTCTCGATACCATCCGCACTTATTGGCAGCATTGTCCGGTTTTAAAGGAGTCGCGTTGAGTGCGACGAGTTATTACGATACAAAGCATCAGGCTGTCCGTAATATGGGTAGTAAATGGCCGGTGCTTTATAAAGACGGTATTTACGAGAATATTCATAAAGTCATGGAGGGAGAACTTAAAAAACAAAAAACGACCTATAATAAGGTTGTGCGCGATTCTTTTGTAAAGAAAAAGCAAGAGAAAGCTCGATCCGCGTTGATGTGGCTTGAAAAGCCAACCGCGTTACCATTTCACTTTATAGATATTTGGTCAAAGAACCTGCGGTCGCTAGCATTATCAGACGAGAAATGCGCAGGACTTGTAACTCAGCTTGATGCCGCGCTGTTAAATATTGCTCAGATTAGTGAGAATCTTGAGAACGAGAAGGCGGAGAAAAATTTGATCGTCAATAGTCGCACTTGGCGGATGACTGCGCCTGTAAGATGGCTTTTCTCAAAATTTAGGTAGATGTCCCAACCTGCATATATAGTAACGTCCCGCATCATAAGGCTCCAATTTTCTACATTTGTAACGGCCCGATTGCTACCGCCTGTTGAAGCAAAGCCTCGTGACGTAAGACACGTCTTTAGCGACGACGTTAATGACGTGTCTTGAGATTGAGGTAGACGATGCGGATGGAGATACTGGGTCACGAACGCCGCCGTCGGTGGCGGGTCGAAGAGAAGCTTGCGATAGTCAGTTCGGTTGGGGTTGATGGCGCGACAGTAACAGAAGTTTCGCTACGTCACGATGTATCGCGGCAGCAGATTTATATGTGGCGTAGCGAGTTGAAGAGGAAGGGGCTTCTGCCTCCCTCGCCGGAGCCCTTGTTTCTTCCCGTTGACATGACTGACGCTCCACTCGGTTCTGAGGCGAACAGTTCCGTCGATGCTTCATCCTCAATGGTTGAATTGCAATGTGAGCGCAACGAATAGCCCACGTCTTTCGTGATTGACGGAATGGGTTTCCGGCTGGCAGTCAAAACTTTTGCTTT
>NZ_JBHEEO010000047.1:0-6010 GCF_041929965.1 Brucella oryzae | reverse complement strand
ATTCGCATCCGCCTCACTCAGTTATACGCACCGTCGTTCACATAGCTCAGAAGAAGTGAAAATTTTGCGACACAGCCGCTAAATCTGCCCGAAAATGGCTCAAGCTGCATCTTGCTATTGATGCAGATAGCAATCAGGTCATTGCAGAAACACTGACTGATCAAAATACAAGTGACCTCAGCCAGGTTCCTGATTTGCTTGATATGATTGATCGCCCCATCGCTTGTTTCATGGCAGATGGTGCTTATGACAGTGATCAAACCTATCAAGCTTTACGCAGTCATAGTCCCGGTGTGAGCATTATCATTCCGCCACGAATACGAGACTTACAAGAAGCGTCATATGGCCCCCCACCTGATCAGCGTGACTGGCATAGCCGCACAAATGCTCAACGCGGTCGGATGGAGTGGCAAAATCTTACCGAGTATGGGAAGCGAGCGAGAGTAGAAAACGCCATAGGCAATTATAAATCAACAAACGGGCCAAAGCTAAGATCACGCAAATTCACCAACCAGAAGACTGAAGTTAAACTTGGATGCGGCGTCCGTAACCGCATGCTGCAGACACCACGCCCGAAATCCGTCCGCGTCAAAGTTGAAACCACATAAGCCAGCATCAAAGATCGGAATCCGCCACCAATTCGTTTCATGCAACAATGCCGTTCCGGGCCTTGTCAATGTATCCATGGAAACGACAACTTCCCTTCTGGCAAACGTTCGGGACGCTAGCCGACCTTATATTTTTATCACTGTGCCAGCCCGACCGAAAAGGAGCGCTGCCGCATCTTCGAGCCGTCCTATCCCCGCGATGCGGCCGGGATGGGAAGCAAAAGTGCAGGCCGCTTCGACTTTGGGGCCCATTGAACCGGAAGCAAACTTATGCGTTGAGAGTTCTGCTGGCGTCGCCCTGCTGATCGGATGCTGGGCCGGCGTTCCCCAGTTGCTATAGACAGCGTCCACGTCTGTGAGCATCAGGAAAGCGTCGGCATTGAGTTCTTCTGCGAGAAGCCCTGCCGCCCGGTCCTTATCAATCACCGCTTCGATGCCTTCAATTTCCTCCTGCTCGTTACGAATAACCGGAATACCGCCACCGCCCGCGCAGATGACGACAACGCCAGATTCAACCAGAAGTTGGATGACTTGGATCTGAGTGATACGTTGGGGACGCGGCGACGGCACCACGCGCCGCCATTTTCCCTCGCTCTCTTCGATGAGCACCCAGTCATGTTCCGCCCGGACACGATCGGCATCTGCCTTGTCGTAGACGGGACCGATGGGTTTTTCCGGATGGGAAAAGGCCGGGTCGTCACTATTCACCTCAATCTGGGTCAAGAGCGTGGCGAGCCGCGTTTGCGTGGGCAAGGCATTGGTCAGTTCTTGCTCTACCAGATAGCCGATCATACCGACGCTTTCTGCCCCCAGAATATCGAGCGGATAAGCGGGGACATCCGCATAAGCGGAAGCCTGGAGTGCCAGAAGCCCGACTTGCGGACCGTTGCCATGCGCAACCACGATGTTGTGGTTACGTGCAAGCTCGGCCAGCGCTTTTGCGGCTTTCCGTACATTGGCGCGCTGGACCTCGGCGGTCATTGGCTCTCCACGTTTTAAAAGCGCATTACCTCCCAGAGCCACAACGATCCGCATGTCAACTTCCCAACGTTGCTACGAGTATTGCCTTGATAGTGTGCATGCGGTTTTCCGCCTGATCGAAAACGATAGAAGCGTTTGATTCAAAGACCGCCTCGCTCACCTCCATGCAGTCGATGCCGAATTTCTCGAATATCTTCTCTCCGATCTCCGTCTCGCGATTATGGAAGGCTGGAAGACAATGCATGAACTTCGCATGTGGATTGCCAGCCGCCGCCATGATCTCCGGCGTTACACGGTAGGGCGTCAGCAGTTCGATACGTTCTGCCCATACCGAATCCGGCTCGCCCATCGATACCCAGACATCCGTATAGATAAAATCACATCCCTTGACGGCGGCTACGGGGTCTTCGGTGAGTGTAATGCGCGCACCGGTCTGAAGCGCGATTTCCTGACAGCGGTCGATCAGTTCCTGTTCTGGCCAACAGGCTTTCGGTGCGGCAAGGCGCACATCCATGCCGATCTGTGCCGCCCCTGTCAGGAGTGAATTGCCCATATTGTTGCCGGCATCGCCGAGGAAGGCGAAGGTGACTTGCGACAAATGTTTGCGGGTATATTCGCGCATGGTAAGAAAGTCGGCGAGAATCTGGGTCGGATGAAATTCATCTGTCAGACCATTATAAACCGGCACACCCGACCATTTCGCCAGAATCTCCGCCTGTTCCTGCCCGAAGCCGCGATATTCGATAGCGTCGTAGACACGACCAAGCACGCGGGCTGTGTCTTTCATGGATTCCTTCTTACCTATCTGGGTACCGGTGGGCCCCAGATAGGTAACATGTGCACCCTGGTCATAGGCGGCGACCTCGAACCCGGTACGCGTGCGAGTGGAGTCTTTTTCAAAGATCAGCGCAATGTTCTTGCCTTTCAGCCTTTGATCTTCATAACCGCCATATTTGGCCTGTTTCAATGAGGCCGAGAGCTTTAGCAGGAACCGGATGTCATCCGGCGTGAAATCGAGCAACTTCAGGACGCTACGGCCCTTGATATTGACTGGCATTTTCGTCTCCTCAAACTGGATCGCGTATTAATGGACAGGTCATGCAGTGGCCGCCGCCTCGCCCGCGCCCGAGTTCTGCACCGGGCACGGTGATGACCTCGACGCCTGCCTTGCGCAATTGTGTATTGGTGTAGGTATTGCGGTCATAGGCAATGACCACACCCGGCTCCAGTGCAACGACATTGTTGCCGTCATCCCACTGCTCGCGCTCGGCGACGTAAGCATCACCACCCGTTTCAACAACGCGCAACTTCTTCAGTCCCAGCGCTTCAGCAACGACCTCGGTAAGCTTGCGTCCTTCCGCCCTGACGTCTATTTCATCTTTTGTCTTGCCCGGACGGATCGAATAGGGCTCGATCTTTTCTGCAACATCGGCAAAGAGCGTCACGAGATCACGATCGCAAAAGCTGAACACAGTATCCAGGTGCATGGATGAACGCTCTACAGGCAGCTTGCAGGCGATCACATGCTCAGCCCCCCCCTTCTGAAACAATGCGCGCGCCAGTTGCCCCACCGCCTGCGGTGTGCTCCTCTCGCCCATGCCAACAAGAACAATACCGTTTCCAAGTGGCATGACATCCCCACCCTCCAATGTGGCAAGCCCATAATCCGTATCGGGATCACCCCACCAGACCGGGAAGCCCGCGTCGCGAAAATCCGGATGGAAACGATAGATGGCCGTGATATTGACGGTTTCCAGCTTGCGTGCATTCCAACGCATCGGGTTGAGCGTGACACCACCACCGATCCAGCAGGTTGTATCGCGAGTAAACAAATGATTAGGCAGAGGTGGCAGGACGAAATCCTCCGGTCGCAATGTTGGCGCGAAAAGCCCACGTCCCTTGATTGGCAGTTCGGCTTTACTCAAGCCGCCCATCAGGATCAGCGACAAGGCATCGGCGTCAATCTCCATGAGGTGGGCTCGCAAATCGTCAGCCAGACCAACGCCTACGGTATTCTCGTTGACACGACGCTCCAGAAGCCAGCGGCGGGCCTCGGCATCCTGCATCGTCTCTGCCAGCATCTCTCGCAGAAAGACGACATCCACGCCACGATGTCGCATGGCGTCGACAAAGGTGAGATGTTCGACACGGGCCTGCTTGACCCAGATGACATCATCGAAAAGCAACTCATGACAGTTCGACGGCGTTAAGCGGGCAAGTGCCGAGCCCGGACGATGGACGAGGACACGGCGCAGTTTGCCAACTTCGGAATGAACACCATAGGTCAAGCTCATATCGTAATCTCCTTCAAGCAAGCAGAACAGCGGCGCTCAGGCACGCCATGATGATAATGGTCAGGATCAAAAGCAGCGGCCACATGAAGCGCAACCAGCGTTCATAGGGGACGCGACCAATTGCCAGTGCACCCATTACGACCGCAAAAGTCGGATTGATCAGGTTCACGAGCCCGTTTGCAGACTGATAGGCGGTGACCACAAACTGGCGGCCAACGCCGGCGAAATCTGCCACAGGTGCCATGATCGGCATGGAAAGGACCGCCAGACCGGACGAAGACGGCACGAAGAAGGACATGAGTACCTGAAGCCAGTACATCACGTTGATGAAGGCCACCTTACCCAACCCGGAGACGGAAAGCTCCGCCCAGTGCAGGATGGTATCTGTGATCTTGCCAGCGTCCATGACCACGACGATGCCGCGCGCCAGGCCAATGATCAGCGCCACGCCAAGCAGGTCGCGTGCACCGTTGACGAAACTGTCGACAAAACTTGCCTCACCAGGTCGTGTGATAAAGCCAATCAGGATAGCCGAAGCGAGGAACAACCCGCTCATTTCCCCCATCCACCAGCCGCCTTTCAAAACACCCCAGATCATGACGACAAAGGTGAGACCAAAGACCGTTAGTACGATCTTGTGCAAAAGTGTAAAGTTAGCCTTTTCACCCTCATGCGCACTTAGAAAGTGTTTTTCGTTCGCCGCCTTCATGTCGTAGACGAGTGATTTCGTAGGATCTTGCCGCACCCGTTCAGCATAACGCATCACGTAGATTACGCAGGCCAGCCAGCTAAGCCCCAGTATGATGCAGCGTAGCACGAGACCATTGGTGAAAGGTACGCCTGCAGCATCCGAGGCTATGACCGTAGCGAATGCATTGACTGTCGAACCGAGAACGCCGACGCCTGCTCCAAGCAATATGACGGCAACGGCGGTTACGGCATCGAAACGCGCCGCTATCATGATTGGAAGCAGAAGCATATAGAAGGCAAGCGTTTCCTCCGCCATGCCATAGGTTGTGCCGCCGAAGGCGAACAGCGCCATAAGCACGGGGATCAACCATTTCTCTCGCCCTTTTAGAGCAATCATCGCGCTGCCAATGCCAGCATCAATAGCGCCGGTAGAAGCAACAACACCAATGAAACCACCAATAATGAGAACGAAAACCGCCACATCAATCGCATTGGCCTGATTGGTCGAAGGATTATAAAGCCCTCCGATCGGTGCCATGAATATATCTGTAATACCTTGCGGATTGGATTCAGCGACCTTGTAAGTCCCAGCAATAGGAACTTCCTTGTTCAAAGCCGCATTCATGGTTCGCTCGTACTGGCCAGCTGGAATGATCCAGGTCAGCGCCGCGACAATGACAATGAGGCCAAAAAGAATGGTGAATGCGGTAGGAAAACGAAATCGTTTTCCATCGCCGTCTTGTGCGATGTCACTCATGCATTAGTCCCGCTCTCTTTCAATGCAACCGACCTGAGTTTATGGGTTGCAAGATAAGCCGCATTGATTTCAATCAAGAAGCATCAAGTATAGAAAAATATCACTCGGGTAGTTCTGGTTCCAGATTGTCAATCGGCGTTTAAACGGGGCTCTGACGTAATCTCGCTGACATCAGGTCGCTCCGATGACACGTGCTTCCAGCAGATCGAGCTTCCCACGTCCATACATTTGCCTCTTGATGAGTTTTAGCTTGGTGATTTGTCCCTCTGTCTGGCCGTTAGACCACTGTGAGGTTATCGCATTTTGGACGGCTGCCCTGTCGCGGATGATACCGTTCGCGAATGGGGCGACCAAGCTTGCTGCTGCGCGGTCGATCCACGTGTCCAGATCATCTTTGGACTTGCGCCGCAGCATTTCGTGGAAGCTTTCCACAACATCTCTGGCCTCGACTAGGTCTGGTAGTTGCTCCTCGATCGCAGCGACCGTCATCGTCTGCGCCTTGGTCAAGTTGTTGCGTTCAAGTGTCATTAGGCGAACGATGGTGCGTGCCGCCGGCGCGTGGCCGAGCCCGTTTTCGGCTTTTTCCGCCCGCCTTCGTCGTGTTGCCCATTCAGTGACAACGCGGAGACCTCCGCCAAAACCAGCCAGCCGAAGCTGCCGCCACAGTTCAGCGCCGTTTC
>NZ_JBHEEO010000046.1:0-2500 GCF_041929965.1 Brucella oryzae | reverse complement strand
CGGTAACACGTACTGGAGGACCGAACCCATATCTGTTGCAATAGATCGGGATGACTTGTGGCTAGGGGTGAAAGGCCAATCAAACTTGGAGATAGCTGGTTCTCCGCGAAATCTATTTAGGTAGAGCGTCGACCGAATACCCCCGGGGGTAGAGCACTGGATGGGCTATGGGGACTCACCGTCTTACTGATCCTAACCAAACTCCGAATACCGGGGAGTACTAGTCGGCAGACACACGGCGGGTGCTAACGTCCGTCGTGGAGAGGGCAACAACCCTGACCACCATCTAAGGTCCCTAAGTTATGGCTAAGTGGGAAAGGATGTGAGGATCCCAAAACAACCAGGATGTTGGCTTAGAAGCAGCCATCATTTAAAGAAAGCGTAACAGCTCACTGGTCTAAATAAGGGTCTTTGCGCCGAAAATGTACCGGGGCTCAAGCCATACACCGAAGCTGTGGATGCACGTATGTGCGTGGTAGCGGAGCGTTCCGTAAGCCTGTGAAGGGACAGTCGTGAGACATCCTGGAGGTATCGGAAGTGAGAATGCTGACATGAGTAACGATAAAGGGAGTGAGAGACTCCCTCGCCGAAAGTCCAAGGGTTCCTGCTTAAAGTTAATCTGAGCAGGGTTAGCCGGCCCCTAAGGCGAGGCCGAAAGGCGTAGTCGATGGGAACCACGTTAATATTCGTGGGCCTGCAGGTAGTGACGGATTGCGTGTGTTGTAAGGTCTTATTGGATTGATCTTGCAGCGAAGCGGTTCCAGGAAATAGCTCCTGCATATAGACCGTACCCTAAACCGACACTGGTGGACTGGTAGAGAATACCAAGGCGCTTGAGAGAACTGCGTTGAAGGAACTCGGCAAAATGCACGCGTAACTTCGGAAGAAGCGTGACCTCCATTTGGGCAACCAGGTGGGGGTGGCACAGACCAGGGGGTAGCGACTGTTTACCAAAAACACAGGGCTCTGCGAAGTCGCAAGACGACGTATAGGGTCTGACGCCTGCCCGGTGCTGGAAGGTTAAGAGGAGATGTGCAAGCATTGAATTGAAGCCCCAGTAAACGGCGGCCGTAACTATAACGGTCCTAAGGTAGCGAAATTCCTTGTCGGGTAAGTTCCGACCTGCACGAATGGCGTAACGACTTCCCCGCTGTCTCCAACGCAGACTCAGTGAAATTGAATTCCCCGTGAAGATGCGGGGTTCCTGCGGTTAGACGGAAAGACCCCGTGCACCTTTACTATAGCTTTACACTGGCATTCGTGACGACATGTGTAGGATAGGTGGTAGACTTTGAAGCAGGGGCGCCAGCCTTTGTGGAGTCATCCTTGAAATACCACCCTTGTTTTTATGGATGTCTAACTGCGGCCCGTTATCCGGGTCCAGGACCGTGTATGGTGGGTAGTTTGACTGGGGCGGTCGCCTCCTAAAGAGTAACGGAGGCGCGCGATGGTAGGCTCAGAACGGTCGGAAATCGTTCGTCGAGTGCAATGGCATAAGCCTGCCTGACTGCAAGACTGACAAGTCGAGCAGAGACGAAAGTCGGTCATAGTGATCCGGTGGTCCCGCGTGGAAGGGCCATCGCTCAACGGATAAAAGGTACGCCGGGGATAACAGGCTGATGACCCCCAAGAGTCCATATCGACGGGGTTGTTTGGCACCTCGATGTCGACTCATCGCATCCTGGGGCTGGAGCAGGTCCCAAGGGTATGGCTGTTCGCCATTTAAAGCGGTACGTGAGTTGGGTTCAGAACGTCGTGAGACAGTTCGGTCCCTATCTGCCGTGGGTGTAGGAATATTGAAAGGATCTGTCCCTAGTACGAGAGGACCGGGATGGACGTATCTCTGGTGGACCTGTTGTCGTGCCAACGGCATAGCAGGGTAGCTATATACGGACTAGATAACCGCTGAAGGCATCTAAGCGGGAAACTAACCTTAAAACGAGTATTCCCTATCAGAGCCGTGGAAGACCACCACGTTGATAGGCCGGGTGTGGAAGTGCGGCAACGCATGCAGCTTACCGGTACTAATAGCTCGATCGACTTGATCACTCCCATTTACAATATCCATCAAGCAAAGCTTGATGGATATCAGTTTAGAACAGCGCTCACGGATCGTACGCGGCTTCGCCGCTGATCCTCCGCGAGGGCGGCCAAACGTGGCCGACGCGCGGTCGCGCTTGCGAAGCTTACGCTTCGAGGTTCTAGTTCTGATATCAAGGCACGAAAGACAAAGGAGCAGAGGACGCTTAAGGAAAACATACTCCCTTACTGCCTTATTCCCCTACTCCCCTAACCAGCTTCTCATCATCTGTTTGTGTTCTTCGCCGACCTGGTGGTTATGGCGGAGCGGCTGCACCCGATCCCATTCCGAACTCGGCCGTGAAACGCTCCTGCGCCAATGGTACTTTGTCTTAAGACACGGGAGAGTAGGTCGCTGCCAGGTCTGCAAAGCACACAAATCAAAATCATCTTCTCAAATCCATACAAAACAGACATTCAA
>NZ_JBHEEO010000045.1:0-7206 GCF_041929965.1 Brucella oryzae | reverse complement strand
CATCGGCAGATAGTTTGAATCAGAAACGAACTGATTTGCAAAGCCATCCAATTCATTCAGATAGAGAAACGCTCTAATCATAAGCGCCGCACCTCGTAAGAATTGGAAAATGAGATGATCCCACCGGACCCTCGCATTCTGAAGGTCTGGAGTCAGAAGGTCGAAGTAAACGTAAAAACGGTCACAGAAGCTCCAGACCAACTCGCTCAAGCGCGTGTTCGACCGACTGCGTGAAGAATGCACCATCATGTTGCAACCAGGCATATTTATTCTTCTGTCAATGAGCGCTTAAAAGAGTCGATGATTGGCCTGGCGAGATAATCAAGGAATGTACGCTCTCCGGCATCAATGTGAATCTCAACAGGCATGCCCGCGTATATCCGCTCACTATTGATCGTATTGGAAGCCGATTCTGAGATTCTTATTCGGGCGCGATAATAAGCCTCCTGGGTTGCTGGATCAGTGATGCGGTCTGCCGATATATAAATAACTGAACCTTCCAACTCAGGTGTAAGCCTCGCATTGAGTGCCGTCAGGCGCAAACGTGCGGGCTGGCCAATCCATAGAGCATCAATTTCCTGAAGCGGGACACGGGCTTCAACAACCGGACGCTCAGTGGTTGGCAACAACTCAATTAACTTTTCACCGGGCGCAATAACACTTCCTGCCCCGCCATACGCCATCGATATAATTATGCCATCTGTGGGCGTCTTTATCACCGTACGGTCTAACACGGACAAGGCAGCGTTCAGTTGCTCTTCGGCATCCGCAAGCTGGATACGTATTTCGTTTAAACTGGACACCGATTGTTCGACGCGCTGAGTTCTTATTCGCTCAATCTGCTCCCGTGCTTCAATGACTTGTGTCACATTCGCGGCCAGCTGAGCTTCGATTGCACCGCCCTGCCCTGTCAGATCGGTCTTGTTTCTCTGAATCTGGGTGTACTCAAAAATATTTGTCAGCCCCTGATCGACCAGCCTTTTCTTCCGATCCAGCTCGATCTGTATAATTTTTAATTGTTTATCGACTGCTTCTTTCTGAGCTGCCAACCCAATCGCCGCTTTATTAAGTGCGATAACACGCTGGCGAAGAATATCCTGCTCCGAAATATAGCGCGCAAATCTTGCGTCGAATTCCTTCTGCTGTTCCGCAATCATATCTGCAACGTCACTCAGATGCGGTGTAAACTGATCTGCTGTTGGCAGGAGCAGGCTTGTAGCACCGTCACGCTCGGCGGCAAGGCGTAACAGACTGGCTTTAAGAGACACGATCTTTTTGCTCAGTCTATTAACATTCGTTCGAACCTCCGTGGGATCCAGGGTATACAAAACGGTGCCAGCTTTGACATAGTCCCCTTCACGTACATGGACCTTCTTGATCAATCCGCCTTCGAGATGTTGTATCAAAATATTATGATGTACCGCTGCTATTTTCCCTTGAGCAATGACAGCGCGCGCCAACGGCATCGTCGCCGCCCAAATAGCAAAGCCGCAAATTAGGAAAACGACCAACAAATAGCCGAACAACGATAGTCTGCTACGGTTGGATTGAAGCCGATCAGCCCAATTCGAACTTAGATTAGTCATTATCGCGACCATGCGAAGTTGGGCGAGTTCTCCAACTCGTCGCAAACCTTGCCGTTCTTTCCTGCAAATAAGATGATTGCAGCGAACCTTTGATCTCCTGCTGTGGCATTCGTAAAACTTCTTCTGGAGTGCCGAAGTTGACGATAGCCCCGTCACGCAGGAGGAGAACCCGGTCACAGGTGCCAGCGATCGACATCCGATGTGTGATTAATATAACGGTTATTCCATCGTCGCGCGCATCTGCCAGAGCCCGTTCGAGTGACGCTTCTCCTTCGCTGTCGAGATTGGCGTTCGCCTCATCGAGAACAAGTATTCTCGGATTACCATAAAAGGCTCTTGCCAGGCCAATCCGCTGTCGTTCCCCCCCTGATAGCACCGATGCTTTGCCTATCCGCGTCTGGTAACCATCATTCAAGCTGAGAATAAGTTTATGCGCTTGCGCACGACAGGCCGCAGATACGATGCTGTCATTTGTCGCTCGCGGGTCGAAGCGCGCAATGTTTTCGGCAATCGTTCCGGGTAAAAGCTGTATTTCTTGCGCAAGGTAACCGATTGTTTCACCGAGTTGAGCTTTGTCCCATGTTTTCCTGTCAGCATCATCGACACAAATCGAACCACATGTCGGAGCTAATGCCCCCACCAGTAGGCGCGCCAAGCTTGACTTGCCTGCGCCACTCGACCCTATCAATGCAATTCTTTCACCGGCGCGGATATCGAAGCTAACGCCTTTTATAATTGCCTCGGCTTCGGGGCCTTTCCCCGGGCGAGCATACACAAGATTGCGAACCGAAATCGTACCTTTGGGATCAGGAAAAAGAACTTTCTTTTCCCTGCCCTTTGAATATGACGAGAGTGAAGCCTGCAACTGCTCCCACGCCTTCAAAGCTTCAAACGTCTGCTTCCAGCCTCCGATCAGTTGATCAAGGGGCTGGAGTGCCCGTCCGGATATGAGGGAAGAGGCAAAAATCATTCCTGCTGTCATCTGGTTTTGCAGAACAAGCCATGCTCCCACTGCCAGTGTCGCCATTTGCAGAAGTATACGCACGAACCGGGATATGCCTCCGAAACAAGTATTAATGGAAGCTGCTCGATTTTGAACAATTAACGATGTCGCAAAAGCATTGCCCCAGACCTGGACGGCGTGTCGTTCCATACCCATTGAACGGACGGTGTCCTTATTCTGAATGAAAGCCCGAGCGACTTGATTGGCAACGGCTGCCTGCTCGGTATTCTGTCCACTCAAACGCGAGAGCCCGATCTGATTGACCATCGCTATTGTCAGCAGGACGATAGCTCCACCGATTGTCAGCCAGCATAACACGGGATGGATGAAATAGAGCACAACCAGAAAGAGTGGTGCGAATGGCAAATCAAAGAGGTTCAGCAATCCTTTTGAAGCTATGAATGCCCTGACTTTGCCCAAGTTGCGCAAGGGTTGAATGTCAGCGGCTTCCACATGCCTTTCGTCCAGTGCAGCTTCAAAGGCCGCCCCTCCCAGTTTCTTGTCGATGTCCGTCGCTATATGTTGCGCATAAAGCGAGCGAACGATGTCCAGAAATGAAAGGCAGCACAATGCCAATACTGCGATGACGCTCAAATATAGAAGTGTGCTGCTATTCGCGGTTGGAAGTACGCGATCATAGACCTGAAGCATAAACAGCGGTGAAGTTAGCAGCAGCACGTTAACGATAAAGGAGAATACACCAACATCAATCACACCGCGCCAATGAATGAGCCGCAAATCCAAACCCTTCACACATCCCCCACAACGAGCAGCAAAACTGATCAATCTGTCACATCAAATCAAATCCATCTGAAGTTGAATAAATGCATTAAGGAATGAGCTGTCAATCAATATGCTGCATATTTATATTAGCTAGAAGGAATATTATAGAGGATTCTCAATCAAAGTATGCAATATTAGTTATATATAATATTATTATTATTTATTTCATAGACACGTATAAGTTGACATTTTTATTCGCCCTATCGTACCCATGTCTCTGGCACTGGGGGCATTGATGCAAAACACGTTTGTGACTGTAAGTTTCGTATCGAACGACACAATCCAAATCCGCATGGAGTTGGGTAACGTGATCGACTCGAAACTGGAAATTGCCGATGTGCCGCAAGGATGGAGCGGCTATCACGCCGTCGAATGGACAGAAAACGGTTCCGTTTATAAGCAGCATGACGGCAGATATGTGGGCGAGCACGGCGAATACTTCATGCCGTTCGACATTTTTGAAGCTTCCTCTATCGCCGACCTCTTCGTAACCACAAATGGTATTCCTGGAAGCGCTTTTGCAGATCAGATTGCAAATTGGTCTATAGCGATCAACGGGCAATCCGTTTCTATCGAACAGCTTTCCCGAAAAGCCAGCATAATCGACATGGCACAAGTTCGCGACGATCCGCGGCTTGCCAGTGACTTTCAGGAAGGCGCGTATAACAACAATACAGCCTACAAAACTGTTCAGAACGTGTTTATCAAGCTCTCGGCGCCCATACCGGAAGGGGCTGCCGTCAGCATTGATCTGAACGATGCTGATTTTACAACAGTTCATAGCCCTTTTAGTCCAGAGAGCATTGTATCCGAGGCAATTCACGTCAATTTAACGGGCTTCGACCCCGATGACATTGTCAAGTTCGCCACTTTGTCGAGCTGGAATGGCGTATCAATTGGCCAGAATGGAGCGATGGCTTCCAATGCGCAACTGTACGATGAGGCTCCCAGATATAAAGTTATCGATGTTGCAACGAACACAATTGTCAAAACCGGCACTGCGTTTGTCGTTCAGTCGTACGACCCCTTAAGCAATTCCCCAAACCGTGAGGGAACCGAAGTCTGGAAGATGGACTTTTCCGATATCACGGACGAAGGAACATACACTGTGCTCGTCGAAGACATCGGGATTTCTCAGAGTTTTGCTATTTCTCACGACCATTGGGCACAGATTTTTGACGTTGCACTCAGCGGCTTCTATCACCAGCGCAGTGGTATCGCTCTTGAAGGCGAGTATACAGGCTGGACCCGTCCGGCCTCGCTGCACACAGAAGGCGGCACGAAAGTTACTGTTTATCAGTCAACCTATGCTCCGGACGTAAGCCGGGACAATGATCCGGACCTGCCTAGTCGCTTCAGTGAACTGGTGTCTCATGCCACCACAACAGTGCTTGAAGGCGCATGGGGAGGATGGCACGATGCGGGTGATTGGGACCGGCGTATTCAACATGTTGAAGCTGCGCGCAAGCTGATTGAGATCGCTGAATTATCTCCAGACTTCGCGAACAACCGCCAAGCATCAATTCCAGAAAATGCGAATGGAATTCCTGACGTCGTTGACGAAGCAATGTGGACACTGGATTTTTTCCGTCGAATACAACAGGCGGATGGTGGCGTCTCCTATGGCGTCGAAGGGGCTAATCTGCCCAGCTGGGGCGATGCTTCTTGGGCTGCAGATGATGTGGTCCTATATGCATTCGCACCGACAAAATGGTCGAGTTGGGAATATGCGGCAAGTGCAGCCAAACTTGGCAATATCTTGAAGCAGTACGATCCATCTCAAGTTACCCTTTGGCAGAACAGCGCAACTGCGGCAATGCAATGGGCCGAACAGGCGGCATTGACGGGCTCTCCCCTTACTGCTGAAGAAACCAATTCCCGTAACCTGGCCGCTGCAGAATTGTTCCGGCTGACCGAAGACATACAGTGGGACAGTATCTACCAGCAAACTTCCATATATAATTCAGCTACATATGGACGAAGCCAACTCGAAGCTGCTTATGTTTATTCACAAATAGCTGGCAGCAAGAATGAGCATCTTAACGATAACGGCGTTGCAGCAATCCTGCATGAAGCCGACTATGTTTATAACAACAATCCGCAAAACCCGTTCGGATACACATATTCTTACGACGGCACAAATTTTGGAATGGCGGGAACACAGTCACGTATTGCTGCTCAGGTTTTTGTCCGCGCTTATGAACTCTCCGGGGATGACAGGTTCTTGAGCCGCCTTCTGGAAGACGTTCAGTATACATTGGGTTCAAACCCACTGAACCAAGCGTATCTGACAGGCCTTGGCGTCCGTCAGCCCAACGAGATTCTGAATTTCGATGCAGAAGCCCTCGGCGGCACGCCGCCACCCGGCTTGCTGATTTATGGCGACTATGACGTCGAGTCATGGTGGAGCGATCCACACTTGCAAAACTCAGTATGGCCGGGACTCGAATTCATACCACTTTCTGAATCCTATCAAGCCGACTTCCACCATTATATGTCGTCTGAATACACAGTTTGGCAAGGTATGGCCGACTTCACTTATATTGTCGGATATCTGGCTGGTCTTCAGAACGACAATAATGGAGGCACACCCAATCCGGGTGGCAATCAGGGCAATATAGGTGGATCGTATGGCGGCTATTTTAGCGGAACAAGCCAAAATGATACGCTTACATATCATGGAGGGAGCAATAATTATGCGGACGGAGGAGCAGGAGTCGATTGGCTCATCTTCTCCGGCAATATTGCGGAATACACAATCCTCGGAGAAGGAAACCACTTCACGATACGTGGCGCGGCAACCACCGATCATATCCAGTTTACAAATTTTGAATATTTATCTTTCGCCGACGCAAAGAATGTATCGCTGGCGGAAGTACCAAACTATTCGGGGCACCAACCTGGGGCATATTGGCAAACAGCTCTGAATATTGGAAATCTCGTTCCGAAAGTCACATTCATTGGCAGCTCCAATGGCTATTTCGGCGGTTCCGATCACAATGATCAGCTCAATTTTTTGGGTGGAACTTATAACTATGCCAACGGAGGGGAAGGAATCGACTGGATTGTGTTCTCCGGCAACATCGCGGACTACACCATTCTCGGTGAAGGCAACCACTTTACGATCCGTGGCGCGGCAACCACCGATCATATCCAATTCACAAATTTCGAATATCTTTCCTTCGCAGATGTGAAGAATGTCTCCCTTGCCGATCTCGTGGTGAATTCTGGCCAACCAGCAGGTTCCTACTGGCCTACAGCAGTAAACGTATCAAGTCTAATCCCGGGCAATTCAGCATTCGCACACGATGTATCCAGTGCGCTGGATACACTTTATTTTGCTGAATCTTATAATGAAAAGATTATCTCCTTATCAGAAAATATTTCACATACCTCTTCCAATAATATTGTTCGGGGCTCCTACAATGATCGAAATTATAACGCGGTAGCACTCCAGCCTTCGTTCAACTCCGATAATAGTTTCGACTATGCGATATTCGATGAAGCAACAGATATAGCAATATTTCCTACTATGCAGGCGTTCTCCGCGTCCACAGATGACATCTGGTACGATCCCGAGCAGATTGGCGGGCTTCTATGAAAACACAGCTTTTATAGCGTCTTACAAGGCTTACGCATGAATTTCCGACAGCTCGCCAAGCCGAAGACTCTGTATTTTCGCTATGCCAGGGAAGAGTGATTGTTCCGCCTGTTCGCAGCTCCGTTTCGTTTCAAAGGGAAAGCCATCAAGTTAACCGTGAGCGCGACGAACATCCCACCTTTTCTTTTGTGAATGATGCCGCGAGATAAGCTCCTTCATTGATAGGAGCGGAC
>NZ_JBHEEO010000044.1:0-8047 GCF_041929965.1 Brucella oryzae | reverse complement strand
ACGTTGAAGCCAGGCGATATTGTCATTCTCGACAATCTGTCCAGTCACAAACGACCCGCAGCACGTGAGATTATCGATGGACTTGCCCTGATTTAGTGGAGAGGTTCTGTCGCTAATTTACGGTTTATCATCTCGAACTGGATCGGTGATTTATACCCGAGTGCAGAATGTCTGCGCACAGGATTATAGAAGCCGTCAATGTATTCGCCAATGGCTTTGATTGCATCCTTACGTGTGTAGAACACAGTTCGCCATATCAGTTCTGACTTGATTGTCTTGAAGACGGTTTCCACCATCGAATTATCATAACAATTTCCTCTTCCGCTCCTTGATGGAAGCATTTTGTGAGCTTCGAGAATTCTGCGATACTCATAACTGGCATATTGGCTTCCCCTGTCCGAGTGTTGGATCAGTCCCGGCTTTGGTTGCCGGATTGCAATAGTCTTCTTCAAAGCACAGATTGCCAGATCCTTTTCATCCGATCCCGTGCTTCCCAGCCGATAATACGACGAGAGAAAAGATCGACAACAATTGCCAGATACAGCCAACCTTCCGCGGTCCATATGTAACTGATATCGACACCCCATTTCCGATCTGGTCCATCACAAGTGAAGTCCTGATCCAGAAGATTGGGAGCGACAGGCTCACCATGATTGCTGTCGGTCGTGCGTTTGAAGCGAGTTTTCTGCCGGGTCTTAAGACCATTTTCACGCATCAGTCTCGCCGTGCGGTGACGACCTGCCCGAATGCCTTCTTCGTTCAGTTCGACATGCATTCGGGGGGCTGCCATAGGTTTCACGTGACAGTGCAAACTGATTGCGAATATGCGCCAGAATAACCATGTCATCAAGCTGGCAGCGGCTAGGGACGCGATGCTTCCATGCATAATAACCACTGATGCTGACACCTGCGAAGGCGCACAAACGCGACAGAGACATATGGACCTTCTCCGCATCGATGAAGCAAACTTCATCGACTTGTCTCTCGAGCGAAGAAGGCCGTCACTTTTTTTAATAAATCTCGTTCCTGCCGTAGAAGCTCGTTTTCTTTGCGAAGCCGAGCAAGCTCTTGGCTCATGTCTTCATGCGGACCGGAGAGTAAATCGTTCTCAGCAAAATTACGACGCCAGCGGTCAAGTGTTGATTTGCCAATGCTAAGGTCCTCGGCAACCGATGAAATGCTTCGACCACTCGTCGTTAAAATCCGAACGGCTTCGCGTTTGAACTCTTCTGTAAATTCTCGCTGCTTCAATTCTAAGTCTCCTGTCAGTCTTGTCTAACAGAAGCCCTCCACTTTTGAAGGGGGAGTCCATTCATATGCTTATCTGGACTGGCAAAGAAAAATATACTCTCGTGGAGCGCGAGAAGATATTGGATTGCCTGTCCGGTCAGGGTGCAGACCGCGCCGAGGCTGCTATGCTTCGTCATCTTGAGCGGTCGCGCACTCTTTACAAGAAAGAATAAAGTCCTTGCGCGAGAGTTATTGTCGTTTCATCAGGCGGTACACCAGTAGCGAGGAGGCGATGGCGACGATTGCGGAAACAAGAAGCGCAACGGAGAAGCCAGTAGAATACCCTTGCATAGCAAGTTCAGTTGCGGCAGCTCTGGCCGACGGCGTCACCATGCCAAGCGCGTTGGGCAGATCGCCCGCCACTATCGCATCGGCAAACTCTCCGCTGCATGTCGCATCGTTGCAGTCTGTTTGAATTAAATGAGTTCGGACAGCACTTGCCAGCACTCCACTCAGGACCGCGAAGCCAAGCAGAATGCCAGTAAATCGAGCTGTTGTGCTGATGCCAGATGCCATCCCGGCCCGGTCGCGCGAAACCGTGCTCATGATCGCCTTCTGGGTCTCACCGTTCAGCAGGCCGCCGCCGCTTCCGATCAGAAACATACCGCACATGACAATTGGCCAGTTGCTGTAATGCGCACCGAGGCCTGCCACGAGGCTGCCAACACCGACGACCATGAGACCCAGAGAAAGAATTTCTCGAGATGACGTTCTCTTTCCGAGAAAACGCCCGACATTGGGAAAGATCAGCATCGCACTTGCAAATGGAAGCATGGCAAAACCTGCCTGCAATGGCGACTGACCGAAGCCATTCTGAAGGAACAGCGGCAGCATAGATGCCATCACCTGCGCGCAGGCGGCATAGGCAAACATCGCCCATACGCCCCCGATAAAGCGTGGATTGCGAAACAGGCTGAGATCGAGCATGGGGCGCTGCTGGGCATTTTCGACGATAAGAAAAACCATCAACCCGGCAATGCCGCCGACAAAGCCAATTACAGCGATTGGAGACATCCAGCCATGTGCCTGCCCATTGATGAGCCCCCATGTCAGCGCGAACATGGTTGCCGCAAAGGACATGATCCCGATAGGATCGAGACGCCGTGCATTTTCATCGTTCGAATCCGTGATGAAACGCAGCGTAGCCAGTGCCAACACAATTCCGATGGGGATGTTTATGAAAAACGCCCATCGCCAGCCGAGCGTATGGGCAACGACACCGCCGATGATTGGTGACAAGACCATGGTCAGACCCATGATGCCACCCCAGATTGACCATGCACGGTTACGTTCGTCTTCACTGTGAAACGTGTGGCCAATGATTGCAAGTGCGGGGGCGAGTTGGAAGGCCGCGCTTGCGCCCTGCAATGCACGGGCGAGATAAAGTGTGCTGGCAGAATTTGCTACGCCGCACAGCCAGGACGAAAATGCGAACGCGCCAATTCCGATTAGGAAAACAGTGCGCCGCCCGAACCTGTCGGCTAAAGCACCAGCCGGCAGGAGCAGCGAAGCGAAACAAAGAACATAAGTACTGATGACCCACTCGACATCCGCAAAACTGGCCGAAAATTCCCGTGCAATAGTCGGTAGGACCATCGCGACAACATTTGTGTCCAGCACGGTCATCGCGCAACCTGTCGAAGCTGTCAGCAGAATGAAAGTTGAATTGGTAATGCGCGGGGCGGATGCGAAAGCTGTCGTCATTTTCTTGTCAACGCCGTTGTACCAGCCTTCGCGATCCGCTGGTCATGATCTGGTGTGTCAGTCGATACGCCGACAGCTCCGACCACTGTTCCATTCACAGTGATGGGAACGACGCCGCGCCTAAGCACGAAACCGCATACAGTGATTGCAGCAGGCCGCGTTCCGTTGATAGCCAAAGTCCCACTTTCTCCACGGAAAAGAGCGGCTCTACGAGCAATGCCGGGTGTAAACTCGACGCCAGCAGATACTGACGCGTTGTTCGTGCGTAGTGTGAGGGTAGGCAACGCCTCTGCATCGACGACCGAGATCCCGCAGGGCCAGCCGTGCGCCGCCGCTTCCTTTTCGGCAGCAGACATGACCGAGCGGGCAGCTCCCAGGGTAAGATACGGTTTAGTCAGCAAATCTACCGCGAATGCCGGACTGATGAGGGTTATCGATGCGATCATTGAGGCCAGGATCGTGACAGGACGTGGTGACAACGGGCTTTCTTTCGTAGCGATTGAGGTGCCAATAAACAGGATGTTTGAATTTCTTTCATTTGTAGTGTTTTGAGATAATATTAGTTTTTAACTAATTATTGGAGCTCTCATGGAACGCAGGCATCTTCGTTATTTTGTGACGCTCGCCGAGGAACTTCATTTTTCAAGAGCAGCTGAGCGGTTGAACATTGCTGCCCCGACGCTTACGGTTCAGATACAGGAAATCGAGCGGCGGCTCGGTGCTAAGCTTTTTCTCCGAACAAAGAGATCAGTCACCATCACCCCTGCGGGCGAGGTGTTTCTGAAGGAAGCTAGATTGGTGCTGGATCAGTTCGACAAGGCGGAAAGTGTCGGACGCAGAGCCGGGCGAGGGGAAATCGGACGGATCGAAATCGGCTATGTCGGTTCAGCGGCTTATGCCGGGGTATTGCAGATGCAAATCAGCCGTTTCTCGTACGATTGGCCCCAAGTAGAGCTTCATTCGCGCGAGTTTCCGATGGAGGATCTGCCAAAGCTCATTGAGGAAGGACATCTCGATGTCGGCTTCGTCCGTCTGCCGATGACGCTTCCGTCTTCACTTAGCACTCATGTTTTGCTGCAGGACTATTTTTGTCTGGCATTGCCCTCCGACCATCGACTGAAAGTTGCCGAGTTGGAGGATCAGTACGCTCTTCTTGCGGACAGCCGGTTTATTTTGCCGGAACAGGAAGCAGGTACGTATGAAATCGCGAGGCGCGGAGGCTTCGCTCCAAGGATCGTTGCAAAGCCGGGAGGTCTTCTTGCTGTTCTGACGCAGGTGTCTTTGGGCGCCGGTATATCGATAATACCGGGGGTGGTGAGGAATGTCGTGCACATGCCCAATACGGTTTTCTGTCCAATAATAGGAAAGCCGATCACATCGGAAGTGGCAGCCGTCTTCAGAAGTAAGGAATATGCAGGCAGCGTCAAGAATTTCATCGCTCAGATATGTGCTTCGCCACCAATTCAGCTCAATTGTGAGTGGAGTGAACAGTTATTATGAGTTATATTATAGTTTATGTATTGTGCTTTACGAAGATTTATTTTTGATTATCTATAAATGCTTGTCACAAAAGAAAAGGACAGGATATCATGGAAGTCAACATTGTTCTGAAGACATTGTCGCAGATTTAGAAGGGATTGTTGGCCGGTCTATTTGAATCTTTCAAAGGCCGAGCGCAGTATTCCATGCCCGAAATCAAGACGTTCATGACATATTTTGCCCGCTTGCAGCGGAACGGTTTCTTCGTCTCAGCGGCATATGCGAAACTGGTTAGAAGCACTATACCTGACGTTAACCACGTCTCAACCTTGTTGGCTGAAAAGCTCGGCGGACGTTCATATCAGATACAGGCGCCTTTGTTCGCAGATGATGCCTAAGCGTGGGTGGAGTAGGATTCAGCTCTCGCCAGATTTGTCGAAACCGCTGTAAATATCCGTTCTGGTCTGAGGCACGGCGGAAATACCGCGTTTGCGTTTCGAAGCCAGTGTCTGGTTGATCTGGACGGTACCTCTCTCAAATGCCAGCGAACATCCTGCAAGATAAAGCAGCCAGAGGCGTGTCTTGGGATAACCGATTTCGGCGACGGCCTTGTCGAAATTGGAGTACAACCGCTCGCACCATAGCCGACAGGTCCGTCCGTAATGTTCACGCAGGTTTTCCACATCGTGAACTTCGAAGCCGTGCCCTTCGAGGTTTTCTATGGTCATTCCAAGGTGATCGAGCTCTCCTCCGGGGAAAATATACTTCACAAGTGCCTTATGCTCGGCACTTTTGTGTTTGAAGGCTTTTTTGTCTTTCTTCATGCGTCGTGTAATTGCGTGGTGCATGTAAAGCCCACCGGGACGCAGAAGTCGGTGAATCGCACTGAAATAACTGTCGTAATTGGCGATGCCCACATGCTCAAACATTCCGACAGACGATATTTTGTCGAACTGGCCATCAAGCTCCGTATAGGATTTTACATGGATGGTGATCTTGTCTTCGAGCCCAGCCAGCTTGATCCTCTCGCGGGCCAGTGCTGTCTGTGCTTCCGAAAGCGAAACGCCGGTGCCAACGACGTCGAAGTTCTGTGCTGCATAGATGAGAAGGGCACCCCAGCCACAGCCTATGTCCAGAAGCCGGTCGCCGGGCTTCAATCGTAACTTTCGGCAGATCAGTTCTAGCTTGTCTTTCTGAGCCTGGTCGATATCGTTGGTCCAATCGGTGAAGTAGCCGCAGGTGTAGATCATCCGTTCATCAAGGAATAAACGGTAGAACCCATTGGACACATCGTAGTGATGGGTAATTGCTTCCTTGCTTGATCCACTAACGAAAGGCTCTTTGCCGTCAAGAATTTCGCGCGCCTGAGGTTTGCCAGCAAGCAACAGGGCAGGAAGATCCTTCAGAAGTTGCCATTTGGGCAACTCTTTCAGCCTTTTCTTCACACTGCCGTCGGTTTTGGCTTTTGCGAGGTCGAAGATTGTACCATTGCTGATATCGATGCGACCTGAGGTCCAAATGTCGATAAGTGAATCGTAGTTGGGTTTGAGAAGGAGCTGTCGAACGATTGTCGGATCGTTGATTACCAATGACGGACCGTCGAATGCACCAATGCGCGTGCCGTCCCATAGTTCCACGTTGAACTGTGGGCGCAGTGTTTCGACAACTGTCCGGATAATGCGAACAGACTTGGATTCAATCGCCATGCCACGCCTCTCTACTAAGGTTTCCGAAGAAAATCTTCTCGGACTGACCCTAACCGAAGATGTTTAACGACTGCAGTCATAAAATCGTGACGGTTACTGTCATTTCTGAGGTGGAAACGGGAGGATACAGGGGATTGTCGGCATATGGTATTTTGGTCAAAAAAACTCGATTGAGCGCGGCTCATGAAAAGGAGCGGCCCGATGGGTAGTGTTTGAATACAACTCGATGGTTAGCAATCTTTTCGGTGCTGAATCCTAATACCGGGCAAACACGCGACTTTTCGGTAGAGCAGGACTCCATCGAAATCAGGAATATTCGTATTGACATAGAGGCTGTGGATGCTGAAGCTTGGTTTATAAGGCAAAAAAGGCTTTCTAAATATTGGGGAACTAGTTCTCCGTTGTATCCCAACCCGGATACACGCCGGGACGCATGTTACCCCAAGTCGAATCGACGTCATAATATTCGTGATAAAATCTGATGGTGATGGCAGCCAGAAGGAAAGCTGCGCATAGAACCAGTATAATTTTGAAGAATAAGTCTGGTTTCAAATCACGCCGCACCTGTTGTTAACCTCCGCCATGGAAATGATAATATACTGTCACCAGAGTATTATACTGGCACGGAACGACGTTATCCGTTAATCGGAGTCTTAGCAAAGCGCATTCAACGCGGCATTGTTGAGAAATGTCTGCCGCATCCAACCGTGAAACGATAGAAATAGCGAGTGTGAGCTTGTGATTCGACGAGTCGAAATTTCTGCATATTGAACTACGTGAAGAGGCGAACAGCATGGAATTTCCTCGTGACATCGACGCAGCAGCCAGAAATTTGTTGCTCGAAGTTTCCGGAGCGAACGAAAAAATGGCACCTGTCGACGTAATAGCGCTTGCTATCCTTAGAGAGAGACAGCGATGTGCGACAATTGCACTTTGCGTATTTGATGACGAAGAGTGGTCAGATGAATATCGCATGGCGGGCGGGCTAGCTGCGGATGCTATACTTGCAGGCGGTAGTAATATTTCAGATTAAAGCGGTAGCATCAAGGTTGAGGCCTCTCGCACAAAGAAACGGAATGAAATGGTAATTAAACGTTTAGGGTTTGTTGGTCTGCTGTTAATGATGTTGGTTGGATGCACGACATCTCCGCAGAATTATGCCGCTTCTCTTTCAACTCAGGATCCCAAATGGCAGTCTCCGCAGTGCGAAGAAATACGCGCAAAGGCTGAAAACTATGAGGCTGGAGAAACGAAGGTTTCCGATCTGGCTCCCGGACTTCTCATTGGCCCATATGGGCTAGGTATCGCGGCAGCTATAAAAGAGAACGATGAGAAGCGGCGAAAAATATTCGTCCGCGAGATGCATCTACGGTGCTCCAGTCAACCTCTGCCTAAGGAACTTGAGAACACACAAAGTGACGTGAATCATTCAAAACCAGTTGGCATATTTCGATAGTTTGAACCGTTTTCGACGGGGTAAATGCTGATCCTGCAGATACTGCAGGATCAGATACATCGGACCGACGAAACGGTATGCTGTCGAACGCTGCTTTTCGAAAAAAGTCGAGGATACTCTGAATTGGAATAATAATTTTAATCTTGTATTACTCTTAGGATTTTCTTCAAACTTTCAGCAAGACTGATGAAATCTTCAAGCTATTTTAGTTCGTAGTTTGTGCAGATGCATCAGATGGCAAAGATGAACCTGTTCTGATTACAATACGATTCTGCTCGATTGAGGTAGACCTCACCTCATGCTCTCGATTAAACGGCAATCTGGCCGACTGGGAAGTAAGCGGGTAGACTATCCCACGTATCTTTCGTCGGTGAGATGGGCGATTTTCTGCATGAATCATGCGGAGAATCCT
>NZ_JBHEEO010000043.1:0-10317 GCF_041929965.1 Brucella oryzae | reverse complement strand
CATTCGCGCAACTCGCAGCATAAGTGCGTCCAGAGATAAGAGCGCTTCTATCCTTCTCAAAACTTTGCGACACTGCCGGTTAAACACTTTGCCACATATCAGCGTCGTCTCAATAGCCAGGTCAGAATAGCGACATTGACCACCGCGCGTCTTGCGCAGTGGTGCAATCCATCCGGCTATAGCTGCTTCACTGATCCAGAAAGTAACACTCCCGCGCTGACGCAAGCCTGCTTCGTACTCCGCCCAGTTCGTGACCTTGAACTTCTGCTTGGGTATCCGGTGACGACGGGCGGAATTTGTGCTTGAAAGGCATTGGCTTGATCCAAATTCTCAACGAACCAAAACATTAAAAGCCAATGCTATAAAAACTCTGAAACTCACCGGCGATTTGATGCACCATCGCCGTGCCATCCCATGACACAGCCAAAACCCGGCTACGAAGATCGTCGCTGAAAGCTCGGGTCGCTTTGCCATGGACTAAATCATCAATGGGGCAATAGAAGCAGAGTTCGGCCAACAAGGGAATCCTTATCGCGATTCCGCGTACAACGGACGTGCTCTAGAACCCCCAAGTTCAAAGGCCGCAAAGGACAGTCGCCGGGTGCGACTGTCCTAAAGTGAAGGGTTACGGGGCTCCGTTGGTCTTCACAGAAAGCTATCAAGAATCGGCGTCCACTCGCCATTCTGATTGTCGAACTGCGGAATATGCGCGAGGCTATGAAGTAGCTTCACATCTTCGCCCAGTGTGGCCTGCCAGTCCTTGGCTTCGGTGAGGATGACGCCGATGCCGACGACCTCGCCACCTGCCTTGCGCACCAACTCGACTGATCCCTTGAGACTTGAACCCGATGCCACGACGTCGTCCACCACGACCACGCGTTTTCCCTCGAGAAGCGGGATTGCCTGACGATCGAGAAGCAAACGCTGCTCGCCCTTGGAGGTGATGGAGGAAATCGTCTGCACCAGTGCATCGCCGAGATGGATTTTCGGCGACTTCTGCAACACGACATAATCGTCAAGACCAAGCGCGCGCGACACTTCAATCGCTACCGGAATGCCGAGCGTTGCAGCACCGACGATCACATCGGGCCTCAGCGGCGCCAGCTTTTCGGCCAGCGCTTTGCCCACATGTTCTCCGAAGCGAACACCGAGATCAATGACCATCATCAGGGAAATGGCGAAGTTCGGATTGATCGGCACAATCGGCAGATCGACCTTGCGGCCTGCCACATCGACGGTCCAGACCTGTCCATTGCCGGAAAGTTTCGTGCTGTCTTCAGTCATCGTTTTATGTCCTTGGTATTCAGCCGTGATTCAACCAGCAGGCCCACGTTGCGCCATGTGGTGCGCTTGCGCTTGGTGTCGAAGCCATAAATGGCGAGCGAAAGCGAAATGGCATGCGCCATGCGGATTGCCTGCACCAGAAGCGGAACACCGCGCGCCAGCGCAAAACGCAGGCGCATCGGGAAGGAGACGTCATCGATTTCCATGCCGCGGGCGCGCTGCGCATCCGCGATACGTTCGAAATCCTCGCGCAGCATTGGGATGATGCCAAAGGTCAGCGACAGTACTAGCGTTACCATAGGCGGCAGACGCGCAGCGCTTGCCGCTGCCAGAATGGAACCCGGCGTGCTGGTTTCCATTACAAAATAGAAGGCAGCCGTGGTCGTCACCAGCCGCGCCGCCATACCGGCGGCAATCGGCAGTGTATCCACGACGGCCATGCCTTGCAGCACGAGATTGAGAATCCAGCTCGCCATGACGAGCAGCGTCAACAGCATCGCACCCTTGAGATAGCCGCGCAGGCCCGGCACCTTTACCAGCACAAGAAAGCCGACCGTCACCAGCGCCAGCGGTACGCCATAATGCCAGCCGGGCACCAGCCAAGCTGCAAGCATGACCAGAAAAGCCGCGACGAGCTTCACGAAGAAGTTCAAATCGTAGAAGATTTTCATGCGGCTTCTCCCGTCTCGACGACACGCGGTTTGGGCCAGGCCAGTGCGCCATAGGCATCGGAAGCCCAGGACGTATCCACATCGCCATCGAAAGTGACATGGCCGTTATCGAGGATCATGACACGGGACGACACATCGTCCACCAGTTCCAGATCGTGCGAGATCAGCATCACGGCACGGTTTTCGCTGAGTGCGGTTTCGAGGAACAGTTCCAGCATACGGCGACCGTTGAGATCGCGTGCCAGAAGCGGCTCATCGAGAATGGCAACCGAAGCGCCCGCCGCTTCCGCACAGGCGAGACCAAGCAAGGCCTGCTGCCGCGAGGAAAGCGCGAACGGGTTGGTTTCCTCGTGGCCGCCCAGACCATATTTGTGCAGGCATGCCGTTGCGCGGGCGGTGATGGCATCATCCTTCGGCGCGCGGGTTGCCGCTGTGATGGCGAAGACCACCTCTTCCAGCACCGTCATGTTGAACAGAATCCGGCGCATGTTCTGCGGCAGATAGGCAACCGAACGGGCACGCTTGGCCGCCGTCCACTTGTCGGCATTCTCGCCGCCAATGGTGATAGAACCGGCAGCAATTTTCTGAAGGCCCAGAATGGACTGGAACAGCGTGGTCTTGCCCGCACCGTTCTTGCCAATCAGACCGACGACCTCGCCCGCCCGTATCTGGAAATTCACGTTTTCAAGAACCGGCTGGCCATCACGGCGCTGAAGCTGCGTCTTGATGCCCGACACGGAAACGAGCACCTGACCATCGGCTTTGCCACCGGCAAGGCGCTTGCGCACCGCCACAGGCGGCAGAACACCCGCATCTTCCCAGGCTCCCGCATCATTGATGATGGAAGCAAGCGGCACGACAGGCGCAAGCTTGCCTTCCTTCACCAGGCCGACATCAGTGATGACGGCCTGCAAGGAGGCAGGATCCTGTTCGGCGATCAGCAGGGCCGGAATTTCCGCCCCGAGCTTTTTGAGAACCCGCACGAGTCGATGGCGCGCCGCCGGATCAAGACCCGTGGTCGGCTCGTCGAGGATCAGGAGCTTCGGCTCGGCAGCCAGTGCGGCGGCCATGGCCACCATGCGCCGCTCGCCGCCCGAAAGGGTCAGCACGCGACGGCCACGCAGGGCGTTCAGTTCCAGCTCGTTGAGAAGATCGTCAATCCGCGTGCGGACGGCGTCTTTGGCAAGGCCGCGATTTTCCAGCGGAAAGGCAATCAGGTCTTCGACGCTGAGATCCCAGAGCTGGTCTTCCACATTCTGCGAAACCACACCGACTGTGCTGAACAGCTCATCCTTCGATATGGAAGAGATGGGCTTGCCGTTCAGCGTCACATCGCCGCCAAAAACCTGCGGGGTAATCAGACGCGGCACAATGCCGGATGCAGCGTTGAGCAGTGTGGTCTTGCCACTACCGCCCGCGCCGCAGACCAGAAGGCGTTCGCCGTCACGGATATCGAGGCTGGCCTCGGCGATTGCCAGAACGGAATCGCCAAAGCTCACTTTAACATTCTGCAGTTGGAGCACTTTTCCGGGCCCGCTCTCAGAAATGCGTGAAACCGGACGGATGCGCGCCCTTGAGAATCTTCAGGGCCGGAACCACCAAAAGCGGGGTGCCAATCAGCATCGGAACGATATCGGAAAGACCGAGATACATGACGGCCCACCAGAACGGAAAAATGCCAAGATAGGCAAGGCTTGCCGAAACGGCGGCAACCATCAAGAGGCCAACAATAAGGCAGGTCGCTGCAATTTTAATCAGCGTTGTGCGATTGAAAGTCGTGGTCTTCGGATCGAACAGTATGCCGGGGATCAGGCCGGTTAGGCCAACCATGATGCCGTCGATGAGTAGCGAATGCGCAGGAATAAAGGTGCCAGCGAGTAGCGACCAAATGATTGTGCCGAGATAGCCGCAGATGAAACCGCTCTTGCGGCCCAGCAGAATACCGACTAGCGGCGGCAGGAAAGCAAAAATGCGCCACTGGATCACACCCGGAACCAGCTGGATCGGATTGGCGTAAGCCCAGAGAACGCCCGTTGCCGCAGCGGCAACGATGGAAAGAACGATCGGAAACAGTGTATTTCCGTCGTTATGGATGGTGGTTGAGTTGGACATTGTCTTATTCCCGTAAAGTGTCTCCCGTCTGCTTAAAGCAAAAGCCATGCCGCTTGGCTGTCGCTGCGGGCGAAAGAGACTTTATTGTAATGGCGTGAGGCTATCCTGTCGGCATTTCTGTAGCGATAAAGCACTTCCGGCAAAAACACCCGGCCTTCCGAAGAGTCAAGCGGAGTCACGCCTGCAAAGCAAAGAGTCACATCATACTGGACGTTGCCAGAAGAAATCCATTCTCAATGGTTGTCTCACCATCAGGAAAAGGGTCGTTGGCGTCATCCTGGCGATCTCTGCCGTGTTGTTGTTATACGATCTAAGCTGCACAGTTGTTATGTCCGCCACTCCTCAACCTAGGCGTTTGCAATGGCTGGAAGGGCTTCTTGACAGCATGTTTTTCCATTCGCGCGCGTATGGAACGCGGAACATCACTTCCACATGCTTCGCATCCGTGCGCCGACATCAATGCGGACATTGCGCGCGCTGGCTACGCTGGCGGTTGCTGCTACTTTGGGCCAGTTGGTCGTCTCAAATAAATGAAGGAGTGTGGCGGGGATGAATCGCGTTCGCGAAGCATATACATGCCGGTCGCCCTTCACATTTTGCCCATAGGTAAAAAACGTTGCGGTGTAATGAGAGCGAGATTGTCGCGGGCCCGTGTCATGCCGACATAAAGCAGGCGGCGTTCCTCTTCCAACTCGGCCGTCGTTCCCGCCCCCAGATCAGAGGGCATACAGCCGTCAACGACGTTGAGCATGTAAACGGAGCGCCATTCCTGACCTTTGGCGGAATGAACGGTGGAAAGGATGAGATAGTCCTCATCAAGAAGCGGCACGCCAGCCTGATCGCTCGTTGCATCCGGTGGATCAAGCGTAAGCTCGGTGAGAAAGCGTTCACGGTTCGGATAGCCGTTGGCGATCTGTTCGAGCTGAACCAGATCCGCCTTGCGTGTATCGTGGTCTTCATGAAGACGTTCAAGATGGGACTCGTACCAGACGCGCGCCAGGCCGATTTCTCCTGGCCAACCGCCTTCGGCTTTTCGTAGGCTGGAGAGGAGATCAATGAAAGCTGGCCAGTCGTCCCCACTTCTTGGCGGTGGCGGAATTTCTGCAAGCGACTGCAAAGGTTCCGGGTCCAGGGCAATGGTGTCAAGAATCCTGCCAGCCGTTTGCGGGCCAACGCCGGGTAGCATCTGCAAAAGGCGGAAGCCCGCAACACGGTCGCGCGGATTCTGCGCAAACCTCAATGTAGCGAGCAGGTCTTTCACATGCGCACTGTCGAGGAATTTCAGACCGCCGAATTTCACGAAGGGGATGTTGCGACGGGTAAGTTCGACTTCCAAAGCGCCACTATGGCTTGACGTGCGAAACAGCACCGCCTGCTGTTTGAGCCTGACGCCCACCTCACGGTTCGCCAGGACCTGCTCGACAATATAGTTCGCCTGATCGCTCTCGTCCCGAACCGTCACAAGCATGGGCCGTTGCTCCGATTGACGATCGGTCCAGAGGTTCTTGGTAAACCGCTCGCGGGCGAGACTGATCACTCCATTCGCGGCAGCAAGGATGGGCTGTGTTGAACGATAATTGCGATCGAGTGTGATGACGTCGGCTGGCTTTGGAGAAAATTCCTTGGGAAAGTCGAGGATGTTGTGAATGGTTGCAGCGCGGAAGGAATAGATCGACTGCGCATCATCACCAACAACCGTCAGACCATGCCCGCTCGGTTTCAGCGCCAACAGGATCGATGCCTGAAGGCGGTTTGTGTCCTGATATTCATCAACCAGAACATGGTCGAAACGATGACCGACATCCTCGGCAAGCGCGGCATCCGACATCATCTGCGCCCAGTAAAGCAGGAGATCATCATAATCGAGCACATTTTGATGCTGTTTGGCGTCCACATAGGCGGCAAAGAGCTGTTTCAACTGATCTTCCCAGCCAAGGGCAAAAGGATAGGCATTCTTTAACACCACGCCGATTGTACTCTCGGAATTGACGACCCGCGAATAGATTGCGAGACAGGTGCCTTTGGTTGGAAAGCGGCTTTCCATTTTCGAGAAACCCAGTTCATGACGAATGAGGTTCATGAGATCGGCGCTGTCTTCTCGGTCATGAATGGTAAAGTCGGCGCTGAGCCCGATCTGTTTGGCGTAAATGCGCAAAAGACGCGCGCCCATTCCATGAAACGTTCCCGCCCAGGCCAGAGCGTCCGTCATGACGGTCGAATGATCGCCAAGCACTTGTTTGCAGATACGCTGGACACGCCTGGCCATTTCGGACGCCGCGCGACGCGAGAATGTCATCAACAATATCCGGCGCGGATCAGCGCCATTGACGATCAGGTGAGCCACACGATGCGCCAATGTGTTCGTCTTGCCCGATCCGGCACCCGCGATGATCAAAAGTGGACCGACGATCGTACCATCCGGCATGGCGACGCCATGCTCGACCGCTTGTCGCTGGCGATCATTCAGTTTTTCCAGATGGGCCGCTGCCATATGTCCTCGTCACGCATGAATGGTTTTGAACACGGGACCGCGGGTAATCGGCTGACATGTCCATTTGTACTTTACTAGAGTATTCGAAACAAAAAGGGAACATGCTTGCCTGTGCCTTTGGCTGCGCTTTCGCCACCTCGCAATCGCTGCAGTTAAACTATGGATTCTCCACGAGCGCCAATTGGCGAGATGTAGTGGTGGCAATCTCCGCGCAAATGTGCTAATGTGGGTTTGTGTATTTATATGGAGGCAGCCCTTATGAGCCGTCTGACAATCGACATAACAGATCAGCAGCATCAAAGCCTTAAGGCATTGGCGGCCTTGCAGGGCAAGACTATTAAGCAATACGCTCTCGAACGTCTGTTTCCAGGTGATGTTAATGCCGATCAGGCATGGCAGGAACTTAAAACCGTGCTGGGAAGTCGCATCAGCGATGGCCTTGCGGGCAATGTATCTACCAAGAGCATCGGCCAAATTCTGGATGATGAACTGGACGGGAATAGCGCTTGACGGCCTATGTCCTTACGGTAGAGGCGGAAGCGGATTTGCGCCATATCATCCGCTACACGCGCAAGCAACGGCGCTATATCGGCAAGCTTGAACGTGGAATTGCCCACCTTGCTGCCGGGCAAGGTACTTTTAAGGATATGAGCGCACTATTTCCGATGTTGCGGATGGCGCACTGCGAACATCATTACGTTTTTTGCTTACCGCGCGAGAATGCATCTGCCTTGGTGGTCGCAATTTTTCACGAACGAATGGATCTCATGGCTAGATTGGCAGATCGGCTCAAATTAGACTGAACTATGGTGGCTGAATCTTCGAGATATGTAACCCCGCGTTTTCTTTTTTCGAGCCAAGGTCAGAAACATCTGAACTGCCTCCATTTCGTATTCGAAATGCTGTAGCATGATCTGCCCAGTGGTTCCGCTTCGCTCTCCTCCTCCCTGCGAAGCGGGCGTTCTTTTTTGGTCAAATTGTAACGGTAGCTACACTCACGGCAGGCCCGAGATTCTTATCTGGGCCTATAGCCTCGCGACTGTTTTTTCCGCGCCATAGTCAGGAACATTTTGATGGCCTCTGCTTCCTGTTCGAAATGCTGTAGCTTGACCTGTCCGGCGGTCCCGATCCGCCCCCACTGGCGTGTCAGGCAGGGTTCTCCAAACAACGAATAGGAAATATGCATGGCGTAGTAACGGGCCATGTTTTTATCCGGGTTTGTCCGTTCGACATAAAGATGAAACTGCTGGGCGATCATGTCAGAAAGATCGCCGAAACCCTCCCTCCCGTCTAACGACAGTTTTGAATCAATCAGCTCGGACCGATTCATTTCGGTGAACTATCCCTGTGTGCCCGGTCTGTTATCCGTCAAACGACGTAGAAATGGACGAAAGTTAGGGATGACCGTTTTTTGTCTCGATGGTAAAAATCGATATATATAAAGAGGAGAGGGGCCATGGAGGGCAATCCCGATTTTCACAGATCCGGTACGTTGAAGTCGCTTCTAACCGAAGGCGAGGAAGTGATACGTACTGCACGCGTATCCGATCATCCGAATTGGCTCGGTCGGCTACCGGCTGTCCCGTTTGTCGTTATGGCACTTGCCTGTGGTCTCGGCACGCTCTTATTTATCAGCAGGATTATTTAATTTCCAAAATAGCGTGGATTTGCATGGCCGGATGATTTGACCAGTATCGAACCGTCGACCTATTAAAAAGGCCCTGACGCTCTTCCCAAAGACGCCAGGGCCGTTCAACGTAATCAGGTCAGTTGTCGTCCACGTTGAACGCCCAACGTATAATTTTCTTCGGTTGGAATTTAAACCCTGGCTTTTTTCGCAAGGACGCCGAGCCGCACGTGAAGCACGCGTATCCACACTTGGGCGCGGAAAGTTGTTTCATGCTATTCATCATATCCTGGAATCTTCGATAGACCCTGAAACCAATGAGCTTTTTCTCTTTCCAGAGTGGTCACTGTATGCGCTTGCACTTGATGTGTAAAAAAATATGCATATACTGTGCGTATTATTGAGCGGAGGTGTGATGTGACACAGGCGCAGACAGATCGAGCATATGCTGTGGTTTCAGGCTTTGTTGACAGTCTTCAGGAGCCTCGGACACCCTATATCTCGCCATCGCGGCTATCGAAAGCGCTTGGGGTCAAGGTTGCAAATCTTGCAGAATTGACGGGTGTTCATCGTAACACGCTACGCAATCCATCTTCCGAACGTTTGCAAGGCAGAATGCGGGAAATGGTAAAAGTAATATCCGCAGCGGCTGAACTGACTGGTGATCTCCAGAAGGCGATCTACTGGTATCGGAATGAGCCTATTGCTGATTATGACCACCGCACAGCCGCAGAACTTGTTGCAGATGGTGAGATAGAAGCTGTTCTGGCCTATATCAGGGACCTGGAGAACGGAGCGCGGGGATGAAGCTCGTCCGTATCGGACCGAAGGACGTTTTTCATCGTTATCTAACACCGAAATGGGCATTCCTTCCAATCAGTGGGGCTGGCGCTGCAGCAGATGGGGGACGTTTTAATCGTCCCGGCGTAGAGGCTCTGTATCTGTCAGTGTCGGCGCAGACAGCACTCGAGGAGTATCGACAAGGGGCGAGCATTACGCCGCCTGCTACACTTGCGGCTTACACGATCACCCTTGGAGAAGTGGCTGACCTTTCGAGAGGATACGATCCCGTTCATTGGGACGACGCGTGGGCTGATTGGGATTGTCCATGGCGGAAAATCGCTCGCATCGATAAAAAGACGCCGCCATCCTGGAAACTTGCTGACGAAATCATCTCGGCCGGTTTGCGAGGCCTACTCTTTCCATCCCTCCGCCATGCTGGGGGAACCAATCTCGTGATTTTTCCAGCTAATCTTATCGCTGGAGATGAAGTTGACGTTCACGACCCAGACAATCGCTTGCCGCGCGATCAATCATCGTGGCCACATTAATTTCGGCCAATTCAGGCAGAAGTATTTTAAAGCGATGCCGTAGACGCGAACGACCATCAAGTCATTGGTATAACGCACTCCATCAACGTTTAATTCGGTGCGCCGATTGCTAATCACATCGGGGTCCGGCTATGCGGCACCGAGTGCCATTCTCGAATTCAGTGCCCGTTCCACCCGTAAGGTGGCCAGCGTTTGAGAGATCGTTTGAGACGCGGCCGGTCTCGTCGAGGGGGTCGAAATTCCAACGGCGATCCCGCGGGTGACGCATGCGGAACGAACCTTTTTTGGGAAAAGGTGTCAATCGGCGTTTAAACGGGACCCCTTATCGGCGTCCAAAAAGGGCTCTGACTCAATCTCGCTGATGTTCTGGATTCAATTGGCGTTGTTTCCAGAGGAGAATCAGCGCCATGCAAGCCCAGTTCCGTCTCTCTGATCTTATCCCTAGCGAACTAAACGTTGATGAGGTGCGTGATGCCGGCGACGCGATTATCGTCGCCGCCTACGGTCGATCCCAAGATTGCACATGCCCCCACTGCGGAACCGCCTCCCGTCGTGTTCATAGTCGCTACTCTCGAATGATTGCCGATCTGCCGTGTGCGGGCCGAAGGATCGAACTGCACCTGTCCGTCCGACGCTTCGTCTGTAGTGCCGTCCATTGCCGCAGAAAGATCTTCGCCGAGCGCTTCGGTGATGATGTGATCCGTCCCATGGCTCGCCGGACAGCCCGTCTGGACTGCCTCGTTCGGCATCTTGCTCTTGCACTGGGCGGTCGCCCGGCGGCGCGCTTTGCGGATCGTCTCG
>NZ_JBHEEO010000042.1:0-12890 GCF_041929965.1 Brucella oryzae | reverse complement strand
TCGTCTGGAAAGCAAACCCGGACGACATCATCGCAGCTCGAAACCGTGGGTTCCAAACGTTGGAGTCAAACCACTAGAATCTCTTACCCAGCTTACTCAAGCGCCTATGAATTGCGATCATATCCAAACGATACTTGTAAATGTATTCATTGAGCGTACGATCACTCTTTCTCTGATTACACGGAGTGCAGATGTAGACCATGTTTTCATCGACTGATAAGCCTCCGCGAGCGACTGGATGAATGTGATCAGCGACACCTGCATCAGTGCCGAAAGATTTCCCGCAATACGGACATTCAGCACTCTTTTTTAGTTTGCGCTTGCGAATGGATGCCACTGCACGGGTTTTCCCCATTGCGGCTGTTCCGAGTTCTATCCGTTTCGCGTATGGAGCCAACTGTTTTTCGCGAGCCTGCCTTTCTGCAACTCGTTTCTTTTTCTGAGAATCCAGATTCCATTCATGCAATTGCTGCTGGTGCCGAATTTGTTCGATAACAGTCTTCGTCGCATCAAGCAGGTCGTTTAATAACGCTCGGCACTCATCGAGCTTAAGTTCGTTCCCTAACAATCGGGATCGTCGGGCGGCAAGGACGTCAAGTTCGGCATCAATAATTTTCACACGCTTGACGACCGAAGGCCTAAGGATTCCGAATAGCGAAGAAAGTACATAGCTCTTTCGATCATCCAAAAGCCTTTTCTTCTCGGAGATCAGCCGCGAAGCTGTCATATTACGCTTGGCTATCGATGCATCGACCTTTGGAATGAGCGCTATAAATTTCTGAATGTCTTCTTCTATTTCACGTGCAGCCGTCGACCGTCCACTCACAGTGGCGATCCTGACTTTAAAACTAGCGACGTAGGCCTGCTTGCTCTCGAACTTCATTTAATTCTACAGGCACCCCTTCAGGCTTGCAGCAATAGCTTCATCACCCTGTGGGGCGTATACATTCGCTCCCATGAGCAAACCGCTCGCCGTCGTGCTGGATACATTGAAACCGAAACTTCCCTTCGTGATTTCACGTCCGAATTTCTTATCGAGGATCAATGTCGCCAGAATTCGTTGGTTGGGATAAAGACGTAGACTGTCCATTTGGAATGTGAAATCCCCGCTCGATAAGGACAGGCTCCAAGTTCCTTCGGCCTGCGCGATCCAATCCTTAGTGAGCCCGCCAACCTGTTCTTTGGCATATAGATTGATCATCGGCTTCTGATCCCAGCAGAAGATTTCCACCTCATACACGCGTTCCAGACCTCTGGTATTTCTCGGATTCACTGCGGAAGCAACGATCTCACCATTTCTGGGCTTCAGCTCGAAATCCTTGAAGTCGGGCGAGGGGACGATGCCCAGCTCACCAAGCTCTCCAGACTTCGGAATAAACATTTTGTCTGGCGGCGTTATCGATAGCAGCTCGAACAGGCGAGGATCGGCTTCCATCTTACGGAGATAGATGGAAACAAGTGAGGATATCGATTGCGTGGACACCTGCACTTCGGCATTCGATCTGCCGCTGTCGTCACCAATTGAGAATTGATGGAAGCCAATTTTGGAGGTTTTTGGCACCTCGCGTTCAACGCCGCCCATGAATGCTAAAGCGCACGCCGAATAACATTCGCCGCCTGGTGGCGCCTCGGCCGACGAGGAGTAATCCCAGTCGCTCTGCATGGGCGGCTTTGGCGAATATTTCTGAACGACGGTCGCAACACCCTGCTTCCTGAAGAATTCATCGAGTTTCATGCCCTCGACAAGGCTGCCAACAGGGCTGTCGAGAGCGACCGTGAAGCGGAATGCGTCGTAAGTTTCTTTTTCCCAGACGGTGGCGAACTTGTCGGCATCACCAGCCTCAATCTCACCGCTGACGACAAAGACCATCGAGGCGTTGTGCCGAATTGTGCTGATCTCGATGGCTTGAGCAGATGAAATGCCTGCGGTCAGAACCGCGGAAAGTGCCAAAAGACGAGGTAGCATGCGACTTCCTCACGATTGATTGGCTTTGTTCGCAGAAGCAGCGACGAAATCACCAATCGACTTACTGAACAGGAATATCGCTATGAAGAATCCGCCAAATCCAAGCATTGCGGCTGGCAACTCGCCCACGCCCACGCCAGAACCTCGACCGTTCAAAAATACGATCAAGATTACAACCGCCCAGACAGCTACGAATGCAGCACGAAACACCAGTCGGCGAATTGCTGTTTTGAAATCCATAATTACCCCAAGTCCACATTAACTCAGCCGAGTGATGGTCCGACTGATTGGTACCTTAATGCCCCTGTCATCTTATGTATCATAGATGAGTTTCATTTTTCACTAAACTCTCCTGAGAGGCTGATTGTAAATACAAATCTAATTTTTGAGTACTGCATTGAAATGACCCATGCTCAATGTATCGACAGCATTACCAATTATCTGCGCGGTATTATGCTGAAAACGTCTGGGGGTCGGAATTGCAGTAGCTAATAATCCATTGGCCCAATGCGGTATGTAAATTTGGTAGACCAATTGTGCTATTCTGGTTTGCCTATTCTTCGACGAAACGAAAACATTTTATTGTTATGTCACTTGCTGTCGGTTCGATTTCTTTCATTTGTCCGAGAAGAAATGGCCGAGCTTCAGATTTCCATTTGTCAGATGTCGACATCGCGTTGATCTCGCGAAAGACGACCTGCAGAGAGGTGATCCATACAAGAGATATCCTGGTGTCAAAATCGGTATTAAGGAACTCACTATCCAGCTTTACGATATCGTTTGCTGTGACATAGCACGTCGTCCTCAGAAATTTTGGACAGTTTGTGCGCTCGAGAGTTTCAATAAATCGAGGCTTTATCATCGACATCATCTGAAATCTTCTAGTTCCATAATACATATTATGCGATTTTTGCTAAATTATTGATTTTCTTATATTTTTTATCTAGAACCTTGCCTTCGTTGCCATTTATGCGCCCGGGATTCTCCCATCACGGATAACTCCGTTATTATTTTGCATATATAATTACGAAGAATGGCGTCTCCACTGTGCACTCCCACCGCCGACGATGCCATCCCACATCTTGGTTTGGTGCCCACTATGAACCGCTACAACATCGCTGAACGACATACAATTGCGCGCTCGCGACCCCGCTCCGCTTGAAATTTATCCTGTCACGATGTATATACTCGTGTATATACAAAGGAGACCAATATGCCACAGCTCCGACACTCCGAACCTACACCATCCCGCGAAGCAAAACTCTTCCGTAACAATAAGAGTCAGGCGGTACGCATTCCAGCTGACTTCGAACTTCCCGGCGACCGGGTGATGATCCATCGCGATGGAGATCGACTTATCATAGAGCCGGTGCGTCGCCCGAACCTGTTGGAAGTGCTTGCTGGATTGGAACCACTTGGACCGGAAGATCAGTTCCCTGATATTGACGATACCCTGCTACCATTGAAAGAAATCGACCTGTGAGCGCCCTCTACATGCTCGACACCAACGTCGTGTCCGAGCTTGCACGAAACCCCAAGGGCGCTGTCGCCAGACGCATCGCCGAGGTTGGACCAGAAGCAGTTTGCGTCAGTATCATCACGGCAGCGGAGTTACGCTTTGGATGCGCCAAGAAAGGATCGCCGAAGCTGCTGGCGCACATCGAGGCCATTCTTGGAAGTATACAAGTGCTCGCACTTGATACGCCTGCCGATGCCGAATATGGGCGAATCCGAGCCGAATTAGAAGCCGTTGGCAAGCCCATCGGTCCGAATGACCTCCTCATCGCTGCCCATGCTTATGCGCTCGGGATGGTGTTAGTCACGGCCAATACCGGAGAATTCTCACGTATCCGTGCTCTGAGGGGCGAAAACTGGCTACGCGACTGAGCGGTGCTGTTGTTCGTTCAAAGAGAATCTGCCGCTGAAGGGGCAGATCACTAAAAACTGCATTTATGATCGGTAGATTGTCCCTTTGTCTGCTCATGCCTCGGATAAAGACTGGTTTTCCGCTGAGGTCTGCTATGAATGTGGCTGTCGAATCTATACAACAAGCGATGACATGACGACTGATGACGACCGACCCGCTCCACATTCTCAAAACCATTTATGGATATGATGCCTTCCGCGGGCGGCAAGTTGAAATCATATCGCACGCGATAGCAGGCAATAATGCATTCGTCCTGATGCCGACAGGCGGCGGCAAATCGCTATGCTATCAGATTCCCGCCCTTGTGCGGCCGGGCATGGGGTTAGTGATTTCACCGCTTCTGGCGCTGATGGCCGATCAGGTCTCCGCGCTCCGGCAGGCGGGTGTGAAAGCTGCAGCGCTTAATTCCGACCTTGCTGGCGATGACAGACTGGCCTTGTGGCGAGATATCCATGCCGGGGCGCTTGATCTGCTCTATGTCGCGCCTGAAACACTGCTCAGGCCGGATACGTTGCAACGCCTGAGCGATGTGCCTCTCTCGCTGATCGCTATTGACGAAGCACATTGCCTGTCGCAATGGGGGCATGATTTCAGGCCGTCCTATCGGCAGCTTGATGTGTTGATGGCGCAGTTTCCCAACACGCCACGCATGGCATTGACCGCAACCGCCGACGAGCCGACACGTGCCGAAATCCTGTCGCATCTGCAGATTGATGAGCGCGATGCCTTCATCGCCGGTTTCGACCGTCCCAATATTCGCTATGCGATCATGGAGAAGGACAATCCCCGCACGCAGTTGAAACGTTTTCTACAGGATCACCAAGGCGAAAGCGGCATCGTTTACTGTCTTTCGAAACGGAAGACAGAAGAAACGGCCGAATGGCTGCGCAGCCTGGGCTACGACGCCCTCTCCTATCACGGCGGTATGGAAAAGTCCGCGCGCGAGGCGAACCAGGCACGATTCCAGCACGACGAGGCGGTCATCATGGTGGCGACGATTGCCTTTGGGATGGGCATCGACAAGCCGGATGTTCGCTTCGTCGCCCATATCGATCTGCCGGGGAGCATCGAAGCCTATTATCAGGAGACAGGTCGTGCGGGACGTGACGGACTGCCAGCCGAGGCGATGATGCTCTACGGTTATGACGATATCGTCCTGCGCAGCCGCTTCATCGAGGAATCCGACGCGCCCGATCAGCGCAAGCGGATGGAGCGGCAGAAACTCGACATTCTCCTCGGGTTGGCCGAAACGGCGAACTGTCGCAGACAGGTGCTGCTTTCTTATTTCGGTGATCGATGCGAACCATGCGGCAATTGCGATACCTGCGCTGAACCACCAACCCTCTTCGATGGGACAATAGCCGCGCAGAAAATATTGTCCTGCATTCACAGAACCGGGGAGCGGTTCGGGCAATCCTATATTGTCGATGTCCTTCTTGGCGTCGACGATGAGCGCATCAGCCGCTTTGGCCACGACCGGATTTCGACTTTCGGAATCGGCCGCGAGCATGACAATCACACCTGGCGTGCGATCATACGGCAGTTGATCGCGCAGAGGTTAATCGATGTCGACTTTGCCGGGCACGGCGGTTTGTCGATCTCGGAAGCAGGTCGGCAGTTTTTGCGCACAAAGCATACGCTCATGTTGCGTGTCCCGCCGAAATCGAAGCCATCGCGTGATACTGTTTCGCGTGGAAAATCGGTAACATCCGCGCTGTCGGAGCGTGATGAGGCGCTGTTTCAGGCGCTACGCGAGAAGCGGCTCGAGATCGCGCGCACGCAAAATGTCCCACCTTATGTGATCTTCCACGATCGCACACTAATCGAGCTGTCCACTGCCAGGCCAGCCTCACGCGCCCAGATGGCCGATGTGCCCGGTGTCGGCGATACAAAGCTCGAACGCTATGGCCCGGCCTTTCTGGCCGTCATCAACGCACACGAATAAATCCGCCGCAACCTTTGGAATTCAACGATACCGACCTAAGAGTCTGTCAGCGCTACTCGGGATCGCCATGAGATTCCCTCGGGTTTGATTTTGTGTTTCTCGAGATCATGGCTGGATTCACATCATGGATAAATTCGTGATATCAGTTTTCTCATAACCGATCCCGACCGTTCATTCTTCTCCGGGTCAAATGCCACCGATCTTCTTTCACGGCCGTCTATCGTCAGTCAGACATTCACCCTCGGCTGCGATTTCTATCGCCCAACGCACCGCCTCCTCTGCGGCAAAGGTGGCGATTTCAGCTTCGTGCGCGGAACAAGGACGAATTCCGAAACCCCACACTGTGTACATCTCATTTTGAGCGAGCGTCGTGATACCTGGATCCACCACCTTTAGTGCGTATTTGGTTGCAGGTGGGGTCATGGGGGCGGCTCCATAGAAGCTCCCGCTCCTGCCTTCGAGTTGACCAACCTGGCAGCGCACGCCGTCGAATTCTTTGAGCGCCGGGGGCAAGTTACCAGCAAGGGCGATCGCATTAATTTTCGAAAAATGACCGTACAGCGAATAGCAGTATTCGGTATCCAGATCGAAAATGCGCAGCCGTGAGATCAACCGATCGACGCCTACATATTGCAAGATACAAAAATACGCACACCCGTCACAAACCGGAATGTCCGCTTCATCAAGCACCTGCGCGTTCTCGCCGAATATGTCCCATGGAATTTCTTTTAACATTTTATCATCTCTAACAAGCCAATAGATATAGTGTGAGACCAATCAGCCACCGGCGCAAACGGATCATGAACGCCGATGAAAATTTCTAACTGGACGCTGAACGGTATTATGTGACTGGATGAATACGACCGTTGCGACGAGCACAACTGGCAGGTTTGGAACGTTAAAGTTTGACAAACAGCCAAGAGCACAAAACCTGAGGCATTGAGCCGCTCGTCCAGATCGCACTCGAGGAAACCTGCCGTCACACCCGCCAGGTCTACGACAACCATGCTGAATGGCTGACCCGGATTTAAGCGGCCTGACAAATTGAAGCCGGCAACCCAAATAAGAAAACCAGGAGCACGTATGACGCGTGCTCCCGGTTTCATATTTCGATAGACTATGGGTTCCTAAATGGCCCCTTACGCGAGTGCCATTCTCATTTCGCCAATATATTCTCCACGCTCCCAGAAATGGCCCCATGCGGTGTTTTCGTAGTTGGCCCGGGGAAGTCTGTAGAGCGTCAACCGGACAGGGCCTTGCTTTCCAAGTGCGAGCAACCGCTCGCGATAGGTTGGGGCTGCGCGACGAGCGAATTCATTCGCGAAATCGAATTCGTACTCACCATGGATATCAACGCTATCGACAAAACATTGGTTCGTGTCATCAACAATCACCACACATCCATTAAGCGTGGAATAAGCGCGACAGGCTCGTCTGAAATCGTGCCAGACTGAACCTTGTCCTGATTGATTATAGCGTTTTTCGACGGTGGCCTCATCGGCAAGAAACGAAAAATGTCCCTCCTCAAAATCCTTGAGCATGCGCGCTGCAATGCCGTTGCTCGTTTTGTCGATACCGTAGTCTAAAGGCGAAGTTCCAATCATTGAAAAATCCTTTCTTGAAAATGATTGTCTGTCAGCTTCAAAAAGCGCTGACTTCAATAGTAAAGCATAATACTACAATAATATCAAATGCTTATGCTTTTGTAACTGGTCCAATGGTGCCCAAATGGCCCCAAAATGGCTTCATTTCGATGCGTTTTAATGCCTGTTTCATGACATAATGTCGCATGTTGGGGCGCGTCAGTGGCATCCGCAATCAAATCGCGGATTTTAATATCGGAAGGGTCGAAAGCGCTATTTATCCGGCCCACGTTAAAAATACCCCTTACCAAAACATCGGGTTCGATGGACCTCGGCTTAGATCTGGATAGCAGACACGACGTTTGCCCCTATCCGCCGACCACCATAATTCCTTCCCGCTCGGCGACCACACGGAAAAGCGACCTGGAGATCGGAATGCTACCGTATCACGGGCAAATCGATGGCAGCAGACACGAGAGGCGTTCATGTGATTGGCTTTGGCCCTCCTTTTGCTACAGGCTTCCTTATCGCCCGATGCCTGTTAGCTCCCTGTCAGTCAGAATCCTGTGCTCCGTACAGGCGGTTATTCCATGGCTATCACCCAGTCCCACCGAAAGCCGTTTCTGCCCTGCTCCCACCGGTACCCATAGGGGTTGCAGACAATGCGGCTTCGGCCGATCTGAACGTCAAAGGCATGATGTGTATGACCACAGATCCATATATCCGGGGCCTGTTCGGAATGCAGGATGTTATTGAAAGCCTCTGCGCCACAGGCAAACAGAAAATTTGCCTCTTGCCCCGCATAAGCCGGCGGCGTGCAATCGGGATGCGGCATGTGATGGGTCAATACCACAGTGGAGCCGTCAAATGGTTTTGCCAGCTTTTTTCGAATGTAAGCTGCATCTGAACGATGTAGCTCCAGCATATCCTCCGGCGTGAATCGTTTGCCGTCCTGCATGGAGATTGCATGAAAATCATTGAGCATCTGGCGCGCCATCCACATCCGCTGCGGCAAATCAGACTTCGCGGGGAGTTTCATCAGGAAATCGACCCATAGGCTTGCGCCAATGAAGCGCGTATTGTCGATAATCACCTCATCCGCATCAAGACAATAAAACTGTTGCGGCCATTGCAGAGAAAGCGCCTCGATTGCCTTGATGGTCTGCCTGTCGCTTTCAAGCGAACGGTCCCGGTCGTTCATCATCCACTTGTTCTGATAAAATTCGTGATTTCCGGGGACATAGATAATAGGCTTCTCGTAGCGCCTGATCAGGAATTCTAGCGTCAAATGGAGATCTGGCGCCGCATTGAGATCGCCGGCAATCATGATCAGATCACAGTCCGGCGCTTGTTCACGTGGTGGATAAACGACTTCCTGCAGTTCATTATGCACATCAGACCAGATCCAGAGTTTCATGCCGTTCCCTCTCTATTCCTATTGGTAATCTCGAAGCCGTTTTCGTGTCTGGTTCTCCATGACAGGTCGCCGCGTTTCTGACAGACATGGCGAAGCTTCCACGCCGGCTGTCCTGCCGATTGATGTGCGTAGCCTGATCAGTTTCATTCTTTCTCATTGCCCGATGTCTTTTTGGCCAAGCCGGTAAAAGCGGCTGAATGTGCGGGCATAGTTCCGGTCGAGATCCAGAAGCCAGAGCTCGGACGTGATGCCATGCGGTACGATTTGTCCGAGCCGAGGATGTTCGAATAATACGCCTTCCAGACACGTTGCCCGCCGTGCACTCAGCTTCCAGCTTGTGATCGCTGGTGAATTTGTCAGTAACTGTTCGTCTGGATAATCACCCTCCAATATCCGCTGCAGATCATCGACCAGAGCTTTCAGCATCCTGATTTCAAGCTCGAGCTGCTCGCGATTGTAGTTTCCATTTTTGATTGTAACTGTCATGCCGTGTTCCTGATGAATGAACAAAATGATGGACCGTTCGGGCGCGCAATGACGCGTCCGGGGGTGTTTCCTGAATTTCCATGCATTTGATTGTTATTGAGAGCAAAGCTGAGCCGTTCAGCGTGACACAGGCATCCACCCCGAATATCTGGGCAGAAGATTCTCCGCTACCTTATCTATTGCCTTTGCTCCCATCGGTTGGTCTTTAGCTCGCCATTGAGAATGGCAGATACCCCTGTTCGTCTGCATCGCAGTGAACGTCCGCTCTACTGCATAACGGATAAGTCCGTGACACGTAGTTTCACAAGCTTCGCACGACGCATCGACTGATCGGCCCCTGTCTGCTCAGCGCAACACGTTATCCGGCGTCAAAATCTGAATCTCCGGCCCAGACTTGCTGTCGAGTGCTTCAAACGCCATCTGCGCGATCTCTTCATCAATCAGCCGCGCTTGCTCCTCTTCGGTTTTCGCGAATGTGTCGCCAAGCCATATGATGAGTTCTTCTCTGAGAGCCTCTTGCACGCCCAACACTTTTTCCGCGATCTCCGGGATCCCCAGTAGCCCATCGAGATCGGATAGCGCCCAGATCCCCTCCTCGGGTAGGCTTTCACTAAGCAATGGGTCGATCAGCACGAATTCGTAGTGATCGATATCAATGCCATAATACTGTTGCGCCAGCCGCTCCCACAATGCTGAGGCGGTCGATGCTTCAATGCGCCATTGATCCAGAGCCCCCTTATGGCCGCTGATGCCATAAATCAGACTGAGCACACGGAGGCATTTGCGCTCCTGTTCATAGGACACCAATTCGAATGTGTAAGGGTCTGTCGGAAGTTCCGAGGCGCTTCGGTCTGTGTCGTTTTCGTCTGCGAGGGATTTCGATGTGACAGACTCGATCACGTCATTGAAAGTATCACGCGTGAGTGGCATAGAACGAGATGAGCGGAAATCTCTTTGAACCTTTACCGCCGCTTTTGCTACAGCTTCTTCAATAAGGCCGATGATTTTTTCGCCGGTGTTCCATAAGGCACAACGGAATATCTGCTCTGACAAAGCTCGTTTCCGGCTACTTCTGTCATGAGCACGGTCAATCAAATGAAAACATAACGACAGGTGTAGCGCTGCGTTTAATTCACGCTTGTAGCTTCGCTGCGGGAATTTGTGTTCAATGAGATCAATGTAGCCAATTACGGTTTCTGCAAACATGATTTCTCCATCTCCAAAGCGACTGTTGGTCGCCGGAGTCAAACGGGTGTGAAGGTAGGTTGCCATTGCGAGTGGCCACAGATTTTGAAGACAGCGAAGATCTTAGCGTTGCGCGCGAACGCACACGACCAGACTGACAGAATGGGAAATTGGGAGTTCGTGCCTTAAAGAGCACCGAACGCGTCAGAAGCGGAAATTATCTCCGCTGCGGAGCCGCTATGTCGACATGGAATTCTGATAGTGGATCTTTTAATCCGCCACGAATATCGATAAGAGTTGTCATAAGCTTGGCTCCTGTGTTGGCAGGCTAAGTCAGTCTCCATTCAGGTGTTACCAGCACCGGGATGGAGGCGCCTGATCAATCAGGCAAGGCGACTATTGCAGGATCTGAATTGCGCTGCAAGGATCCGGAACGAAAAAAGATCCCAATTAAGCATTTTTATCTAAGTCCCGGATATAACCGGCTTTTTGGGCTTCACTAAAACAGTGATAAAACGTAGTGGCCATAGGTTTTTTGCTTTGTATTGAGTTTTTGAGGAAGCCTAAATGTGGAGCTTGAAGTTATCCACAGGATGGGCTTCAGCAGCGAAATGTCCTGCATATTTTTCATGGATAGCGGTGACGTTACCACCGACGATCCTGAGCAATCCCGTTGTTTCTCTTCTTAAGCCTCGACGATCGTCCGCCTCCGTTAACCTTGAGAAATCCGATTCATGTGCAAACAGCGTTTCATGAAGTAATGGGGGGACAACAGACAAAAAGCACAAACTACGTTTGTAAAATTTTCAGGTTGAAATCAAAACGGTATGGTTTGGAAAACGATCCTCAATGTTCGGTGTCGTCAAGAACCCCGCCGGGCCTCAGATGCATCTTGCGACGGAAATCCCAGCCGCTTTTTGTGTATCTGACAATCAGGTCATCAATGACTTCTAATGAAGCATCTTTATCGAAGCCCTGATCCGTCAGCGCATCAAGAAGCATATCAATCAGCTTCTCCGTCCCGTCCTGATTGCCAGACTTCACCGCTTTGACGATCATAAAATGCAGCAGCACTCGTGCTATGTCGTCACGCGTCGGTTTGCGCTGTACCCTCAAACGATCGCGATAGTCCTTCTGCCGTTCGCGCTGCTTGCGCAAACGTTCCGACTGCTGCCTGCTCGATGTCATGGCTACTCCAGATCACGTACCAATAATCAAAGCTTGAGCTCGAAAACCGTCGGCGCAAAGCATTTTTTCACCATCCCACGCCTGCCCGCAAACGGCGTTTACCGCTGAATCGGAGATCCCGGATCTGGCAACACATGTCCGGAACTCTGTAACGCAAATCTCGAGTTGAGAATCCAGTTACTGCAAATCGGAAAAAAATCTACGTGACTTGCCCACAATCTGGATTGATGTGTCTGCACGTCATTTTGCCAGCCTCACAATTCCAGATGTAGTGCGGGAAAATCATTGCAATCCATGTCGCTCGCAGGGCTGGCCACCGCAGACGCCGTTCGCATCGCCACGATTGATTTGTTGCTGGAACAAGGTCGCTGCTTCTGCAGCTATTCTTCAGCCGCGGCAAGCAATGGCACTCTTTACAACAGATGCGACAACAAAAACTCGCTTACGATTCTTCGATTATAAGGCCACGGACCAGATCAGAGCAGGTTGCGAACCTTGAACATTGCCATGCGGAAATGGCGGGCCTCGACAGAAGAACAACCGGACAAGCAGCCGGGCCTGGAGTCCCTCCGACTACGGCATCGGAACTAATCGCCAAGGGCGTTCGGTAAAGAGGGCAGTGTCTGCTGCGCTACGAATGGCTGGGCACGCAATCACATCGCCGTTCATAAAAACATGGTGGAGCCACTATCCCACCCCGTATCGCAGTTTGTTTGAATCAGGGCTTGCCTACCCTATCTTTTGATGGTGTCATTCTACATACGATGACGTGTTACTCATCGGGCCTATATTATTTAAAAGGATTATTGCATGCAGATTTATAGCGGGGACCTGGTCGCCATGGCCACACTTCTCAAAAAATACATAACGGATTCGGCCAATACAGAACCGGGTTGGGGAGTGGCAACCACTCTCCTGTCTCATGGCAAGTTCTGGCGCGTATCGGCACAGTCCGAAAATGCCCGTTTCTCAATCCCTAAGGCCTGCTTTGCGAATGCGCAGGCCGAAGTGATTTCGCCTCGCAACCATCGCCAGAAGCAGTTCAGCTATGTCGAAGGCTATGCTTGCGATCTCGAATTGCCGATCCCGCTGCACCATGCCTGGCTCGTCAACAGTGAAGGTGAGGTTTTCGATCCAACCTGGTCGGACGCGGAGCAATGCGTCTATTTTGGAATGAAGTTTAAGACCTCTTA
>NZ_JBHEEO010000041.1:0-14340 GCF_041929965.1 Brucella oryzae | reverse complement strand
CGTCGCCGCGCTTGCGTAGACCATGGGATCGATGAACTGAAGGTGTCCGAGAGACGGGCATGTCGTGTTCTCGGTCAGCATCGTTCCACACAGCGCAAGATCGCCAAGACCCCGGATGATGAAGCGGCTTTGACTGCCGACATCACAGCGCTCGCTCTCCAGTATGGCCGCTATGGTTATCGCCGTATCACCGCGATGCTGCATCAGGCCGGCTGGATCGTGAACGTCAAACGGGTCGAACGCATCTGGCGGCGGGAGGGGCTAAAAGTGCCGAACAAGCAACGAAACGCAGCCGTTTGTGGTTGAACGACAGCTCGTGCGTCCGGCTTCGATCGGAATACCCAAATCATGTCTGGTCCTACGACTTCGTAGAGGAGCGGGTGCACAACGGCAGGAAAATCCGCATGCTCAACGTGATCGATGAGTTCACGCAGGAATACATCGCCATCAGGGTCGAGAGAAAGCTGAAGGCCGTCGGTGTTATCGACGTGCTTTCCGACCTCTTCATCCTAAGGGGCATCCCGACGCACGTTCGTTCCGACAACGGCCCGCAGTTCATCGCCAAGGCACTCCGGGAGTGGATCGCAGCAGTCGGGGCCAAAACCGCCTACATCATGCCGGGCAGTCCGTGGGAAAACGGCTATTGCGAAAGTTTCAACTCGAAGCTCCGTGACGAACTGCTCAACAGCGAAATCTTCTATACGCTCAAGGAGGCGAAAATCATCATCGAAAACTGGCGACAGCATTACAACACCGTGTGGCCCCACTTATCGCTGGGCTACAAGCCACCGGCACCCGAAGCAGCCCTCTGGCCTCCACAAAATGGGACAGCGTCAACACCAGTAGTGGCAAGTCGACCCAGCATGCACTAACATTCAAAACGGATCACCCCATGGGGGCAGGCCATTACGGTCCGCTACCACCGGCGCTGTTTGCCGAGATCCGAAACCGTTTTGTTGCGCTTGCTCGTAGCGAACATCACCGGCAAACACATCGCTCTGAATAGGCTCCTCGCGTCTTTTTCTCCTGTTAAACAGCTGCCTTTGCCCTGACTTTTACCGATTTGCGCCTTCAAATCAATAACTTGCGATAAGCGATACCTATCGTATATTATTGGCCCAACCCAACAGCATTACCGGTGCCGGACATTAATTTATATCTGGTGTCCGTTTGAGAAATTGTTTACCATGTTTTCAATGCGCTACGATCTCGACACTTTGCCTCAGAAGACCTTTTCGAACGGCGGCGCCATCGCAATTTTGAAACCCGGCTCATAGCCAGTCTCGACGGATTGATTGCTGGTGTCGAGCTCAGTTTCAAGGAGCATGACTGGCTAATTTTGGCGCGCCAAATTTTCGAACGGCGCCTCACAGGTCGTCGAGCCTCGTCCAAACTTCCGGGTCTGTTGGTTCTGATCAATGCTCATTGGTATTAGAGTGTGGTGGGAACTACGAGGATTCCACTGAAATGGGACGCCTAGCAGCAAACACCCGCTAGTCAGCCACCTATTGTTCCCAGAAATCCGGATCGACGTTCCAGACATAAACGCCCTTCACCTTGCTCAGCGTAGGATTGGCAATTCTAATGATGCTCGTTGGCTAGATATCCGATGAAAAGCTGAAACAACTCCGACTGGCTGGATATGGAAAGACGCTTATAGATGTTCGAGCGATGGATCTTCGCCGTACCCTCCGAGATATTCATGTTCCGCGCTATCGACAGGTTGCTGTGTCCGCGTAAGATCAGGCGCACCACAATTCGTTGTGTCGGCGTAAGCGTGTCTTGAAAAACGCCCAGAAATGTCGCCTCGATATCTTCCTTTTCATGAATGGCATTAACCGCAGGAATGACCTGCTGGTGATGGTTTGAGATGGCCGCGCTCAACACTGGCTCCATCGACCGAAGCGCTTCGATTTCCGGTTTGCTGAAAGGTTGTTTTCCCAGATTGCGCATCAACGAGTAGACCGCAGCGGTTCGGCGCTTCAAGGGAACAATAAAGCCGATTTCTTCAACCAAAGCCCCTGCCTCGGACGATATGCAGGGATGAATATCGCGAGCTATAACAAAGCCAGAATTGAAAAAGCTGTCCGGGGCAAGTTCACTCATTCGCCATAGGCCTGCTGGATGCTCGTTGACGCATGCCACATAGAATGGATCAAGCAGATATCCGCCACGCATATAAGCCCCTAGCGCTTTGCGGGATACAGTCTGGCTATAGCCGTCATGCAAAAGCACCGGGCGATCATTGAACGTAAAGACGAAAATGCAGCTCATATCAAAATCGATGTGACTTTGCAGGTTCCGGTCGAGAATGTTGCCGAACCCGGTCGTGCCGATGGAACGTATGATGTTGGAAATGCCTTCGGCTTCATGCACTTGCACGGACATTACTCCCTATAACTTTCGGCATATCGACGGCCCACTTTAGGGGCTCTACGCTTTTCACTCAACGGGCAAGAGTTCGACACGAAGCGAACCACGGGAAGCATCATGAAAGGCGGAAAAGATCCGAAGGAGGAAAAATGCCTGGAAGACTATCTGGGAAAGTGGCGCTTATTACTGGAGGTGCAGGCGGTTGCGGTCTGGCAGCATCTGAACTGTTTGCGCGCGAGGGAGCAAAAGTCGGCATCGTTGATCTACCGCAGAGTGACGGTGCTAACATAGCACAGCGTCTGAACGACGAGGGACATTCTGTAGTCTTCGCGCCAGCCGACGTGTCCCATGCAGATCAGGTGAAAATTGCCTGCCAGCATATACAGGACCGGTTCGGCCCCATTACCGTGTTGATGAACCATGCAGGCATTCTCGCTGCCGGGCCTTTTCTGGAAACGGAGGAACGGGAATGGGATCGCCTGATGTCTGTGAATGTCAAAAGTATGTTTTTGGTCTCCAAGGCAGTTCTGCCTGGCATGATCGCGGCTGGCGGCGGCAGCATCATCAACACATCCTCCATTTCCGCGGTCGTCGGCACACCGATGGAGGTTCTGTACTGCACGAGCAAGGGAGCCTGCCATATGTTCTCAAGGGCGCTGGCCGTTGAATTTCGTGACCGCAATATTCGCAGCAACGCAATTTGCCCTGGCTTTATCGCCACTGCACATGGATTGAAGGAAATCCAGATACTCAAGAGCTTCGGCGTAGATGTTTCGGAAGAGGCAATCAAGCTGGCTCAAGGCCGGCTTTGCCAGCCATCAGAAGTAGCGGCAGCTGCTCTTTTCCTAGCAAGCGACGAATCCAGCTTTGTAAATGGCGCCCATATCTTCGCCGATAACGCCTATACGGCAATCTGACACTTCACGCTGATCATTTCCGGACAAGACGCATCATAGGCGTCGCCGACTTCATAAAAGGGAACAACAATGACAAACCAAATAATGCTGAGTGCAGGCGGGCATTGGCGCAACTGGGTAGGAAACCAGTCCTGTGTGACGAGCGCAGCAGGTGCCCCGGCTAGCGAGGCTGAACTCTGCGAAATGGTTCATACCGCGACATCACAGGGTCTCAACGTGCGTTGCGCTGGCTCTGGCCATTCCTTTACACCCGTAGTCGCGACCAGCGGTCTTCTTCTGACGTTATCGGGCATGAAAGGCATCAAGGGCATCGACACGCAGCGCAAACGTGTAACAGCCGCCGCCGGAACCACCATCAACGAACTTGGCCGGTATCTTAAAGAAAATGGCCTGTCGATGGTCAATCAGGGCGATATCGATAGTCAAGCGCTAGCTGGTGCCTTGACGACAGGGACACATGGAACCGGGGCGAAGCTTTCCAATCTCGCATCAGCGATTGTAGGCATGAAGATCGTTCAGCCAAATGGTGAAATCCTTGTGGCCGACGAGACAACCCCTGACCTCCTGAAGGCCAGCCGTGTATCGGTTGGAACGCTCGGCGTCATATCGGAAATCACCTTGCAGCTGATGGATTCCTACAATCTCCATGAGCGCCTCTGGCGGGAAGACTTTGATGCGTGCATGGAAATGCATGACGAGCTGGCTGCCAAACATCGCCATTTCAGCTTTTTCTGGTGTCCGACAGAACAGAGCCGCCATTGTTACTGCCTGCCGGATACGGCAGCGACTTCTCGCTCCGGTCGCACCACCGATGTGTGTGAGATGAAAACCATGGATATTACCGAGGAAGCACCCATGTCCTCGGATTTCGAAAAGATCGCGTATAGTTCTGAAATCTATCCTATCGAATATGTACCGAACTTCCACGAGCTTGAATATGCGGTGCCTGTCGCGCATGGCAAGGAGGCAGTCAAGGCCGTGCGAAAGCTGATGCTGGAGAAATATCCTGAGTGTATTTATCCGATAGAGTATCGCTTTACTGCGGGTGACGATGCCTGGATTAGTCCATTCTTCGAGCAGGATAGTGTAACGGTTTCCGTATCGGGTGAACCTGGAACCGACTATTGGCCCTATCTGCGGGATGTCGACGCCATTCTCCGCAGCTATGGCTCCCGACCGCATTGGGGCAAGCTGCACTTTCTCACTGGGCAAGATGTGACAAACATTTATCCCAAAGCCGGGCAATTCCGGGAACTGCGTCGCAAACTCGATCCGCAGGGTTTTTTCCTCAATGATCACCTGGCTCAGCTGTTCAGATGATCTGAGCTGATGGGTGGCTCGGCTACCCTATCCATATCCGCAACAAGAACCATAAAACGGGGACGGCAATGGAACATATCGGAACATTCGTCATCTACATCATCATGATGTGTGCAATCGCGGGAGCGGTCGCTTCAATCTTCAATAACGAAACGGGCCTTGGAAAAGAATTCGTGGCAGGCCTGCATAGTATCGGTCCTATTTTTATTCCAGTAGCTGGTATCATGGCTTCGATACCGTACCTTTCAAAGTTCATCAGCTCACTTGTTGGACCATTGCACACCATGTTGGGTGCCGACCCGGCTATCGCGGCAACAACGGTAATTGCAGCCGACATGGGGGGGTATCAATTGGCGAAAGCGTTGGCCCAGTCGCCCGAAGGCTGGATTATGGCTATGGTCGTCGGATTCATGGCAGGTGCAACAATTATCTTCTCGATTCCCGTCGGGTTGGCAATGTTGAACAAACGCGACCACAAGTACATGGCTCTGGGCATCATGTCGGGCGTTCTCAGCATTCCTGCCGGTGTCGTCATAACCTGTTTACTGATCAGCTTCTTCGGCACCGATATACGCGCCGATATCGCCGCGACGGGAACTGCGGGTCAGTCGATCGATCTTTCATTCTCCACGATCCTGCGCAATATTTTTCCCTTGGTTTTGTTCTGCGTGGCCCTCGCAACTGGATTACGATTTTTACCTGGCCTGATGATTGCGATCTTCCTGTGGTTCGGTCGGATCATGTATGCGGCAATCACGCTGGTCCTGGTCAGTTCAATCGTCGAATATTTTACATCAGCTTTCAGCACGGTACTGGGCGGATGGGGATTTGCACCCATCATCGCCGACAACGAGGATCAGTTTCGTGCGCTGGAAATTGCGGGGTATATCGGCATCATGTTGTGCGGTGCCTTCCCGATGGTCTATCTTCTAAACCGATATCTGGCGAATCCCATGGAGAAAGCTGGCTCCAGGCTCGGCCTGTCATCGGCTGGAGCAGCCGGGCTTTTGGCGGCATCAGCCAACATTCTGGCCATGTTTCGTCTTGTTGAAACAATGCCTCCCAAGGACAAGGTCCTGGTCATCGCCTTCGCTGTGTGTGCGGCTTTCACCTTTGGCGATCACCTGGCATTTTCTGCCAACTTCCAGCCAACGATTATTTTACCACTGCTATTGGGAAAAATTGGCGGTGGACTGATTGGATTCGCGATTGCCATGTATCTTTCGGTACCACAGGCGCTCAAAATTCAACGGGAAGAGGCAATCTCCCTTAGCCCAGAACCCGAACCGATTTAGAGCAGGTTCCAGTCAAAACAGAGTCGCGATGCCTCTTTATGTCTTTGTTTTTGCGCATTATCTTATGCAGAACCGCTTCGTGCTTTTGTTGGAAATGCTCTTGTGATGGAAGAGTATCACAAGCGCGCAAATGTTGATCGCAACTGGCAATCCAAGCCGCGGATGACTGCTTCGCGCTTTAACTCGGTCGTTCAGGTAACATAAGCGTGAACCCAAAAGCTGAGTTCGCTTGCGCTTGAACGATCGACCGCTATGCGCCCTCGTTCCGTACTGTCGGCCAACTTTGAATTCGACTGACAGCGAACCACAGGCCCTTATACCCCACAGTACGGTGATTGCGCTTCTTGGTCAGGCGGCTCGCACAAAGCGACATGCGACATGCACAGTCTCAAAATCTATTGTAAATTTGAAAATACACATGTATCGATTAACTTGAGCAGCGCTTCTCGATGGGTGGAGATCGGTCGGCGCGGTGCATAGCAAAGCTCATAGTCAACTCTGGGAGGAAATCATGAAGACCCTTTTCCGGCTGGCCGCGGTCGGCCTTTTGCTCGCATCCACGTCAGCCTTCGCGCAGGACGCTGCGCCGGGTACGGCGAAGAAGGACAGCTATCGTTTTGTCATCGTGCCGAAGGTCGTCCATCCGTGGTTTGACAAGGTGAATGACGGTGCCAAGCAAGCTGCCGCTGCCATTGAGGCGCAGACCGGTTCGAAGGTCGAGATCGAATACAGTGCGCCGCAGCAGGCCGATGTCGTTCAACAGAACCAGATTCTGGAAAGCTCGATTGCGACCCGTCCGGACGGCATCGCCATCGATCTGCTCGATCCAGCGGGCAACCGCGCACCGCTCGAAGACGCCGTCGGCCAAGGCATTCCTGTCACAATCTTCGACTCAGTTCCACCGGAAGGCATGGAGCTGACCAGCATTGGCAACGACTTCTGCGAACAGGCATCCATAGCCTCGCGTCGTCTCATCGAGATCCTCGGCGAGGAAGGTGGCGAAGTCGCCATCATGATGGGTGTTCCAACCGCGCCGAACCATGCGATCCGTGCCGAATGCCACCAGAAGGTGTTTGCCGAGAACCCGAAGATCAAGGTCGTCGCCACCGGGATCGACAATGACGACATCGAGACCGCGCAGAAGCAGGCCGCCGCGATCATGCAGGCCAACCCGAATCTCAAAGGTTGGGTCGCTTCCGACGCTGCCGGTCCGATCGGCATCGGCCAGGCGATCAAGGAAGCCGGCAAGGTCGGCACCGTAAAGCTCGTCGGCCTCGACGACCTGCCGGAAATGATCCAGCTGATCAAGGACGGCGTCGCTGACTCGTCTTCCTCGACCAAGCCAGAAATGCAGGGTTACTGGTCGGTCATGACCATGTGGCAGAAGGCGACCGGCATTGAGACGCCGAAGTATATCGACACCGGCATCGCCGTGCTGACGCCGGACAACGTCAAGTAACTTCGTTCTCCCGACGACACCGCGTGGGGCAGGCATTGACCCTGCCCCGCTATGAATGGCCGGTGCGAACTGCATGAAAGTGGACGACCCGTCGACCTTTGGAAAAGGTGAGATCCGTGGCTTTTCTTGAAACGCGTGGGCTCGGCCGGGACTTTCCCGGCGTGACTGCCCTGAACAATGTCGACATTTCGATCGAGCTCGGCCGTGTCCATGTCTTCGCCGGCGAGAACGGTGCCGGCAAGTCGACGCTGGTGAAACTCCTGACCGGTGCTTATACGCCGTCGCGCGGCGCGATCCGCATCGATGGCAAAGACCCGCTCGAAGATGCGAGCCTGTTCCGCAATATCGCCTATGTCCCGCAGGAACTCACGCTCTTCCCCCACATGTCGGTGGCCGAAAATCTGTTCCTGCCCTACAGCCGCTCCGGCCATGGCGGCGCGACCGTCAACCGCAAGCGTCTCGAGGCGGAAGCTGCGGAAATACTGGCGCGCTTTGGCATCGCAGCACAGCCATCCGACCTTGTCCGCACTATCTCGGTTTCCGACCAGCAACTGCTGCAGATCGCGCGCGCCTCGACCAACAGGGAGATGAAGGTCCTCATCCTCGACGAGCCAACCTCGTCGCTGACCCGCACCGAGGTCGACCGTGTCTTCCGCGTCATCTCCGGTTTCCGCGACAGCGACCACGCCATCGTCTTTATCTCGCACAAGATGGACGAGGTGTTCTCCATCGGCGACGACTACACCGTGCTGCGCAATGGCGAGAAAGTCGATGCCGGCAAGCTGGCCGACACCGATGCCGATGGGCTCATTCGCGCCATGTCGGGCGAGGCGATCCATCTCGGCGACACGTTCCAGCCCGAAAAGGCACCACAGGGAGCCGGCGAAACCATTCTCATTGTACGCGGTCTCACCGGTCGGCAGTTCGACAACGTTGATTTCGACCTGAAGCGAGGCGAAATCCTCGGCTTCGCCGGGCTGGTCGGCGCGGGTCGTTCCGAAGTTATGCAGACGATCTTCGGTTACCTGAGGGCGAAGTCCGGCACGGTCGAGATTGAAGGCAGGCCGTGGAAGCTCGGCGACACTGCCGCGTCGATCGCCAACGGCATGATCTACCTCTCCGAAGAGCGCAAGCATCATGGCATCTTCCCGCTGATGTCGGTGCGCGACAATATCGGCATGTCGCTCTACGGCCAGACGGCGTCCGGCTTTGGCATCTCGTCAGCGAAAGAGAAATCCACCGTGGCGGCGATCATCAAGGCTTACGACATCAAGACGTCCGGCATGAACAAGCAAATCGTCTTCCTGTCGGGTGGCAACCAGCAGAAGGCGCTGATTGGCCGGGCTATGGCGCAGAAACCGTGCCTTTTGATCTTCGACGAGCCGACCAAGGGCATCGACGTCAAGACCAAGGCCGAGATCTACCGCATCATGAAAAGTCTCGCGGAAGAGGGCGTCGGCATCATCCTCGTTTCGTCAGAAATGGACGAGTTGCGCAAATGCGCGACCCGCATCGTTACCATGCATTCCGGCAAGGTCACCGGCACTTTCGATACAGCAAGCACCAGCACCGAGACGCTCGTCGGCGCAATATTCGGCAAGGAGAGCACGTCCCATGCGGCCTAACATCCTCAAGGCGTTCGTCGCCAATCCGCTTGCCGGCGTCTTCGTCGCGCTACTGGTGATCTTTATCATCTCGGCTCTGCTGTCGCCTTACTTTCTAACCGGCTACAATCTCTCGGTCGTGGCACGCGCATTGGCCTTTGTCGGCCTCGTCACCATCGGGCAAGCATCGTTGATGATCCTCGGCGAGATCGACCTGTCGCTTGGCGTTATCGGGGGCCTCGCTGGCGTCGCCGCTGGCATACTGATGGTAACCTACGGCATCAATCCCTGGCTCACCATGCCGCTCGCCCTACTGCTGGGGGCCGCCTGCGGTCTGATCAATGGCGGGCTGGTCTCCTTTCTGCGCCTGCATTCGCTGGTGCTCACAATCGGTACGGCCGGCATATTTGGCGGCATTAATCTGGTGCTGACCAAGGGGGTCGCCATAACCGGCATTCCACAGGAAATCCAGTATCTCGGTCGTGGTGATCTGTTCGGCGTGCCGATGCCTTTCGTCATCATGATCGTCGTGCTGGCGATCGTCTCCTTCGTGACAATCAAGACCCCGTTTGGCCGCTACATGTACGCCATCGGCAACAATCCGGCCGCCGCACGCATGCTCGGCATCAAGGTCGACCGCATCCGCGTCATGGTCTTCATCTTCGCCGGCGCAGTATCGGCGCTGGCCGGCCTGTTGATGGTGGCCCGTCTCGGCACGGCGCAACCCTCGATCGGTGCGACATGGGTGTTGGCCCCGATCGCTGCCGCCGTCATCGGCGGCGTCACTACCACCGGCGGCGTCGGTACGCCGCTCGGCGCAATCTTCGGCGCCGGCATTATTGCCATCATCGAGAACATCATCGTGCTGTTCGGCGTCTCGCCCTACTGGCAGGGCATGGTCAGCGGCGTCATCGTCGTCCTCGCTATCTCCTTCGACGCCATTTCGCGCCGCTACCTGCGCGCCGACGCGGCTTAGCATCCATATCGATTTCGGGAGGAACACATGAAGCTCGGACTGAACCTGTCCTTCGCCATCAAGCGCTGGCTCGGTGGTGAGGAAATGGCCCGCATCGTCAAGGACGAACTCGGCATAGACACCGTGCAGTTCACTTGGGACCTCGTCGACCCATGGTGGCCGGACAAACAGCGCGACCCGATCGCGCGTCAATATGCCGACGCTTTCGCCAAGGCTGGCATCACCATTGAAAGCACCTTTGGTGGGCTGGCCTCCTACACCTACAACCACCTTCTGGCGCCGACGCCGGAACTACGCGCGCTCGGCAAAGAGCACCTGAAGCGCGCTATTGACATGACATCCGCCATGGGGGTGAAGGCCGCCGGAATGCCGTTCGGCTCCTTCTCGACCGCCGACGCGAAAAATCCGGCGCGCCGCGAAGAAATCTACAAGCAAGCCGTCGAGACTTACCTCGAGCTGACCCTCCATGCCAAGGCGAGCGGGTTGGAGCGCCTTTATGTCGAGCCGGTGCCGCTGGCGACGGAGTTCCCATCATCTGCGACCGACGCACTGCGCCTGATGACCGATCTCAATGCTGCAAGCGCCGTGCCGGTGAAGCTGATGGTCGACTGGGGCCATGCGCTTTTCCCGAAACTCTTCGGCGATCAGGCTGACATGGACTATTGGATGGAGACCGTTGGCGAGCATATTGGCGCCTTCCACATCCAGCAGACCGACGGCCTGCTCGACCGCCATTGGAATTTCACCCATGAGGGCATCGTCACGCCGCAGCGCTTGGCCGAGTTCTGGAATCATCACAAGCTGACCGACCAGACCTACTTCATGGAAATCATCTACCCGTTCGAAGAAACCGACGAGCACGTGCTTGCCGACATGAAGGCATCCGTGGCTCTCCTGCGGCAGGCTGGCTAAGCCGCTCGTTCGCCGCCCGAACAAGACATTGAGGACAAGACCGTGACTGTCAGAACAAAGAAGATCATGAATGCGCCGGAGAACATCATCTCCGAAATGATCGAGGGCATGGTCGGAGCCCACTCGGACCTGTTGCGCGTCGAAGGCGCGACGGGACGCGCCATCGTTGCTGTCGATGGGCCGCGTTCAGGCAAGGTCGGTATCGTCGTCGGCGGCGGCTCGGGCCATGAACCTGCCTTCGCCGGCTATGTCGGGCGCGGTCTGGCAGACGCGGCTGCAGTCGGCAACGTCTTCGCTTCACCGTCGCCCGAACAGATCATGGATGCGGCGCGTGCCTCCGACGGCGGTGCGGGCGTCGTCTTCCTCTATGGCAACTACTCCGGCGACGTCATGAATTTCGACATGGCGGCCGAAGAACTGGCTGCCAGCGGAGTCGTGGTGAAGAGCATCCGGGTCACCGACGACGTTGCCTCCGCGCCGAAGGAGCGCTCCGATGAGCGCCGTGGCATCGCCGGTGACTTTTTCGTCTTCAAGATCGTCGGCGCCGCAGCCGATCGCATGATGCCGCTCGAAGAAGTCGAGCGCGTCGCCCGCCACGCCAATGCCGTGACCCGCACCATGGGTGTTGCGCTGTCGGCCTGCTCGCTGCCGCAAACGCGCAAGCTGAATTTCGATATTCCCGCCGACGAGATGGAAGTCGGCATGGGTCTGCACGGCGAGCCGGGTATCCGCCGCGCGCCGCTCGAAACCGCCGACGAGCTTGCGAGCGATCTGGTCGGCGCGATCCTTGCGGATCTCAATCTTTGTGAAGGTGACGAGGTTGCCGTGCTGGTCAACGGCCTCGGCTCGACCTCGCAGATGGAACTTTATCTTTTGCATCGCAAGACGCAGCGCATCCTTGCCGATGCCGGCATCAAGATTGCTCATAGCTGGGTCGGCGAATACGCCACTTCGCTGGAAATGGCTGGCGCTTCGATAACTTTGATGAAGCTCGACGACGAGTTGCGCACGCTGCTCTATCACCCTTGCCGTACTCCGGCTCTGACCGTCGGCGACGTCGCGGCGGCCGGTGCCTTGCGTCAGGCACGTTCCTCCTCCGCTGCCGTCCATCATGAAGACGAGGCCGCCGGCAAGGATCGCAAGGAGCTATCGACGAGCGGCGACATCACGCCCGACATCTTCCGCGGCATGATGCGCAATGTCGGCAAAGTCATCGTCGCCGAGAAGGACTGGCTCTCCGAGCTCGACGGCGTTATCGGTGACGGTGACCACGGCGTCACCATGGAAATCGGCTGGATCGCGGTCGGCAAGGCGCTCGACGCTGCCCCGCAAGGCGAGACCATTGAGGCGACCTGCAAGCGCATGGCGAAGGCGTTCCTCGATGCGGTCGGCGCGTCCTCCGGCCCGCTCTACGCCACAGCCTTCCTGCGCGCCGGGACCGCCGTTGGCGACCGTCTTAATCTCGACGCTTCGGCACTTGCTAGCTGGATCGCGGCCGCGTCGCAAGGCATTCAGGATCGCGGTCGCGCAGAACCGGGCGATAAGACAATGGTCGACGCCTGGGCGCCTGCCGCCGATCTCGCAAAGGCAGCCGCTGGCGACGGCGCTTCGACGCTTGAAGTAATCAATGCCGCCGCGGAAGGCGCAAAGGAAGGCATGGAAAAGACTGCCAACATCCCGGCGCGCCGAGGCCGTTCGTCCAAGCTTGGTGAACGCTCGCTCGGCCATATCGATCCGGGCGCGGCATCCACGTATCTGACGCTGCGTGCCATGGCCCAGGCTCTGCGCAAGGAGCTCGGCTAGACCACTAGATAAAGGGAGGGGACTATGGACGACATCTATCGAAAGGCGCTTGACGAACTCCACGGCGTTCTCGTCGAGGTCGACAAGATGCAGGAAGCAAATGCACTCGACCTGATCGCCGCGTCGCAGCGCATCGCGCTCTATGGCGTCGGTCGTGAGGGTCTGCAGATAAAAGGCTTTGCCATGCGGCTCTTCCATCTCGGTCTCGACGCGCATGTCGTCGGCGATATGTCGGCACCGCATCTCGGCGACGGCGATCTCTTGATTGTCTCGGCCGGCCCGGGTGATTTCTCCACCGTCAGCGCGCTGATCGGTGTCGCCAAGGCCGCCGGCGCGAAAACCCTCTGCGTAACCGCCGAGCCCGATGGTGCCGCACCTCGCGCGACGGATGCCATCCTCACCGTTCCCGCCCAGACGATGGCGAGCGACACCACCGCGCCAAGTTCCGCCCTCCCGATGGGCTCGCTCTATGAAGGCGCTCTCTACGTGCTCTTCGAGGTGTTGATCCTCAAGCTGCGCGAGCGCCTCGCAGTTGATGCCGCTTCCATGCGATCGCGTCACACCAATCTGGAATAGGAACCGTTTGATCTGCTATCTGCGTAGTTCACTCTCTGTAATGACGGGCCTCTGAAACGTGTTCGACAAAGCCAAGACCGAACCGACCGACGACGAGTTTCACTCCGACCGCGAAATCGCGCGCGTCGCGTGGCTCTATTTTGTCGGCGGCATGACGCAGAAGGAGATCGCCGCCGAGTTCGGGACCACTCGCCTGCGCATCAACAAGATCATTGGGCAGGTCCGCGCATCCGGCCTCGTCAATATTGAGGTGCGTACGCCGCTTGCCGACTGCGTCGCTCTCGAAGAACGGCTGAAGGCGAAGTTCCATCTGAAGGAAGCAGTCGTCGTCCCGGCGCTCACCGATTTAATCGAGCAGCAGCGGACCATCGGTGAAGCAGCCGGCGAACTCCTGAACTCCGTTATCGCCGGCCGAGATCTCGGCGTCGGCATCGGCTGGGGCCGTACCCTCGCCTTCGCGACGCGCCGGCTCGTAGTCATGCCGAACACCAATTCATGGGTCGTCGGCCTGATGGGAGGCGTCACCCGCGCCTCGCTCACCAATACGTTTGAAGTGGCCATGTCGGTCGCCAAGGCGCTCGGCCTCGAGTGCCATTATCTTACCGCGCCGATCTATTGCTCCAGCTCGGAAAGCCTCGAGGCTTTCCTGCACAATGATGAGATCGCTGACGTGCTCGCTCGCACCGAGATCGCTGATGTGGCACTCGTCGCCTGCGGCGATCTGCACGAACACTCGCCTATTCCCTCGCTGCGCGTCGTGAAAGACAACCTTGAAGAACTGGAACGGTGCGGCGCGGTGGGCGAGATCCTCGGATATTTCCTTCGTGCCGACGGCACGGTGGTCGATCACCAGATCAATCGCTCGATCATGGCCATTTCACTCGACGCGTTGCGCCAGAAGCCGGTCTCGGTGCTGGCGTCCGGCGGGCTTTATAAAGCACCTATCATCCGCGCCACACTACTTGGTCGCTACGTAAACCACCTTGTTACCGACGAGGCCGTGGCGCAAGTCTTGCTAAATGACGCGTAGCGGTGGCGTCGCTTTAACATATTTTCATTGATAGCGCTGATATTGGGTTGAGATGACCGAGCTACCCAATGCCGA
>NZ_JBHEEO010000040.1:0-15933 GCF_041929965.1 Brucella oryzae | reverse complement strand
CCACGGCTCTCTCGTGTCCACATCAAAAGCTTGAATCACAACCAACAGCACCAATCAACCTTTTTCAAAAGGGCTCTGAGTACCCAACACCCATTTATTTATATTAGCTAGCAATCATATACACAGACCTAATAAAACCCCAATTCCACAAATCATATCGACAAATCTATTTGCAGACCATAAGAATGCAATTCTGATTTATTGGTTGCAACAATCAATAAGACCATAACTAGCTAACATATTATTGATTCTTTCATGCATAGTTCACTTTCAAATCAAAAGCCATGACCTTAGGCTAAACGGTTAGTGATGAATAACGAGACTTCATACTCTACGGACATGATAGAAGGAAAGCTGCGCGATGAGTTCTGGCGTGCCGTCCTCAACCCCATATATGAAATCACGGACGAGGACGATGCCCACCAGTTGTCTGGAGCGGCTGTTGCCCGTTCTATCGGCTCGATCCTGATTGGTGCGACTTCGTTCAATTCACAAAACTACATGCGTGCCCCGAAGCTTATCGCGCAAAGCGGTGCCGACCAATATATTCTGCAACTTATCACCGGTGGTGATCTGCGCGGAGATTTCAACGGTTTCTATATAGAAGCGAAACAGGGCGATATCATCATCATCGATCTGACGCAGACTGTTGAAAGTCGGGCATCGGGCGGCTCTCGCATCACAGTGATGATACCACGCGGCGAACTGGAAAAAATCGTAGGGCTGCGGAAACTGCACGGCCTCGTCATGCCAGCTGATGCTCCCATGACGCGCCTGCTTTTCAATTTTCTCCGTAATCTCCAGTCATTGAGCGGGAATTTTAACAGGATCGAGGCACAATCAGCCCAAGATGCAATGCTCACATTACTTAGCGCCAGCATCCGCGGCGCGGAAGGCAGTGCAGTCGAAACTCTTCCGGCCAACCTGCCCATGCGCAAGCGCATCCTCGCCTATATCGATGAGAACCTTTTCAATCCACTGCTAGGGCCGCATTTCATCATCAAGAGCCTTCGCATCTCTCGTTCGCGTCTTTACCGGGCATTCCATATGGACGGTGGCGTTGCCAGAATTATCCGCGACAAGCGGTTGGATCGCGCCTATCGAATTCTCGTCGACGAACGTGACCGACACGTATCGCTCAAGGAAATCGCCTATCGCTGCGGTTTTAATGACGGGACGCAATTTACCAAAGCATTCAAATCCCGTTTTGGCATGTCGCCCAAAGATGCCCGTGAAACTGACGCGGCTCTGCTAACGTCGGATCCGGCCAATTTCGATTCACCTCATCTTTCGGAAGAAGCTGCCAAACGTGGCATCGATAAACCGTAAGCTGACGATCAGCTGGGGGAAAGACGGTTCAAAAAGTCGTCGCACCAGCGATTGACGTCGTGTGTTGTCAGAAAGGCTATCATGCTTTCGAAACGCTCCTTGCGTTCCTCCAGCGGCATGGCAAGTGCCCGGGCCATGGCATAGGCCATCGCTTCGGTGTCATAGGGATTGACCAGAAGCGCACCATCCAATTCCTGCGCTGCGCCCGCAAAACGGGACAGAATCAACACACCGGGATTTTTGGGGTCCTGCGCGGCAACATATTCCTTGGCGACGAGGTTCATGCCATCGCGCAACGGCGTGACCAGTGCGACAGCAGCCAGCCGGTAAAGCCCCGCCAACACTTCCCGGTTCAGGGAACGATTGATATAACGTATCGGCGTCCAGTCGACCGTCGCATGGGCTCCATTCACCCGCCCGGCAAGTTCAGCAACTGCATGTTGCATGTCCTTGTATTCAGGCACCTCGGAGCGGGATTTCGGAGTGACCTGCAGGAAAGTGACCTTGCCGCGATTGCCGGGATCGACCTTCAGGAAATGCTCGAAAGCCTCCATGCGGTTCGTGATGCCCTTGGAATAATCGAGCCGGTCCACACCGATGATAAGATCGCGATCCAACATGCTGTCGCGCATGCGTTTCACCGTCGAATGACGCTGTGCCTTTTTCGCCATTTCAGCAAAGACGGCGGTCTCGATACCGATGCCGAAACGTTCGGCGCGAAACTGATGGCCGAAAGCCTCGAACAGACCACCATCCTCCAGAGGCTTGCCGATTTTCTCACGTCGCAGGCAACCGATGAAATTATCGACGTCGTTCTCAGTCTGAAAGCCAACGACATCATAGGAAGCGAGGCCACGCATGATTGTCTCATGCACGGGCAGCGTGAACAGGATATCGGCGGGCGGCCAGGGAATATGCAGGAAGAAGCCGATGCGGTTGGTGACACCGAGATCGCGCAGTTCGGCGGCCATCGGAATGAGATGATAATCATGAATCCAGATGAGATCGTCCCGCTCGATCATCGGCAGAAGATGCTTTGCAAACAGACGATTAACCCGGAAATATCCCGCCATGTCCTTGCGCGTGTAATCGATCAGATCGAGGCGGTAGTGGCAGAGCGGCCAGAGCATACGATTGGCGAAACCTGCGTAATATTCATCGATATCCTTCTTGTGGAGATCAAGCAATGCATAGCGAATAGGCCCCACATCACGAATCGTCAGCTCCTGGGCCTGACGATTAGGAAGCGTCTTGCCGGACCAGCCGAGCCATATGCCGCCACGTTCACTCAGCGCAGCCTGCAATGCCACGGCCAGCCCACCCGCAGGCGCCTTGCCCTGTTCATCGGGCAAGGGAACACGATTGGAGACCACGATCAGCCGTCCCATACATCAAGTCCTCTCATTGCTATGCTTGTCTGTGATACCGGACAGCCAAAGGCGCAATTCGTCCGGATTACCCAGCCGCGCGGCGCGGGCAAGATCAATCGCACGCCCGATCACAACTGCCTTGCCGTTCAATTCCGCCGCAGCCTCAAGCATTGAAAGGTCGGTGAGATCGTCTCCGAAGGCGACCGGAACCCGGCCAGCAAAGGGCTTTTCCCCCATGAAGCGGCGCAAGGCCGCGCCCTTGTCGCTGACGGCAGGCCGCAGTTCAAAAACCATCTTGCCCGACTGCACGATCCAATCCGCCCCGGCAAGCTTCAAGGCCTTGTCGACAAGATCATGCGCCAAGTCGGCTTTTTCAGGCGCAGCGCGATAATGAAGGGCAACTGCGCTCCCCTTGTCTTCGGCTAGGAAACCGCTGACACGCAATGCAGCCTGACGCAGAAAATCCTTGGCAATCAGAAAATGTTCGTCCGGTGCGATCAGTTCGACCAGACCTGACGCGTGCCTGAATTCGGCGCCGTGGAGCGCGGCTATCGGGCCGTGATAATCGGGAAAGCGCTCCTCGATAAACGCGATTGATCTGCCTGTGACCAGCGCCATCGCGCCGGACAAACATTCCGAAAGAACAGAAATTGATTTTTGCAGCTCGCCAGGAACGATAACACCGTCCGGATTGGCGGCGATATCGAGCAGGGTTCCGTCCACATCGAAGAAAAGGGCGTGTTTTTGAAAGTCGATGACCGGCATACCGATTATATCGGTAGCCGGGTCCTGTTCCTTGCTGGGCATGTTAAGGCAAACATTCGTCCCGACGAATGGTTCCCGATTAAATGCAGCCTGCGCCGTTTTCCTCTGCAGTCGCGCCGGTCAGGCCGCCCTATGTGCGACCATAGACGTCATCGAAACGCACGATATCGTCTTCGCCCAGATATTCGCCGCTTTGCACCTCGATGAGCACGAGCGGCAGAATGCCCGGATTTTCCAGCCGGTGGCGGAAGCCGCAAGGAATATAGGTCGACTGGTTGGTTGTGAGCAGTATCTCGCGGTCACCATTGGTAACCTTCGCGGTGCCGGAAACGACGATCCAGTGTTCGGACCGGTGATGGTGCGCCTGCAAGCTCAGGCGACGTCCCGGCTTCACTTCGATCCGCTTGATCTTGAAGCCGTCGCCCTCTTCGAGAACCGTATAGGTGCCCCATGGCCGATGCGCCGTGCGATGCAGCTTGGCCGCTTCATGGCCGTTTGCCCGCAGCTTGTTGAAGACCTTGCGCACCTCCTGCGCCTTGTCGCGATGGGCGACAAGCAATGCGTCGGGCGTGTCCACCACAAGGAGGTCGTGAACGCCGACAAGGCTGACCAGCCGGGTTTCGGACAAGACAAAGCTGTCTGTCGTGTCTTCGATGACCGTTTCGCCACGCAGACGGTTGCCGTCTTCATCGGGCGTGATGAGATCGGCCATCGCCGCCCAGGAGCCGATATCGGACCAACCGCAGGATACCGGAATGCAGGCAATATTGTCGGCCTTTTCCATGATCGCGTAATCGATGGAAATTGCAGGAGCGGTCACGAAATCGTCCTTTGCAATTTCGATGGTCCTGGTCTCCCCGTTGACGCCGCGCCGGGCATGTTCGAGCGAAGCCTGCACGGCGTTGAAAATATCCGGCGCAAAATGCTGCATCGCTGCAAGCATGGTGCCCGCCGTGAAACAGAACATGCCGGAATTCCAGAAATACCGACCGCTTTCCACATAGGTCTGCGCCGTCTCGGCATCGGGCTTTTCGACAAAGCGCAGCACATCCGTGCCTTCGGCCTCGATATAGCCGAAGCCGGTTTCCGGATGATCGGGCACGATGCCGAAAGTGACGATGCGACCGGTTTCCGCCAGCTGGCGAGCTTTGGACACCGCTTCGGCAAAGGCGGCCTCGTCCTCGATCAGGTGATCGGCCGGCATGACCAGCAATGTCGCATCCGGGCCGTAAGTCGCAGCCGCATGCAGGGCCGCAACCGCGACAGCAGGCGCCGTATCGCGCCCGAGCGGTTCCAGCAGAAATGCGTTGTCGACCTTGGGGGCTTTCGCATCGGCATAGGCATCGAGCGTCAGAAATAGAAAGTCGCGATTGGTCACGGTGAGGATATGGTCCACACCCTTGAGCTTTGCCGCACGCTTGTAGGTCTTGCCGATCAGAGTGCTGCCGTCCGGCAGCTCAATAAACGGCTTCGGATGCGCATCGCGTGAAAGCGGCCACAGTCTGGAACCGGAGCCGCCGCTGATAATGACAGGAATAAAGCTCATTGCTCAGTTGTCCTTCGTTGCGTTGCGGGCGATGGCAAGTCCCGTTTCCAGAAGCCTCGCCGCCTGGCTCTCGTCGGAAGCTTCCACATAGCATCGCAGTTCCGGCGCATTTCCGGAAGCGCGGTAGTGAATTGCATTGCCTGAATGAAAGAAGAGTTTCACGCCGTCAATCGTTTCGGCACGAACAATCGGATCATCCCGATGAAACAGGTCATTGCGCGCAGCTTCGTTCTTCAACAGGGATAAAAACTCAAGGCTCTTTTCCTGCGGGACATTCTGGAGCCTGTCGCTCAACGCGAAACGGAAATGAAAGCGGGCCGCGATTTTAGACAATGGCTTGCCAGTTTCCTTGACGGAACCAAGGCTGCTCAGAATTGGCAGCAACGCATCGCGGGTCGGCAGAGCAATCAGCATGCGGTCGTCACGGCTGATATCCGTACCCAGCAACACACCGCCATTGGCCTCAAAACCGACAACTGCAGAAGCACCCTCCTCGATAGCCCGCTCCATGCCTTCGATGACATAGGGCGACCCCACCCGTGTTCGGATAACACGCTCGAAATGTTCTTCAAGAGCGGAATTGGAGGTCACCGGCGTCACAATCGTTTTTACGCCAAGCCATTTCGCGGTAATCGCGCCCACAAGATCGCCCCGAACGAAGCGCCCCTTCTCGTCCGCGATCAACGGGCGGTCGGCATCTCCGTCGGTGGAAACAATGGCGTCGAAACGCCCTTCCTGCCCCCATTGGTCGAGAAGCTCAATATCCTCGGAGCGCAATGCTTCCGTGTCGACGGGCACGAACACATCGGATCGACCGAGCGGTACGGCTTCCGCGCCAAGCTCAGTGAGGATACGGACAATGAGATCACGCGCCACAGACGAATGTTGATAAACCCCGACGCGCAAACCGCGAAGGCTCTCAAGTCCGACAAAATCAACATAACGCTTCACATAGCGGTCGATTGCATCACTGCTGAGCGGTGCATCATGCAGATGACGAAAGGCAAGATTTTTTGGCAGAGCGGCATAGACCCCACTGATGGCGCTCTCATCATTCTTGTCGATTTCTCCGTCGTTGCGATAGAATTTGAGCCCGTTTCGATCATCGGGAATGTGGCTGCCCGTGACCATAATGCTGGGTGCGTGCTGCGCGATCGCATAATAGCTCAGTGCCGGGGTCGGCAACACCCCACAATCGACCGGCTGAAAGCCTGCATCCTCAATTGCTGCCATGCACAATGCTGCAATGGCCGGACTGGACGGACGAAGGTCGCGTCCGACGAAGACCTTGTCGCCCTGCTGCAGCTTTCCGGCTTCCGACAGCATTCCAACAAAAGCAAAGGAATAGGCATAAGCGGGCAAATCATTCAGTTCGTCCGCCAATCCCCTAAGACCGCTTGTGCCAAATTTAAGCGATGTGCCGCTCATGCTTTCCGCCAGATTTTCCAGTATCGAAGAGGCGACGCCCGCAAGCGCCCGCCGGGCTTAAAAGTCTTGCCATCTTATAACGTGAATCCGAAAATCATCATCCCCACAATGGTGCAATCCTATGCACCTTATTGTGGGTCATAATCCGTATAGGCGGGCAATATCAAATCCTTAACGCAGACTGCGTTAATAATTACTGTTTTGCGCTTCTTTGGCTGAAAGCCATACCAACCGGGACACAACGTCCCGCAGCGACGACTTCCAATGCGGTGCCGACCAGTTGAACGCCTGTTGGAATTTTGCCGTCGACAGGCGGGAGTTGGCGGGGCGTACGGCCTTGGTCGGGTAATCGGCGGTCGCAATATCCGTAACGGTCGCCGTCGGCCCGCCAAGCCTGGCACTTTCATCGAATATGGCGTGTGCAAAGCCGCTCCAGTTCGTATCACCTGTTCCAGCCAAATGATAAACGCCATAAGCCGAAAATTCCGGTGCTGCCGCCAGATGATCCGCCACCTGGATAATCGCGTCGGCGATATCGAGCGCACTGGTCGGGTTGCCCCATTGGTCGGAAACGACAGAGAGCGCATCGCGTGTCTCCGCAAGCTTCAGCATCGTCTTGACGAAATTCTTGCCAAAAGGACTATAGACCCACGCCGTCCGCAAAATGATGTGCCGCGGATTGGCTTGGGCTACGAGAAGCTCACCTTCAAGCTTGGAGCTTCCGTAGACGCTGCGAGGTCCGGTGACATCCGTTTCGACATAGGGTTTGTCGGCGTCGCCCGCAAAAACATAATCCGTCGACAGATGGATGACGGGAACGCCACAGGTTTTCGCGGCTTCGGCAACTGCTTCGGCGCCAATAGCATTCACCGCAAAGGCAAGTTCCTGCTCGTCCTCAGCCAGATCCACCGCTGTATAAGCGGCGGCAGAGACGACGACGTCGGGCTTGATCGCCTCAATGGCACTGCGCACGGTGTCCGGCATTGTCAGATCCAGTTCCGGGCGGCCCAACGCAATCACTTCCAGATCGGGACGTTGAGCCGCCTTCTCAAGAAGGCTCTGGACAACCTGCCCTTCCCGCCCGGTGACGAGGGTTTTCATGCCTTCGCCTCTCTTACTCGCGTGCTGCCCAGACGCTCACCGGCATAGGTACCGCTGCGGATCGGCTCCCACCACCATGCATTATCGAGATACCATTGAATGGTTTTTTCCAACCCGGTCTCGAAAGTTTCCTGCGGCTTCCAGCCCAACTCACGCTCGATTTTCGAAGCGTCGATCGCATAACGGCGATCATGGCCGGGGCGATCCGTCACGAAGGTGATCAGGTCGGCATAGCTCTTGCCGTTTGCGCGAGGCCGCTTCTTGTCCAGAATGGCGCATATGGTTTCCACCACGTTCAGGTTGGTGCGTTCCGCGCGCCCACCGATATTGTAGCTTTCGCCCAGCTTGCCCGTCGTCGCAACCAGTGCCAGGGCACGCGCATGGTCTTCGACATAGAGCCAGTCCCGCACATTCGCCCCAGCCCCGTAAACCGGCAGCGGCTTTTCATCGAGCGCGTTGAGAATGACGAGCGGAATCAGCTTTTCGGGGAAATGGAACGGGCCGTAATTGTTCGAGCAATTCGATAGCACAACCGGCAGACCATAGGTTTCATGCCAGGCGCGCACCAGATGGTCGGAGGCCGCTTTTGAAGCCGAATAGGGCGACGAAGGCTTATAGGGCGTTTCCTCGGTGAAAATACCGCTGTCGAAAGGCAGATCGCCAAATACTTCGTCCGTCGAGATATGGTGGAAACGGAAGTTCGATTTGCGCGGCCCTGACAGTTCCCGCCAATAGGCAAGTGCCGCATTCAGCAGGCGAAACGTTCCGACAATATTCGTCTCGATGAAAGCACCCGGACCATCGATTGAACGGTCGACATGGCTTTCTGCCGCCAGATGCATGACCACATCGATTTCGTTGGCGCGCAACGCTTCCAGAACGCCGGTGTCATCGCAAATGTCAGCCTCAAGGAAGCTGTAATTCGGGTGGTTTTCGATCTGACGGAGAGACGCCAAATTGCCCGCATAGGTCAGTTTGTCGAGATTGACGACATTGACCTTGGGATCGGCTGCCAGATGGCGACAGACGGCTGAACCAATGAACCCTGCTCCACCGGTAACGAGAATATTCATATCATTTCCTCAAGCAAAAACTTCTGCGTCGGCAAAAAGCGGGGCTTTCTGATCCTTATCGGAAAGCTGGACGCCTGAAGATGCGATTGGCCAATCGATACCAATGGCGGGGTCATCAAACCGGATCGAGCGATCATGCTCGGGAGAATAATAATCCGTCACCTTGTAGATAACTTCAGTGTTCTCCACGAGCGTCATGAAGCCATGTGCGAAGCCCTTCGGCACCAGAATCTGGTTCCATTTTTCAGCCGAGACTTCCAACGCAACCCACTTCCCGAATGTTGGTGAGCTTTTGCGGATATCGACCGCAACATCGAGAATTGCACCGCGCGCAACGCGCACGAGCTTATCCTGCGCAAATGGCGGCAACTGATAATGAAGCCCGCGCACAACACCCTTGGCGGCTGAAAGAGAATGATTGTCCTGAACGAAAGTCAGATCAATCCCGGCCTCGGCGAATGATTTCGCATTATAGGTCTCAGAGAAAAAGCCGCGATCATCACCGAATTTACGCGGGCTGAGTTCCAGAAGACCCTCAAGCTTCAATGGGCGAACTATCATCTTTCGCTACCGATTTCCTCGACGCGACGACGCAGATAGGCAGCATATTCGGTCTGGCCAAGTTTTTCCGCCCGTTCGAGAACGGTGTTTCCATCAATCCAGCCTTTTTCAAACCCGATTTCCTCAGGACAGGCAATCTTGATGCCTTGCCGTTTCTCGATTGTACGCACGAAAGACGACGCATCCTGAAGACTGTCATGCGTTCCGGTATCAAGCCAGGCATAACCTCGTCCCAACTGCTGGACTGTCAGATCGCCACGCTGAAGATAAATATTGTTGACGGCTGTAATCTCCAGTTCGCCACGCGCGGAGGGTTTGAGCGAAGCGGCAATATCAACGACTTCATTGTCGTAAAAATACAGCCCCGTGACCGCCCAGGAGGATTTGGGCTTGATCGGCTTTTCCTCAATGGAGATTGCCTTACCGGTTGTCTTATCAAACTCAACCACGCCATAGCGCTGGGGGTCTTCCACTCGATACGCAAATACGGAACCACCCTTATCAAGACGGGCAGCGCTTTCGCACAAATGGGACAGGCCATCGCCGAAATAGATATTATCGCCGAGGATCATCGCCACATGGTCGTTACCGATAAAATGGCGACCGATGATGAATGCTTCCGCCAGACCGTTTGGTTGCGGTTGTTCCGCGAATGAAAAATCCATGCCAAATTCGCTACCATCTCCGAGCAACTTACGGAAAAGTGGTAGATCGTGTGGTGTAGAAATAACCAGAACATCTCTGATCCCCGCCAGCATCAAAACACTCAACGGATAATAGATCATCGGCTTATCATAAATCGGAAGAAGTTGCTTAGAAACTGCAATAGTCAGAGGGAAGAGACGGCTACCGCTACCGCCAGCGAGAATGATCCCTTTCATACAATCTCCGTAATCAGTTTCGTCTACCCGCCCCCCAATACTCCAGTCTATCAACGCATCGCGCAACTTCACTCTTTGAAATTAGCAACGATTGACCCCGCGAAATTTTGCGGACTATATCACGAGCACTAAACTTCACCCAGGTCAAATACCTACGGCGCGGACTCATAAACTTTGACACCCTATTCTCGTAGAGACGAGCTTTACGGAAGGGCAACGCAGAGAAGTGCCGGAATGAAATTTTCGTAAGCGCATGCAAAATTTTGAAAGGGCGAGCAACAGGTGCAAGACACATAAAAGTTTCCAGGCAAACGCCTGGATTCCCAGCCAGACCAAATTCCTCAATGATTTCAATAAATCATTTTTTCACATTCGCCAAATGTGTCATAGGTTTGTGCTACAGTTGGCGCACGGCGTCAAGCAGGTCAAAATTATTTCCGTGATAAGCGAAAAACGCGGCACCGTTCGTTGAACGATGCCGCGCTGAGAATTTATGATATCAAAATGTTAAATCAGTCTGGCCACTATATCGCGTAATTACGACTGCCAATGCGGTGCGGGCCAGTTGAACACCTGCTGAAATCTGCTGGTCAACAGGGTGGAGCTGGCTGGGCGCACAGCTCTGGTCGGTTTTTGTCATGCCCAGTTCAAAGCAACCGCGTGCAATCACCTCCAAACCCGAGCACCGAGCTACCATGAGCAAGCCAGCCATATTGCTTAATTTGTTCGAATTAGCTATCTACGGACAACATCTCCTATTTCCCGGATTGAATATGACTTCTCACGCGGTGGATTATATAACATCACAGATCAATGATATACGTACGTTATATGGATATCTGTTCCCCAATAACATCCGCTTGATAGTTAAGCAAGGAGATGAACCCTATTGGGGGAACCCACGAGTAGTGTCACATACTCTCAATCCATGCGACATAGAGGGCCAACTATTACATATTGAGGAAACAAGACACTGTGAAAACAGTCCGTCTTTGTCCATAATTGTTCAGATCCCGCCGGAATCTCTACCCAATCACAATAGCTCACCAGATACATGGACTCCACGCACTGCCTTTCATCAAGTAGCTGTTCAATACTTTCCAACAATGTTCGAACACTTGAAGTATCGCCTTGAACAAAGAAAGCTATCGCAATCGCGTAAGGTTCATCAATGGAAAAAGTTACGTATCGCACGTAATTTCAGCAATGTTACGCCAATTCAGCAAAATAAAAAGAAACCTTCCATAGTTATAGCTATGCATTGGCTGGAAATGGGAGGGGCAGAAAAATTTGCGTTTGACTGCGTCAATATCGCGGCAAACGCAGGCTTTAGAGTTTTCATAGTAGCAGACAAATTAGCAGAGCAGTCGAGAAGAACACTCTTCGAAGGTATGCCTGATGTGAAATTTCTTCGCACCGACCGTTATCTGCGCAACGAAGATTGGCCTCTTTTTCTTGAGAGACTAGTACGAGCAGAAAATGTTAAAGCACTACATATTCATCACTGTTCTTCGGCCTATAACGCGCTGGCGCATTTACACATCACCTGCCCATCACTAAAGATTGTAGACACAACTCATATCCTTGAATACAGTGATGGAGGTTATCCTCGCGTATCCGGAGTGTGGAGTCGCTACATTAATCACCATCATGTAATTAGCGCCGAGCTAACCAGATTTTATAACAACGAATTTGCTACAAATAAAAATGTCGTATTGGGGCGCCTAATCGAGAGACGGTGCCCGTTATTATCATTTCGAATGATAACAGCAAAGGACCCATTACAGCTTATATTTGTAGGACGCCTTATTCATCAGAAGCGGCCATTTCTTTTGATTGATATTATGAAGCGGGTACTTAAAACTCATCCTACAACCAAGTTAAAGGTAGTAGGAGACGGACCTTATAAGACTGCCTTTGAAAGCCTCGTATTAAAAAATGGATTATCTGATGTCATAACAATTCATGCCCCCGGCTCCCCCGTTAAAGAGCTAATGCAAAGTTCTGATATACTTATATTACCTTCTGCTAATGAGGGTTTAGCGCTGGTATGTTATGAAGCAATCGAAAACGGCGTCATTCCTATTTCTTCAAATGTTGGTGCACAATCAGAATTGCTGCCTGATGCTTGTTTGACTCACCCAGAGCCGTATCGGTGTGTCCGTGAAACAGTCGACATTATTCAGAAGCTAACAAGGGATGCGAAATTTCTAGAAAAAACAAAATCTGAATTAATAAGAAAGTATAATATTATCTCTAACGAGCCGACTGGAAGCGAAGTGATAGAAAACCTTTATCATTCAATACTGGTAGATAAAAATGCGTAAATCTATAGCCGCAGTAATTGTAACCTACAATCGAGCTGAAAAATTAAGCAAAGTCTTAGACAGTGTACTCTCCCAGCAGATACCAGTCGACGCAATCTACGTTATAGACAACGCGTCAACGGACCATACACGACAAATAGTAGCTTCCAAAGACAGTACTCTAATCACTCATATCGTGTTAGCCAAGAATGTAGGTGGAGCTGGCGGGTTTCACGCTGGCATCAAAATCGCCTATGAAGACAGTTACGACTATCTGTGGGTAATGGATGATGATGGATATCCGAATCCCGAAGCACTAGGAGTCCTTTATAACTCCATAGAAACATTCACGGAACGTCATCATTGGAAACCTGCATTTGCGTGTTCCAGTGTACGATGGGTGGACAACGATTTATGCGAAATGAACACGCCAACCCCTGTATGGGACTGGCCACGTTTCTATTCACCCAAATTACCAGTATTCTTGGTGAACTCGTGTTCGTTCGTATCTGTACTAATACCAGCTTGGGCTGTAAAAAAACATGGGCTCCCGCTAAAAGAATATTTCATTTGGTATGATGATGCAGAATACACACAACGGCTGTCCACATCCTATCCCGGCTTATTTTGCCCACAAAGTGTGGTTATCCATGACACCCCAGAAAATAAAGGCGTGAATTACTCTTTAGTGACCAGAGAAAACTTGTGGAAATTTAAGTATGGAGCAAGGAATGAAGCATCATACAGATATCATCAAGCTGGAAGACTAAGATTTATCCTATTCCTTCTTCGCGTTCGACGAGAACTGGCCAATGGGAAGGTCCCCAGAGCTCTCAGGTATGAAGTATATAAAGCAATATTGTCTGGAATTGGCTTTAACCCTAAAATTGAATACGTTTGATTTGCCCCGTTGCCCCTTCGCTTATGGCAAACGGAGGCAGCAACTGGACGTTACGCCGTAGGTCAAGGTTGTCGTCGTTGTAGAGATTGCTTGAAGAAGCGTCAACTGGAGTGGAAGCGGAAAACGCGAACAAAAAACCTGACGCAACAGCCAAATGTAGGTAACCGCCCGATTGTTACCGTGGAGAATATGTCTTGACGCGGGCGTCGATTTCTTCGTCATCGACAAAGCATTCGAGGAATTCTTGCCATTTTTCGGCTGATTGACGCGCGTCGACCAGCATCTGTCTGAGTTCATCGATGCCGTCGTCCGTCAAAGCGGAAGTGGTTTGATCGTCGCCGGTTACGACAGTGACTATGTTTCCATAGGTCAGGTTATCGTCATTGCGGATGATCGCATACAGAAGGTCAGCATCCTCGTTGAGCATTTCGGCGACATAGTCGAGCGTGAAGACAAATCTGACCGTCGCCATCAGGCTGCCTCAGCATGTTCTGCTGTGAGAGGCTTCCAGTTCCAAGGGAGCAACTCATCGAGCCGATTGATTTTGTGATCATGAATGCGGTCGAGCACATCGGCCAGATAGGCTTGCGGGTTGATGCCGTTCATCTTCGCCGTTTCAATGATCGTCATGGCGCGTGCCAGAGTTTCCGCGCCAGTATCCGCGCCCGCGAATAACCAATTCCGGCGCCCTACTCCTATCGGCCTCAGGGCTCGCTCCGCAGCATTGTTGTCCATGGCCACACGCCCGTCCTCCAGGAACAGGGATAATGACGGCCATCTGCTCAGCCCATAGCGCAAAGCCTTCGCCAGTTCGCTTTTGCCCGGAATGCGAAGCAACTGCTTTTCCGCCCACGCGCGCAGTTCCTCGACCTTTGGCTTGCTGTGCTTTTGACGCGTGACAAGCCGTACATCGGCGGGCCGACCTGCAATATCCCGCTCGATATCATACAGCGCGCCGATCCGATCGAGAGCCTCGCGCGCAATCCCGGATTTGTTCGCGGTCCAGATGTCATGAAAGTCACGCCGCCAATGTGCCCAGCAGGAAGCTTCGCGGAAGCGGCGCTTCCCGTCCGATCCCGGCTCATATAACTTCGCATAGCCTTTATAGCCATCAGCCTGAAGGATGCCGCTCGCCTCTCGCAGATGATGGTGGACGTGCTCTTCCTTCCAGTCGGGAGCGAAGTAATAAACCGCACCCGGCGGTGCGCCGCCTGCCCATGGACGCTGATCGCGGACATACGTCCAAATCCTGCCCTTCTTCACACCTTTGCCCAGTCCCTTGTCGCGTAATGAGCGATCCAGCACCCGGATCGGCGTATCGTCAGCATGGAGGAGATCGCTTTTCATGATCTCGGTCTCAATACGCTCGATCAGTGGCCGAAGCACTTGCATGGCACGACCGCACCAGTCCACCAGTGTGCTGTCAGGTATATCGACACCCATCCGCGCGAAGATCTCGTTGAGGCGATAGAGCGGCAGATGATCGTCGAACTTCGAGACCAGAATATAGGCCACAAGGCCCGCACCAGCCATGCTACCCGGTATCGGGCGGCTGGGCGCAGGAACCTGCACCATCTTCTCGCAACAACGGCACGACTTCTTTGGCCGGGCGATCTCGATAACCTTCATCGTCGCTGCGACCATGTCGAGGATTTCGCTGACATCCTCTCCGACAAGGCGTAATTCTCCACCGCAGGCAGGGCAGCAATGACCGGGATCCAGTTCCCGGCGTTCGCGAACCGCATTTTCCGACACGCGCGGACGCCGGCGCAGCGGTCTGGTTTGTGATGTCTCATCCGGGACGCAAGCCGGATCGTCTTCAAGCTCCTCGACGGTCGCGGTCTCGTGTTCGGCACTGGCAATCAACAGATCCTCAAGCGCCAGTTCCAGTTGCGCAATTTCCCGCTCGATCTTTTCAGAAGACTTGCCGAAGACCTGTTTCTTCAGCCGGGCAATGCGTAGCCTCAGACCCTGGATCAGGTGGTCATGCGCTTTCAACGCCGCCGACATCTTCGCATTCTCCGCCTGCAAGGCGGTGATCATCGCCTTCAGAAAGGCTGGATCATCAGGAAGATTTGAGCTCGCATTCGACATGATCCTGACTAGCACAAATCAGGACAGGACGCCATAAAAACAAGTAGTTTCAGTAAGATAAAATCAACCGACACGTGCCGGCGGAGCACCCCAGTCCGGGCGTCTCCAGTCTATTCCTTCCCATAACATCGCCAGTTGGGCTGCTGTCAGTCGAGCCGTCCCATCCGCCGCTGAGGGCCAGGGGAAACGGCCTTTCTGCAGAATTTTATAATAAAGGCAAAATCCCTGGCCATCAAAATACAGCAGCTTCACCCGATCGCCACGCCGCCCGCGAAAGGCGAAGACAGCTCCACCTGTCGGCTTCTGACGCAAGACATCCTGTGCCAACATCGAAAGGCCCTCAATACCCTTCCTCATGTCTGTGACGCCGCAGGCAAGATAAACCCGAACGCCGGTGCCCGGTCCAATCATGCCTGTTCCACCGCCCGGATGAGCCGCGTCAGCACCGTGCCTTCCACTTGGCTGCCAAAACAAAGTCGACGGCCGCAGCGCAATTGCAATGTGAGCGCGACGAACATCCCACCTTTTCTTTTGTGAATGATGCCGCGAGATAAGCTCCTTCATTGATAGGAGCGGAC
>NZ_JBHEEO010000039.1:0-16960 GCF_041929965.1 Brucella oryzae | reverse complement strand
AGAGAAGCTTCGCTTCGCTATCCGTGAAGGCGGCCGCACCGTCGGTGCAGGCATCGTCTCCTCGATCATCGAGTAATCAATTTGACTGGCGGTTACGCCGCCAGTCTGGCATTCTGCCATTCAGGCATTGCAATGCCGCATAGGGGTATAGCTCAGTTGGTAGAGCGACGGTCTCCAAAACCGTAGGTCGCGGGTTCGAACCCTGCTGCCCCTGCCATTTTATAACGGGTGCTCATGGCTTGACTATGAGCGCCCGTTTTCTATATTGTAAATTAGGCGGCAATCTATGCCGCCTTACCTTTTTGATGGCGGCGCAGGCTTCGGCAGGGCGACACCGTTGAAAATGATAATTCCCTGCGGGATTTGTTGGCCGGGCAGGGAAGGATCGCCGCCGCACGATTGGATGGTGCGCCGAGTGATATTCGTAAGGATCGGATTTCCGATAAGCCTGTATGGTATTCTTTTAACCTTTGGGCTTGTTTTTTTTGGGAATCGATTCTATGTAACGTCAACAGACACGCGGCGCGTGGGGCTGAATTTTCAGCTTTGCGTGCCGTATACGCGTGACTTCAGGCTTCTGATTCGTTTTGACGGGCCAGGGTTTGGGGTAGCGCCGGATCAATGACAGAGCGGCAGATGGCATCCAAGACGAATCCGATCACCTTTTTTCAGCAGGTTCGCGCCGAAACGGCGAAGGTGACCTGGCCTACACGGCGTGAAACGGTCATCTCCACCATTATGGTGGTGATCATGGCGTTTCTGGCTGCTGCGTTCTTTTTTCTTGCCGACCAGCTTATGGCCTATGGCGTAGAATTTATTCTCGGCCTTGGTCGATAAGTTAGGATTGGGGAGTTTTAGATGACGGCGCGTTGGTATATCGTTCACGCCTATTCCAATTTTGAAAAGAAGGTCGCCGAGGATATCGAGGCCAAGGCGAAGCAGAAGGGTCTGTCCGAACTGATCGAGCAGATCGTTGTGCCGACCGAGAAGATTGTTGAAGTGCGCCGCGGCCGCAAGGTTGACGCAGAGCGCAAGTTCTTCCCGGGTTACGTGCTGGTTCGCGCAACCCTCACGGATGCCGTCTTTTCACTTATTAAGAATACTCCGAAAGTCACTGGTTTCCTTGGTGATTCCAAGCCTGTTCCGGTTTCCCAGAAGGAAGTCGATCAGATTCTGAACCAGGTTCAGGATGGCGTCGAGCGCCCAAAGACTTCCGTGTCCTTCGAGATTGGCGAAAACGTTCGCGTTTCCGATGGTCCGTTCGCGTCGTTCAACGGTATCGTTCAGGAAGTCGACGAAGAGCGTGCGCGTCTCAAGGTCGAGGTTTCCATCTTCGGGCGCGCAACGCCTGTGGATCTGGAATACGGTCAGGTCGATAAGCTCTGATCGTTTCGCCCGTAAGGGCATTCACCCCGTTCGAATCTCGGATGGGGTGAAAGTGGTGGAAGGGAAGGTGGCTTAGCCGGCCGTCGATCTCCGGACCACCGAACTGCCCGCCAGTTGAGCTGGCGTCAGTCGAGAGCCGGATTTTCCGGCATTAATCGAGAAAGCCGGATAGTCCGGCACTTTATAAAGGCAGAAAGCAATGGCTAAGAAAATTGCAGGCCAGCTGAAGCTCCAGGTAGCGGCAGGTGCGGCCAATCCGTCGCCCCCGATCGGTCCGGCCCTGGGTCAGCGCGGCATCAACATCATGGAATTCTGCAAGGCGTTCAATGCTGCCTCGCAGGAAATGGAAAAGGGTTCGCCGATTCCAGTCGTGATCACCTATTATCAGGACAAGTCTTTCACTTTTGTGATGAAGACGCCTCCGGTGACCTACTTCCTCAAGAAGGCCGCTAACCTCAAGTCCGGTTCGAAGACCCCGGGCAAGGCAAGCGCCGGCACGATCACCCGCGACAAGGTTCGCACGATCGCTGAAGCGAAGATGAAGGATCTGAACGCCGCTGACATTGAAGCAGCGATGCGCATGATCGAAGGTTCTGCCCGTTCGATGGGCCTGGAAGTGGTGGGCTGAGACGATGGCGAAGATTTCCAAGCGCATTAACAAGATCCGTGAAGGCGTTGATCGCAACAAGCTTTACGATCTGTCGGCTGCTATCGGCCTCGTCAAGGAACGTGCTGTCGCCAAGTTCGATGAAACCATCGAAATCGCGATGAACCTCGGCGTCGATCCGCGCCACGCTGACCAGATGGTCCGCGGCGTCGTCAACCTGCCGAATGGCACGGGCCGTACGGTTCGCGTTGCTGTTTTCGCTCGCGGCGACAAGGCTGAAGAAGCCAAGAAGGCTGGCGCTGACATCGTCGGTGCGGAAGAACTGTTCGAAATCGTCAATGGTGGCAAGATCGACTTCGATCGCTGCATTGCAACCCCGGACATGATGCCGCTCGTTGGCCGTCTCGGTAAGGTTCTTGGGCCCCGTGGCATGATGCCGAACCCGAAGGTTGGTACCGTCACCACCGACGTTGCAGCTGCAGTTGCTGCTTCCAAGGGCGGTGCAGTCGAGTTCCGCGTCGAGAAGGCTGGTATCATCCATGCCGGTATCGGCAAGGTTTCCTTCGACAATGCCAAGCTCGAAGAAAACATCAAGGCTTTCGCTGACGCCGTCATCAAGGCAAAGCCGTCGGCTGCCAAGGGTGAATACGTCAAGCGCGTATCGCTTTCCTCGACCATGGGCGTTGGCGTCAAGGTCGATCCGGCAACCGTCAAGGTCGTCGCCTAAGTTTTCAGGGCTCCGGTTTGCCGGGGCCCAAGCCTTTCCCGGAAAAGGGTAGGGCGATACAAGAATTCCGGATCGCAAGATCCGGATAGCCGGACGAAAGTCCGGTTATCCTGTCCGAGATTGCAGGCGGATCATCATCTTCGGGTGATAATCCTTAAACATATGGCCTGCATGAGACGTGGAATAACCCTGTTTCGCGTGAATACGCATGCAAGGTTTGAACCGTAGTTGCCTTTGAGTGACGCCTGGCTTCCAGGATAGCTGAAGGGGACAGGATCCTCGAACGTCGGGCTTACTGTGAAGTTTGTCCGGCAAAGGCAACCCGGCAGGGCCATGTGGTCCTGCCTACTGGAGAGAGACAGTGGATAGAGCGGAAAAACGCGAATTTGTCTCGTGGCTGAACGGCGCTTTTAAAGAGTCCGGTTCGGTCGTCGTGGCCCACTATACCGGTCTCACCGTTGCGCAGATGAGCGATCTTCGCTCGAAGATGCGTGATGCAGGTGGGTCCGTTAAAGTCGCGAAAAACCGCCTTGCCAAGATCGCTCTTCAGGGCACGGAATCGGAAGGCATTTCTGATCTGTTTACAGGTCAGACGGTTGTTGCTTACGCAAACGACCCGATTGCTGCTCCGAAGGTAGCCGTCGAATTCGCCAAGGCTAACGACAAGCTCGTTATCCTCGGTGGTGCAATGGGTGCAACGACGCTTAACGCCGATGGCGTCAAGTCGCTTGCTTCGCTCCCGTCGCTCGACGAACTGCGCGCAAAGCTGGTTGGAATGATCCAGACCCCGGCTCAGCGTCTCGCAGTACTTACCAGCGCACCAGCGGGCCAGGTCGCCCGCGTTATTGGCGCGCACGCCCGGAAGAACGAGGCGGCGTAAGGCCGTTTTTCGCTGTCAATTGTTCAAACCTTGAAACTAAGGAAATACCAAAATGGCTGATCTCGCAAAGATCGTTGATGACCTGTCGGCACTGACCGTTCTCGAAGCTGCAGAGCTTTCGAAGCTTCTCGAAGAGAAGTGGGGCGTTTCGGCTGCTGCTCCTGTTGCAGTTGCTGCTGCTGGTGGCGCTGCCCCTGCTGCTGCTGCAGAAGAAAAGACCGAATTCGACGTCGTTCTCGCTGACGGCGGCGCTAACAAGATCAACGTGATCAAGGAAGTGCGCGCAATCACCGGTCTCGGCCTCAAGGAAGCCAAGGACCTGGTCGAAGGCGCTCCGAAGGCTGTCAAGGAAGGCGCTTCGAAGGACGAAGCTGAGAAGATCAAGGCACAGCTCGAAGCTGCTGGCGCCAAGGTCGAACTCAAGTAAGTTCGGACTATTCTGGCGGATGGTTTTTCATCCGCCAGTTCCCGCCGGACTTTCCCGGTGGGTCGGATAACTGGAACCCTTTTCCTGAGTGCCGGAACGGCTTTCAGGAAACGGGTTTTAGCCCGTTAAGAGCGCCGCGTGTCGGTAACGACGCCAAAAGGCCGCTCTGGAAAGTTTGCATATGGTCCTTTTCGATCTATCCGATCTAGAGGTTCATGTGCTCGAGGGACCGCCGAAGGGCGGGGCATGATAAAGGCCGCAAGGCGTGAGCAAGCCGCAAGGCTATAGAACGAGGAGCGACGATGGCTCAGACCCATTCATTCAATGGTCGCAAGCGCGTACGCAAATTTTTCGGCAAGATCCCAGAGGTCGCCGAGATGCCGAACCTTATCGAGGTTCAGAAGGCATCTTACGACCAGTTCCTTATGGTTGAAGAACCATCCGGTGGGCGTTCTGACGAGGGTTTGCAGGCGGTTTTCAAGTCTGTTTTCCCAATTCAGGATTTCTCCGGCGCTTCGATGCTCGAATTCGTTCGCTACGAGTTCGATGCACCAAAATTCGACGTTGACGAATGCCGTCAGCGCGATTTGACGTATTCGGCGCCACTCAAGGTGACGCTGCGTCTTATCGTGTTCGATATTGACGAAGATACCGGCGCGAAGTCGATCAAGGACATCAAGGAGCAGGATGTCTACATGGGCGATATGCCGCTCATGACCGACAACGGCACCTTCATCGTCAACGGCACCGAGCGCGTGATCGTTTCGCAGATGCACCGTTCTCCGGGTGTCTTCTTCGACCACGACAAGGGCAAGACCCATTCTTCGGGCAAGCTCCTGTTCGCAGCTCGCGTCATCCCTTATCGCGGTTCGTGGCTCGATATCGAATTCGATTCCAAGGACATCGTCTACGCACGTATCGACCGCCGCCGCAAGCTGCCGGCCACCACGCTGCTGATGGCTCTTGGCATGGACGGCGAAGACATTCTGTCGACGTTCTACAAGACCGTTACCTATACGCGTGACGGCGATAACTGGCGCATTCCTTATTCGGCTGACCGCTTCAAGGGCATGAAGATCATCTCCGATCTCATCGATGCGGACACCGGTGAAGTCGTTCTTGAAGCTGGCAAGAAGCTGACCGCCCGTTCGGCCAAGCAGCTTGCTGAAAAGGGCCTCAAGGCCATCAAGGCGACTGAAGACGATCTGTTCGGCTCGTACCTTGCGGAAGATGTCGTCAATTACGCAACCGGTGAAATCTATCTCGAAGCCGGTGACGAAATCGACGAGAAGGTCCTCAAGACCCTGATCGATACCGGCGAGACGGAAATCAATGTTCTTGATATCGACCATGTCAATATCGGTGCGTATATCCGCAACACGCTGGCTGTCGACAAGAACGAAAGCCGTCAGGAAGCCCTGTTCGACATCTATCGCGTCATGCGTCCGGGCGAACCGCCTACGATGGATTCCGCCGAAGCGATGTTCAACTCGCTGTTCTTCGATGCCGAGCGCTACGACCTTTCGGCCGTCGGTCGCGTCAAGATGAACATGCGTCTGGACCTTGATGCGGAAGACACCGTGCGGGTTCTGCGCAAGGAAGACATTTTGGCCGTGGTCAAGATGCTGGTGGAATTGCGCGATGGTCGCGGCGAAATCGACGACATCGACAATCTCGGCAACCGTCGTGTGCGCTCGGTCGGCGAATTGATGGAAAATCAGTATCGCGTCGGTCTGCTCCGTATGGAGCGTGCGATCAAGGAACGTATGTCCTCGATCGAAATCGACACGGTCATGCCGCAGGACCTCATCAACGCGAAGCCCGCTGCGGCTGCCGTTCGTGAGTTCTTCGGTTCGTCGCAGCTGTCGCAGTTCATGGATCAGACCAATCCGCTTTCGGAAATCACCTACAAGCGTCGTCTTTCGGCTCTTGGACCGGGCGGTCTGACCCGTGAGCGCGCCGGCTTTGAAGTCCGCGACGTGCATCCGACCCACTATGGCCGTATCTGTCCGATTGAAACGCCGGAAGGCCCGAATATCGGTCTGATCAACTCGCTGGCAACCTTTGCCCGCGTCAACAAGTACGGCTTCATTGAAAGCCCGTACCGCAAGGTTGTCGACGGCAAGGTAACGAACGACGTTGTCTATCTGTCGGCCATGGAAGAAGCCAAGCACTCGGTTGCACAGGCTAACGTCGAGCTGGACGAGCAGGGCGGTTTCGTTGACGAGTTCGTCATCTGCCGCCATGCCGGCGAAGTGATGCTGGCGCCGCGTGAAAACGTGGACCTGATGGACGTGTCGCCGAAGCAGCTCGTTTCGGTTGCCGCGGCTCTCATTCCGTTCCTGGAAAACGACGACGCCAACCGCGCTCTCATGGGCTCGAACATGCAGCGTCAGGCTGTGCCGCTCGTGCGCGCGGAAGCGCCGTTTGTCGGTACGGGTATGGAACCGATTGTTGCCCGTGACTCCGGCGCGGCAATTGCTGCTCGTCGTGGCGGTATCGTCGATCAGGTTGACGCAACGCGTATCGTTATCCGTGCGACCGAAGATCTCGATCCGTCCAAGTCGGGCGTCGATATCTATCGCCTGATGAAGTTCCAGCGTTCGAACCAGAACACCTGCATCAATCAGCGTCCGCTCGTGCGCGTTGGCGATCGCATCCAGAAGGGTGACATCATTGCCGACGGTCCGTCGACGGATCTGGGCGATCTGGCTCTCGGCCGTAACGTGCTCGTCGCGTTCATGCCGTGGAACGGCTACAACTACGAAGATTCGATTCTTCTTTCAGAGAAGATCGTTTCGGACGACGTGTTCACTTCGATCCACATCGAAGAATTCGAAGTTGCTGCCCGCGACACCAAGCTTGGACCTGAGGAAATCACCCGCGACATTCCGAATGTTTCGGAAGAAGCGCTGAAGAACCTCGACGAAGCCGGTATCGTGTACATCGGTGCTGAAGTGCATCCTGGCGACATTCTTGTCGGTAAGATCACGCCGAAGGGCGAGAGCCCGATGACGCCGGAAGAAAAGCTTCTGCGCGCCATCTTCGGTGAAAAGGCATCGGACGTTCGTGACACCTCCATGCGTATGCCGCCTGGAACCTACGGTACGGTTGTGGAAGTTCGCGTTTTCAATCGCCACGGCGTTGAAAAGGACGAGCGCGCCATGGCTATCGAGCGCGAGGAAATCGAGCGTCTCGCCAAGGACCGTGACGACGAACAGGCTATTCTGGACCGCAACGTCTATGGCCGTCTTGCCGACATGATCGACGGCAAGGTTGCCGCAGCGGGGCCGAAGGGCTTCAAGAAGGGCACGGCGATCACCCGCGAACTGATGACCGAATATCCGCGGTCGCAGTGGTGGCAGTTTGCTGTCGACGACGAGAAGCTCCAGGGCGAACTCGAAGCGCTTCGCAGCCAGTACGACGACTCCAAGAAGCTGCTCGAAGCACGCTTCATGGACAAGGTCGAGAAGGTACAGCGCGGCGACGAGATGCCTCCAGGCGTCATGAAGATGGTCAAGGTCTTTGTCGCTGTGAAGCGCAAGATCCAGCCGGGCGACAAGATGGCTGGCCGTCACGGCAACAAGGGTGTGGTTTCGCGCATTCTGCCGGTGGAAGACATGCCGTTCCTCGAAGACGGTACGCATGCCGACATCGTGTTGAACCCGCTTGGCGTTCCGAGCCGTATGAATGTGGGCCAGATTCTGGAAACCCACCTCGGCTGGGCATGTGCCGGCATGGGCAAGAAGATCGGTGAGCTCATCGACGTTTATCGCAAGACGGCCAATATCGAGCCTCTGCGTGAAACGCTGGAGCACATCTATCCGGACAACGACCGCAACGAACCGGTCCGGTCTTATGATGACGATTCCGTCCTCATGCTGGCCAATCAGGTGAAGCGCGGCGTGTCTATCGCAACGCCGGTCTTCGACGGTGCCGTCGAAGCCGACATCAATGCGATGCTGACGGATGCCGGTCTTGCGACGTCGGGTCAGTCGACGCTTTACGATGGACGTACGGGTGAGCCGTTCGATCGTCAGGTGACCATGGGCTACATCTATATGTTGAAGCTCCACCACCTGGTCGACGACAAGATACACGCCCGTTCGATCGGACCTTACTCGCTCGTTACGCAGCAGCCTCTGGGCGGCAAGGCCCAATTCGGTGGCCAGCGCTTCGGCGAAATGGAGGTCTGGGCACTGGAAGCATATGGTGCGGCCTACACGCTGCAGGAAATGCTGACCGTCAAGTCGGACGACGTGGCAGGCCGTACCAAGGTCTACGAAGCCATCGTGCGCGGAGACGACACGTTCGAAGCGGGCATCCCAGAGAGCTTCAACGTTCTCGTCAAGGAAATGCGTTCGCTTGGCCTCAATGTCGAACTCGACGACACGCGAGATGCTGAACAGCCGGCCCTGCCGGACGCGGCGGAATAAACATCGAGGCGCGCCATGGTCTTGCCGTGGCGCGCCCGTATACTTGTTTCCAGTGAAGGCGGATTTCTTTGCCGCTGGAGGGAACGGGACTACGGCAAGCCAGTTCAAAAACTGAGTAGTACCGCGATTTCTTTTCCAGATGGCAGGGATTTTCAGCCTGTCATCGACGACACACAGGGCGGCGGATCGCCCTCAAGGAGAACGGCATGAACCAAGAGGTCATGAATCTTTTCAATCCTCAGGCTCCGGCGCAAACGTTCGATTCCATCAGAATCTCGATCGCCAGCCCTGAGAAGATTCTGTCCTGGTCATACGGCGAGATCAAGAAGCCGGAGACGATCAACTACCGTACGTTCAAGCCAGAACGCGATGGTCTCTTCTGCGCGCGCATCTTCGGCCCGATCAAGGACTATGAATGCTTGTGCGGTAAGTACAAGCGCATGAAATACAAAGGCATCATCTGCGAAAAGTGCGGCGTGGAAGTCACGCTCTCGCGCGTTCGTCGCGAGCGCATGGGCCATATCGAACTCGCAGCCCCGGTTGCTCACATCTGGTTTTTGAAGTCGCTCCCGAGCCGTATCGGCACGCTGCTGGACATGACGCTCAAGGATATCGAGCGCGTCCTGTATTTCGAGAACTACATCGTGACCGAACCGGGCCTGACCTCGCTGAAGGAGCATCAGCTTCTTTCGGAAGAGGAATACATGATCGCCGTCGATGAATTCGGCGAAGATCAGTTTACGGCTCTTATCGGTGCAGAAGCTATTTACGAGCTTCTGGCCTCGATGGAACTCGAAAAGATTGCCGCAGATCTGCGCGTCGATCTGGCCGAGACCACCTCGGACCTGAAGCAGAAGAAGCTGATGAAGCGTCTGAAGATCGTCGAAAACTTCCTGGAGTCGGGAAACCGCCCGGAATGGATGATCATGAAGATCGTGCCGGTCATTCCGCCGGATCTGCGTCCGCTTGTGCCGCTGGATGGCGGTCGTTTCGCGACGTCGGATTTGAACGATCTGTACCGCCGCGTCATCAACCGTAACAACCGTCTGAAGCGCCTGATCGAACTGCGCGCGCCGGGCATCATCATCCGCAACGAAAAGCGCATGCTGCAGGAAGCTGTCGATGCGCTGTTCGACAATGGCCGTCGCGGCCGCGTCATCACCGGCGCCAACAAGCGTCCGCTGAAGTCGCTGTCCGACATGCTCAAGGGCAAGCAGGGCCGCTTCCGTCAGAACCTGCTCGGCAAGCGCGTCGACTATTCGGGCCGTTCGGTCATCGTGACCGGTCCGGAACTCAAGCTGCACCAGTGCGGCTTGCCGAAGAAGATGGCGCTCGAGCTGTTCAAGCCGTTCATCTACGCACGTCTTGACGCGAAGGGTTATTCCTCGACCGTCAAGCAGGCGAAGAAGCTGGTTGAAAAGGAACGTCCGGAAGTCTGGGATATCCTTGACGAAGTAATCCGTGAGCATCCGGTTCTTCTGAACCGCGCGCCCACGCTGCACCGTCTTGGCATCCAGGCCTTCGAACCCACCCTGATCGAAGGCAAGGCAATCCAGCTGCATCCGCTCGTTTGTACGGCGTTCAACGCCGACTTCGACGGTGACCAGATGGCTGTTCACGTTCCGCTGTCGCTTGAAGCCCAGCTTGAAGCACGCGTGCTGATGATGTCGACCAACAACATCCTGCATCCGGCTAACGGCGCGCCGATCATCGTTCCTTCGCAGGACATGGTTCTCGGCCTCTATTATCTGTCCATCGTGGCAGACAAGGAGCCGGGCGAGGGCATGGTGTTTGCCGATATGGGTGAACTCCAGCACGCGCTGGAAACCAAGGTCGTCACGCTGCACACCAAGATCAAGGGTCGCTTCAAGACGGTCGATGCCGAAGGCAAGCCTGTGTCGAAGATTTACGACACGACGCCGGGCCGCATGATTATCGGCGAGTTGCTGCCGAAGAACGTCAATGTGCCGTTCGACATCTGCAATCAGGAGATGACCAAGAAGAACATCTCCAAGATGATCGACCACGTCTACCGCCATTGCGGCCAGAAAGAGACGGTTATCTTCTGTGATCGCATCATGCAGCTCGGCTTTGCCCATGCCTGCCGTGCAGGCATCTCCTTCGGCAAGGATGACATGGTCATTCCGGACACGAAGGCGAAGATCGTTGCCGACACCGAAGCGCTTACGACTGAATATGAACAGCAGTACAATGACGGCCTGATCACTCAGGGCGAGAAGTACAACAAGGTCGTTGACGCCTGGGGCAAGGCTACCGACAAGATCACCGAAGAGATGATGGCGCGCCTTAAGGCCGTCGAATTCGATCCGGTGACCGGTCGCCAGAAGCAGATGAACTCCGTCTACATGATGTCGCATTCGGGTGCCCGTGGTTCGGTCAACCAGATGCGTCAGCTTGGCGGCATGCGCGGCCTTATGGCCAAGCCGTCGGGTGAAATCATCGAAACCCCGATCATCTCGAACTTCAAGGAAGGCCTGACCGTGAACGAGTACTTCAACTCGACCCACGGTGCCCGTAAGGGTCTGGCAGACACCGCCTTGAAGACCGCTAACTCGGGCTACCTGACCCGTCGTCTCGTTGACGTTGCACAGGATGCGATCATTTCGGAAGTCGATTGCGGCGCCGAAATCGGTCTCACCATGCAGCCGATCGTCGATGCCGGCCAGATCGTGGCTTCGATCGGCCAGCGCGTTCTGGGCCGTACGGCTCTCGATCCGATCCTGCACCCGGCAACCGGCGAAGTCATCGTCGAAGCTGGCCGCATGATCGAAGAAAAGGACGTCGAGATCATCGAGAAGGCTGGTATCCAGTCGATCCGCATCCGTTCGGCACTGACCTGTGAAACCCGTAACGGCGTTTGCGCCAAGTGCTATGGTCGCGACCTCGCACGCGGTACTCCGGTCAATCAGGGCGAAGCTGTCGGCGTTATCGCTGCTCAGTCGATCGGCGAGCCCGGCACCCAGCTCACCATGCGTACCTTCCACTTGGGCGGCACGGCGCAGGTTGTCGACTCGTCCTACCTGGAAGCTTCGTATGAAGGCACCGTCAAGCTGCGTAACCGCAATGTGGTTCGTAACTCCGATGGCAACCTCGTGGTGATGGGCCGTAACATGGCAGTCCTGATCCTCGACGCTACGGGCAAGGAACGTGCGGTCCATCGCGTGACCTACGGTTCGCGTCTGTTCGTGGATGAGGGCGATACGGTCAAGCGCGGCCAGCGTATAGCCGAGTGGGATCCGTATACTCGCCCGATCATGACCGAAGTTGAAGGCTACGTTGAGTTCGAAGATCTCGTCGATGGTCTCTCGGTTTCGGAATCGGCGGACGAATCGACCGGTATCACCAAGCGCGTCGTCATCGACTGGCGTTCGACCCCGCGCGGTTCGGACCTCAAACCGGCTATGGTCATCAAGGACAAGGCTGGCAAGACCCTGAAGTTGTCGAAGGGTGGCGATGCCCGCTTCCTGCTCTCCGTGGAATCGATCCTTTCGGTCGAACCTGGCGCGCATGTGAAGGCTGGTGACGTTATCGCCCGTCTGCCGATGGAAAGCGCCAAGACCAAGGACATCACCGGTGGTCTGCCGCGCGTGGCCGAACTGTTCGAAGCACGTCGTCCGAAGGATCATGCCGTCATTGCAGAGATCGATGGTACCGTTCGTTTCGGTCGCGACTACAAGAACAAGCGTCGCATCATCATCGAGCCGAACGACGACACGATCGAACCGGTCGAGTACCTCATTCCGAAGGGCAAGCCGTTCCATCTTCAGGACGGCGACGTCATCGAAAAGGGTGAGTACATCCTCGACGGCAACCCGGCACCGCATGATATTCTGGCGATCAAGGGCGTCGAAGCTCTGGCTTCGTATCTCGTGAACGAAATCCAGGAAGTTTATCGTTTGCAGGGCGTTTTGATCAACGACAAACACATCGAAGTGATTGTCCGTCAGATGCTGCAGAAGGTGGAAATCACGGAATCCGGCGATACCGGCTATATTCCGGGCGACCACGTCGACCGCATCGAGCTGGAAGAGATCAACGAACGTCTTATCGAAGACGGCAAGAAGCCGGGCTCCGGCAATCCTGTTCTCCTCGGTATTACCAAGGCTTCGCTTCAGACGCCATCGTTCATCTCGGCTGCATCGTTCCAGGAAACGACCCGCGTGCTTACCGAAGCTGCGGTTGCCGGCAAGATGGATACGCTGCAAGGTCTCAAGGAAAACGTCATCGTCGGCCGTCTCATTCCGGCCGGTACGGGCGGCATGACCAACCAGATTCGTCGTATTGCAACCGCACGCGACGAACTGATTATCGATGAGCGCCGCAAGACTTCGGGATCTGCCGAAGCCAATGCGATGCTGGTCGACATGACCAACAACGCTGCCGAGTAAAATCGGCAGATATGAAACTAAAAAAGGCCGCCTTTCGGGGCGGCCTTTTTGTATTCAGATTGTTTTCTGAAAAAGTGTAAAACAGCTTTGCAAATTAAAAAGAGCCGGTCGAAACTGGCGCTGTCTTGCTGATCTTACTCTTCTTCGTCGTCATCGCCGTCGAATTCGATCAGTGCGACTTCACCGCTGAGCGCCGTGGCCCAGGCGCTCTTGTGCGGTTCTTCTTCCGGCTCTTCGGTCAGTGTGCCCATCTCAAGAAGCTCGGCTTCATGATAGCCTTCTTCAGCAAGAATGCTCAGGACGGTCTGAACCAGATCCTCATTCTCGTCCGATTTCAAAAGCAGATGCACTTCGACCGGAGATTCTTCACCTTCGTTCCAGACGTCAGCGATGACGAGATGAACGATCGGCGAATCGTCGCCGGCTGTTGGGGATGTGGAAGACATTGAGAAACCCTTAATATTCTGTTGCGTTTCGACTCAGATGTGCTTCAATAACCTGACCTGAGTGGCTGCGCCATGCTTGCATAGGAAAATGACGGTTTTGATCGCGAAATATTAGCGAATAGACGTCAAATGCGGCGCAATAACCTGTCCGGACGGAGCCAAAACGCCGGTTTCGAGCCTTCTATTGAAGAAACTTGAGCTGCTGCCCTTGACGAAACGTCGCTAAAGACGTATCAGCACCCCATCTGAGCCGATGTGAGACAAGCTTTTTCGGGGCGACGCGCCCTGAAGTTCATCTCAAACAGGGTTCGTTTTACGATCGAAATGCAACTTGCCGTTCGCATGAAGCGTCAGCTTCCTCTGCTTTTGTTCGGGGTGGCCACCGGTTGACGAGGGCTGACTCCGAATTTGCGCATGAGCATGCCGGTGAAACGGCCCCTTGGGGCGTGGATACGAGATTTTTTAAAGAGGAAGGTTGTATGCCAACCGTAAACCAGCTTATCCGCAAGCCGCGCATTGCGCCGGTAAAGCGCAATAAGGTTCCTGCACTGCAGGCAAACCCTCAGAAGCGCGGTGTTTGCACTCGCGTTTACACGACGACCCCGAAGAAGCCGAACTCGGCTCTCCGTAAGGTTGCCAAGGTTCGTCTGACGAACGGCTTCGAAGTTATTGGTTATATTCCTGGTGAAGGGCATAACCTGCAGGAGCACTCCGTCGTCATGATCCGCGGCGGTCGTGTAAAGGACTTGCCGGGTGTGCGTTACCACATCATCCGCGGCGTTCTCGATACCCAGGGTGTCAAGAACCGCAAGCAGCGCCGTTCGAAGTACGGTGCAAAGCGTCCGAAGTAAGATTTTCCGGGGATACCGGCCGCCAGAAGGCGAGCTGAGCCCGATGTAATTGAAAGAAGAGACGAAATGTCCAGACGCCATAAGGCTGAGAAGCGTGAGATCAATCCGGATCCGAAGTTCGGCGATCTCGTTATCACGAAGTTCATGAATGCAGTCATGCTTCATGGCAAGAAGTCGGTTGCTGAAAGCATCGTTTACGGTGCGCTCGATGTAATCGAAGTCAAGGCAAAGTCCGAGCCGGTCGCGCTGTTCCATCAGGCGCTCGACAACGTAGCTCCGCACATCGAAGTCCGTTCGCGCCGCGTTGGTGGTGCAACCTATCAGGTTCCGGTCGATGTGCGTCCAGAACGCCGCCAGGCACTTGCCATTCGTTGGCTCATCAATGCTGCTCGTGGCCGTAACGAGACGACGATGATCGACCGTCTCTCGGGTGAGCTGCTTGACGCTGCTAACAACCGTGGTTCTGCTGTGAAGAAGCGTGAAGACACGCACCGCATGGCTGAAGCCAACCGCGCCTTCTCGCATTACCGCTGGTAATCGTCGAAACCTATTCAAAGAGCAACTATCATGGCCCGCGAATATAAAATCGAAGACTACCGCAATTTCGGTATCATGGCTCACATCGACGCCGGTAAGACGACGATGACCGAGCGTATTCTGTTCTATACCGGTAAGAACCATAAGATCGGCGAAACCCACGATGGTGCGTCGACCATGGACTGGATGGAGCAGGAGCAGGAACGCGGTATCACCATCACGTCCGCTGCCACGACCACGTTCTGGCAGGGTCAGGATGGCAAGAAGCGCCGCTTCAACATCATCGACACGCCGGGCCACGTTGACTTCACGATTGAAGTTGAGCGCTCGCTCCGCGTTCTCGACGGCGCAATTGCGTTGCTTGACGCCAATGCTGGCGTTGAGCCTCAGACGGAAACCGTGTGGCGTCAGGCTGAAAAGTATCACGTTCCGCGTATGGTCTTCGTCAACAAGATGGACAAGATCGGTGCCGATTTCTATCGTTGCGTAGAAATGGTCGGTTCGCGTCTTGGCGCAGTAGCACTTCCGATTCAGCTGCCGATCGGCGCTGAAAATGAGTTCGAAGGCGTCATCGACCTGATCGAAATGAAGGCTCTGACCTGGGATGGCACGATCGGCGCATCTGCGACCGTTGGTGAAGTTCCTGAGCACCTCAAGGATCAGGCCGAAGAATATCGCGAAAAGCTCATCGAGTTGGCCGTGGAAATCGACGAAGCTGCCATGGAAGCTTATCTCGAAGGCACCATGCCGACGAACGACGAGCTGCGCGCGCTGATCCGCAAGGGCACCATTGACGTCAAGTTCCATCCGGTTCTTTGCGGTACCGCGTTCAAGAACCGTGGCATCCAGCCGCTTCTCGACGCAGTTGTGGCATTCCTTCCGGCTCCGACCGATGTTCCCGCCATCAAGGGTATCGACGTCAAGACCGAAACGGAAACCACGCGTGAATCTTCGGATGAAGCACCGCTCTCGATGCTCGCATTCAAGATCATGAACGACCCGTTCGTTGGTTCGCTGACCTTCGCTCGTATTTACTCGGGCAAGCTGACCAAGGGCATTTCGCTCGAAAACACCGTCAAGGGCAAGCGTGAGCGCATCGGCCGTATGCTGCAGATGCACTCCAACAGCCGTGAAGACATCGAAGAAGCCTTTGCAGGCGACATCGTTGCTCTGGCTGGCCTCAAGGAAACCACCACTGGCGATACGCTCTGCGATCCGCTGAAGCCGGTTATCCTCGAGCGCATGGAATTCCCGGATCCGGTTATCGAAATCGCTATCGAGCCGAAGACCAAGGCCGACCAGGAAAAGATGGGTATCGCGCTCAATCGTCTGGCTGCCGAAGATCCTTCCTTCCGCGTCAAGTCGGACGAAGAATCCGGTCAGACCATCATTGCCGGCATGGGCGAACTTCACCTCGACATTCTCGTCGATCGCATGAAGCGCGAATTCAAGGTCGAAGCCAACGTCGGTGCTCCGCAGGTTGCTTACCGTGAATCGATCACCCGTCAGGCGGAAATCGATTACACGCATAAGAAGCAGTCGGGTGGTTCGGGTCAGTTCGCTCGCGTTAAGATCATCTTCGAACCGCATGACGGCGACGATTTCATCTTCGAATCGAAGATTGTCGGCGGCTCGGTTCCGAAGGAATACATTCCGGGTGTTCAGAAGGGTATCGAAAGCGTCATGGGTGCAGGCCCGCTGGCTGGCTTCCCGATGCTCGGCGTAAAGGCCACCCTGATCGACGGTGCATACCATGACGTTGACTCGTCTGTTCTCGCCTTCGAAATCGCGTCCCGTGCAGCGTTCCGTGAAGGTGCGCAGAAGGCTGGCGCTCAGCTCCTCGAGCCGATCATGAAGGTCGAGGTTGTTACGCCGGAAGATTACGTTGGTGACGTTATCGGCGATCTGAATTCGCGTCGCGGTCAGATTTCCGGCACCGAAGCCCGCGGTATCGCCACGGTCGTCAATGCAAACGTTCCGCTCGCCAACATGTTTGGCTATGTGAATTCGCTGCGTTCGATGTCTCAGGGCCGTGCACAGTACACGATGCAGTTCGACCATTATGAGCCGGTTCCGACGGCGGTCGCACAGGAAATCCAGAAGAAGTTTGCGTGATCTAAGGGTCACGCTCCCAATTAAAAGAATGCCTGAGCAGGCTAAATTTACGGAGAGCTCAAATGGCAAAAAGCAAATTCGAACGTACGAAACCCCACGTTAACATCGGCACGATTGGTCACGTTGACCATGGGAAGAC
>NZ_JBHEEO010000038.1:0-18311 GCF_041929965.1 Brucella oryzae | reverse complement strand
ATCTGATGTCTGCATCGCCAAAATTTACGCCCAAACCGTCAGGCAGGCAACTGTAGCCCAGTTAACGTGACAACACCTCGCCGTCACATATAACTTATTCCTAAGATTGAAAGCAAGCCGTCAATCTTGAATGAGCAGGAGTCGCCAAGTGGGAAGGCAACGGTCTCCAAAACCGTCATCGGGGGGTCAATTCCCTCCTCCTGTGCCAATAATATTAATCCATGTATTAAGACTGATGCGTAACTTCATCGTAAACGAAATTTTGTCACTTATACGGCCATATATAAAACATAGATGCTCCTTCGATGGCGCTATTATTTGTCTTTAGTTGCCATTTCTAAATGACTTTGTGTCGTTTTGCATTCCTTGAAAAAGCACCGATGCAATCAACTCTGCGTTTGACTGTATATCTGAGGTCGGAATGGGATGACGGACAAATTGCACAACAATCCCAACCAAGCATGTAGCAAAAAATTCAGCAGAAATGTCCTGTCGAAAATGCCCTGCCTCGACCTCAGTTTTGATGTTTACCGCAATCATGCTAATAAGCTCCTGCCTTGTCTCCTCACCCTCGGGTTCATGTAGCATTGCGACGGTCATAGCATCACGATTGCCTTGCAGGAATGTCAGTAAGCTGGTGACGGCTATAGTTGTAAGCGATTTGAGATCGTCAGCTCGAACGGATGGCGGGATCAGCGAGTTTTTTACAAGCTCGCGCAGGTTTTCGCGAAAGTCGGCAACGACCGCATGGTGGACTTCGTCCCTGGACTTGAAATGTCTGTAGACCGCAGGCTGCGTAAGGCCCAATCGTGCCGCGACGTCGACCATCTTTGCCTTTCGGCCGTGTGCGGCGATCTCAACCGCAGCAGCTTCAATTAACTGTTGGCGTGTTCGATCTCCTTTTCTTGCATTCATGAATTTTACCATTGCGTTTAAAGTTATATCCATATAACAATTGATCCCGCACCAAAGCGGGACTGCGTGACAGGCTTATTATAAGCACAGTCACCTTTAAAGAAGTTAAGGAGCAAAACGGATTATGAAAGCGACCAAGATGCAAAAAATCCCCGGATTGTGGGATATGTTGTTATGTGCAAAAATGCTAAATTGATTAGACTAGACTCTGTGGCTTGGTAGGAGTCTGTTAAAATTGTTGGGGCGATTAAAATATACAGAGATTGGCTGAGATATAATTGCCATATCTATAATTTTCTGCGCCCTTTCAATAAAATTGGTGGGCGGGAATGCAGGTTTCTAGGCGTTTTCTTCTAAAATCCGTGGCCGTACTGGCGGTCTGCTCGATTGGCATGGTCAATTCGGCGGTTAGCCGAACTTTTGGCGAACTGATCATTAAGACGGTCGACGGACAAACTATCGTTATTCCCGAAGCTGAATTGTTGGCTCAGCCGCAAGCGATTGTTAATACGCACACAGCATGGACAACGGGGCGACATGAGTTCAAAGGCTTATTACTCACCGACGTATTAGCCAAAGCGGGCATTGATGTCTCGTCTCCACGCGACATGAAAATGCGTGTTCTGGCGCTGAACGACTATGTCATCTACATTCCGCTCGAAGACGCGATCAAGTATAAGGTGCTTGTCGCAGCCTTTATGGATGGAAAAAGGCTAACAGTAAGTGATAAAGGCCCTTATTGGCTAGTCTATCCACGTGACGAGTTCACGGAGCTGAAAGACTCCCGATTTGACCACCGTTGGGCTTGGCAACTGAAAGAGATATCGATCATAAAATAATGACACACGAACGCGGCTATGTAGTCGCAAGTGTGGCTATTCTCGTATTCGTTGCCGTACTTGCGTATGCTTTCATCCAGCTTCTTTCAATTCACAAAGCACTCTCAACCTTTACGGGAGAGAATATGCTTTGGAATGTCACAGAGACAGAAAGAGAAGCGCGTAGGCTCTCTGAGGCACTGCTATTATCATCTGAGTATTATGAGAACGAAGACGTGGCCTTCAGATACGACATACTGTTAAGCAGGGTCAAACTGATTAACGACAGCCCTCAATACGACTTTTATGTCAGCATTGACGGCAAAGAGCATCTTGAAGAGCTGAATCGAATTTTGAATGTCGTCCAAATCGCTCTCGACGACGGCAAGAGTAATGCCAGACGCATCTATGCATTGCTCCTTCCAATCTTCAACAGCCTGTCGCGTTTGGGCAACAAGACGATGATCCAGCAGCGCGTGGAAGCAGGAAAGCAACGCGATAATCAGTTGCGCGCCATATACCTGCTGATGATGTCAAGTGCAGGGCTATTGGTTTCGGGAGCGGCTTTGTCATGGCTCCTGATGTCGAATATCCGTGCGCTCAATAAAACACATGCTGAACTCTTTGCTTACAAAGAGAAGCTGGAAGATACGGTTGCCGAACGGACGGCTGCCCTCCTGGAATCGCTGGAAAACGAGCGCCAGACGAACGCGGTCTACATAAACTTCCTGACCACGGTATCGCACCAGTTCCGCACACCAATAGCGATCATCGATCTAATCGCCCAACGGTTTGTCCGCTGGCCACAGGATGTGACCAAAGCGATTCTGGTAGAGAAGGCACAGCGTATTCGAACTGCCATCAAGCGTCTCAATCTGATTATCGATAGCACGATTAACAATGATCGGCTGACTGAAAGCGGTCTCGATCTGTTGGTAACAAATATAAACTTCTCGGAAGTGATACAGAAGGCCTGTTCATATCACTCAGATATTTATCCAGAGCGACGCTTAAACCTCTTTCTTCCTGATAAACCTATCTGGACTTGTGGTGACGCAACGCATCTGGAGCAGGTGATTATCAACTTTCTTTCGAATGCTGAAAAGTATTCAAGCTTGTCGACACCTGTCGACATCAGGCTCCGGACGCGCGCCGATCAGATCGTCTGCTCGGTCACAGACTATGGAATTGGTATTCCGGCCGAAGACCAGGCCAGGATTTTTGACAGGTTCTTCCGCGCAGCGAACGTTTCACACCTTCCAGGTAGCGGCCTTGGGTTGAGTCTCTCCTCGATGCTGGCGCATCTGCACGGAGGCAAGATCACCTGCAAATCAATACCAGGTAGCGGAACAACGTTTGAATTTACGTTGCCGCTGGATGGGAAAAAACCATGAAAAAATCGAACATCTGCGAACAGAAAACGGTCCTTTGTATCGAAGACGAAGCTGATATTCGCAAAGAACTCGTATTTGGGCTATCGAAATTTGGCTTCAAGGTCATGTCCGCAGGAAGCGGAGAAGAAGCTTTATCGCTGTTGAGTGTAGAGCGCCCCGATTTAATCCTCTGCGATGTTCTCATGCCCTGTTTTGGTGGATTGGAGCTTCTGAAACGAATCCGCGCAACGATGCCTCACCTGAATTCCACGCCTTTTCTTTTCCTTTCAGCTTTGACAGACCGTTCTCACATTCTTCAGGGTCTGAAGCTGGGCGCGGACGATTATCTGACCAAACCAATCGATTTTGACCTGCTCGAAACCAAGATTACTCGCAAGATGGAACTTGTCGAACGTAGTAAGAACACTCCTGCTTCGGCCGATTCTGATAGTGTTGTTTCGCCACCCACGAATGAGACGAAGGCAAAACTGACAAAACGAGAACTCCAGGTTCTTAGCGAGTTTGCCAAAGGTCATACGAACGGCCAGGTAGCTCGAATATTGGGATTGTCCGAATACACTATTGGCGATCACTCAAAATCTATTCTCAAGAAATTGAATGCTGCGAGCCGAACTCAAGCTGTTCACGAAGCTATCGCGCAGGGCCTGGTCGGCGTAAATAAAGCAAAAACGTGACAGAAATCAGTCGGAATCTGTAAAAAATCCCCGGATCGAGGGATTTTCGCAATTAATATTGAGTGATAAGCAGTAAAAATCACAGAAAGTTGAGTGGTGCACTTAGAAGGGGCTTCCAGTGCGGGGATTTACTGCGTCTTTTTTCAAGATATTTGGGTGCGCAACACTTATAGTCGCGGCAGTGTCTGCTTCCGACGCACAGAGCACAATGTCACCAGCAACGGACTGGACAGGCAATTACAGCTTCTCGTCGACTGCTGATCGAAACCTCCGCCTTCTACAGGCGGATATGATCGAAAAGCGCGAGAAGGGATACTACGAGTCTCTCGGCAGGACGACGATCAATCAGACGGTGACGAACAACTCCGTTACCAAGATTGGGCAGAACACGAATGCCATCGGGTCGGTGAACAATACGACCACGAATATCGATCTGTCGGGCAACAATAACAGTATCGACATCAGCAGTTCGTCGAATTCGAACGGCTGCCAGGATGGCAGTGTGAATATCGGCCATTCCGGTACGACGTCTGCTACGTCGGGCTGCCAGTAAGGCTGAAGGCGGGGTCAATGAAAGTTTCTCGTATCGCAACCGCTTTCGGGGTGGCTTTGTCACTGTCGGCCTGCACGGCGACAGCCGTTACACCTCCGAAAATGAATGCAAAGCTCATGGAAGGGCCACCCGTTTCCGACATCGTGACGCCGTTTGACAGAGCGCTAATGTGCCTGAATGGCCGCGTGTCCAAGAACGTCGTGTTCTCTGTCGGCGCGATACTGGATCAGACGGGGAAGGAAAGCTTCACCGATGGTGGTGTTGGCAAATTCGTCACCCAAGGCGCTGGCGACATGGTTCAGTCCGCTTTGTTCAAGGCCGGGACCACCATCGTCAATCGCCGCGATCCGCGTGTGACCACCACCGAGATGGAATGGAAGATTCGCGATAATCGGCGGATCATTCCAACCAGCTATTACGTCACAGGCAGCATCAACAGCCTCGATTTCATTCCAGGCGGCGGTGTGGAAGCCGAGGTGGCTGGGGTTGGTGCCAAGTATCGGCAAAACCGGATGCTGGTAGGCATCGATCTCGCCCTAACCGACGCGGGCAGCGGCCGCATCGTCGCAAATGTGCCGATCCATAAGCAAATCTATGCCAGCGAATATGGCGCGACGGCGGGCCGTTTCTTCGGCGACACCTTGGTGAACGCCCAGATCGGTGGGCGCGAGCGAGAAGCTCTCCATTTCGCACTTCGTCAGATGCTTTATCTCGGTACGTTCGAGCTGCTGACGCAGGTCATGAAGGCTGAGAACTATGCGGACTGCCGTGCCCACATTGAGAAAATGCACGGTGTCATCTCGAATACCAGCACGAGCGATGCCGTGGCATCGCTTGAAAAGAAGAAGTCGGTGCAGATGGCTCAGGCAACGAAACCTGTAGACAAGACCCTTGCGAAAACGCCAACGGCAGTCTCTCGCCCCGTCAACAACACTGTTTCAACAAGTCCTCTTCCTGCGAACGGAAGCCAGCAGAAGAGCCTCATGAAGTGGGACGCAGCCAAGGGCGGCTGGGTTCCAAACGATAGCGGAGCTGAAACGCCCGGCTCCTGATGTATCGAACTTGCCGCATCGCGGGAGGTCAGACGGTGCACCCCAACACCTGAAGAGCATAAAAGGCAGTAATGGGGGACTGCCATGGAGACGAAAATGAACAAGTTCTTTGCATCGGCGTCCGTCGCCGCAATCATTCTCGGTTTCGGTTCGGCTGCACAGGCACAGACCCTGTCGAACACGATTGGCCAGCCTGTCATCGATCAGATGAGCCAGTTCGAAAACGGCAACTGGATCAACCGCGCAATCAACACGGCTGCAATCGATGGCAGCGTGAACATTATCGGCATTCCGAACATCGAGGAATCTTCGTCGATTTCCGGCGCAATTGATGTCGGTCTCGGCGCAGGTATCGATCTTGAAGGCTCGGGCATCGATATCACCAATCCGCTGGCTGGCGCAATCGAACTCGGCGTTGACGTTAATGCTCATCTGAAGGCCAACGTATCCATCGAGGAAACCTCCAAGGTCGGTGGCGCAATCGTGAAGTCGACGGATGTTATCAAGACGGTCGCCGCAGGCGCTGTCAACACGGGCCACATCGCCACTGCTGTTTCGGCTGCGAGCGACTCGTCCTCTACTACTGCCAACATCTCACTGTCCGATCTGAAATATGTCAACGGCGAAGTGTCCCAGGCTTCGGCTTCGACCTCTAACACCGCTGCGGAGGCACTCGCTGCCGAAGGTACGTTTGCATCACTTGGCAACCTCAGCGTCGGCATCAGTCAGACGGTTGCCAGCTCGTCGTCCGGCCCCGCCATGGGCGTCTACGCAGTTAACGAAGCGTTCAACAATGCCGACATCAACGGTAGCGTGAACATCCTCAGCAACGGCACGGATCTCGCTGGTATCTCGACTGTTGCCGCTGGCGCGGTCAATACCGGTACGATCTCTCTCGGCTTTGATGGCGCTGCTCTGAACAGCGCCATCAATGGCGGTGGAAACTAATATAGCCCCTTTCCATCGCTGAACGACTGCGGTCGCCGTCTCAAGCATCTCCCCGCCGGAATGGGCGAGACGGCGGTCGCAGTTTGAACTATGAGGAATCGAAACAAGATGAAAAAAGCCGTCGCTATTGGATTTCTGCTCAGCTCTGTCGCTCCGGCGCTTGCTGCAGATCCTGTCATTCCCGACCCCGTCGTTGAGCCACCCGTTTACCAGGCATTGCCGATGTGGACAGGCCTGTATATCGGCGGTCAGCTTGGCTGGGCGAGAGGACAGCGAGCACCGCATATTCCCGCCAGCTCGAAACCGACACCGGTAGATCCGACAGACCCCACTGATCCGACAGATCCTACCGACCCAACTGATCCGGAGCAGAGCTGTGACCTCGGCGATTTCGCCTGGGCTGCCGCTTCGACCACGAATACCAGTGCCATCGCATGGGCTGATCCGTGCAAGGCATGGGGCATCGGCCAGACGTCGAATACCGGAGCGGGAGCAATAGCAGTTGAACAGGCTGCATCAACACCTGCTGCCGCAACAAAGCAGACCCTGAGCACTGCCTCGCTCGATGCCGGAACGATAGCTGCGGCTGAGGATGCCGGATCTGCTGACGCTATTTCTTATAGCTCCGGTGGCCATCGGGATACGTTCATCGGCGGTGTCCATATCGGATATAATCACCAGTTCGAAAACAATCTCGTTCTGGGTGCCGTCGCCGACCTCAACTTCCTCGATTGGGATCGCTATGTCGGTGCCCGCTACCAGGACCATTCGCTTGAGGCCCGCCAGTCTCTGAAATATCTGGGCACGGTTCGGGCCAAGCTCGGTTACGCGGCAGATCGTGTCCTCGTCTATGGCACGGGCGGTCTGGCCTATGGCGGCATCAAGAACAGTCTGTCCGTGGACGGAGCGACTGTCGAATCCGACACCAAGACCCGTTTCGGTTATGCAGTCGGCGCGGGCGTTGATTTCCTCGCCTTCGACAATGTCAGCATCGGTGCGGAATACCTTTTTACCGATCTTGGCAAGAAATCGAGCAACGACGTCTTCCGAAACAACGTCAGGTTCCACAGCCTGTTCCTCAAGGCCTCATATCATTTCAAGTAAGTTAGTGGGGAGCAAAAGGGGCGGGCATGCTGAAATCGAAAATAAAACGCGTGGCCGCTCCCTTTGGTCGCAGACGAGACCGTCCCTTAGATGAACTGGGGGATACTAATCTGCCAGTGATCCAGATGCACTACCAGCCAATTGTCGAATATGCGACCGACACCCTAGTAGTCGGGCATGAGGCATTGGTTCGAAGCCAGGCCCATTCCTCCGTGGCGGAATTGTTTAAAGCCGTTGGAGCCTGCCATCTCAACCGTTTCGATGCAAAATGCCGTAGATCCGCGATTGATGATTATTCCTCCGACAAGAGCCTGTTCGTAAATATCTCGGCAGGCGCATTGGCGGACTATCTCTACGGTATCGAAGATACCATCGCATATGCCGGGGAGCACGGATTTCCATATAGCCGTCTCGTTTTTGAAATAACAGAGGACGATCATCACGACACGTTTCGATTTCTGCGCAACAGCATTGATGAAGCGAGAAAACTGGGAGTTCGGTTCGCCGTCGATGATTGCGGAACCGGATATAGCAATCTGGAAACGATCATCGCATTGCGCCCGGATATTCTCAAAATCTCAGGGACGATTGTTCGAAACATCCATCTCGACACTACACGGCAAGCCATTGTCGATGGTCTCGTAACAACAGCCGAGAAGCTCAAATCGATGTTGATAGCCGAAGGCGTAGAACAGGAGATCGAAGCGCTCTGTCTCAAGGATCTCGGTGTGAGCGTGATGCAGGGCTATTACTTCGGATACCCAGAGCCTTTCGGAAGGGCCGACTGATGGAGAGAAAGATCAATCCGCCAACCAAGAGGGTCGATGAAACTGGCTATGCGACCGAATGCCAATTTGCGCTGCATACCGCGTTTAATCATCTGCTCGACCAAGCGAAGAAGGCGGGTTGGGATGAATTACAGGTTGCGCTTTCGCTCGTATCCCTTTGCGACACCGTCATCTACGGAGATAGTTCCAACCTCCTGCAATGACTTCGGGGAATTGGACTTTCGAGCGATACTAATACGCCGCTGAAGCCTGGTTAGATTGGCCCTAGCAGCATCCATGTCCTGTCTAGCGGACAGAAACTGCTGGCGTTCTGCGGACGTAAAAATGAAGCTACGGGGCTTCTTCATTGCTTTATACGCGGCAATTGCATCTTTCAATCGAGCATGGGCCTCCAGCAACTCTCTGCGAGTAAAAACATTTGATGTCATGCATTTCTCCTTTTGCCTTTTTCGGTTTCTACAGTTCATGCCGGATGGCATTGCAAACAACAAGTGATGAAAACGCTAGAGCGTTTCCCTTTCAAGTTGGATCATATCCGCACGAGTTGAAGTAATTCTGAGCCTCTTGCGGTTCGATGAGTTCAACCATCTGACCGATGCGATCCCAAAGCCCATTGACTGTTCTCTCGGCAGCCTTTCGTAAAAGCGCCTTCAGCTTGGAGAAGGCCTTTTCGATCGGGTTGAAGTCTGGACTGTAAGGTGGAAGGAACATCATTGTCGCGCCGACCGCCTCGATCAATTCTCTTGCTGCCGGTCGTTTGTGGCTGGACAGATTATCGAGGATGACAATATCACCTGGTTTCAATGTTGGAACCAACACCTGAGCGACATACGCCTCGAACCAATCACCGTTGATGGGGCCCTCGATGACAAGTGGCGCGACCATTCCCGTATTGCGCAGCCCCGCAACCAACGTGGTCGTTTTGCGATGGCCGTGAGGAAAAAACCCATTCGCAACCGCTCACCCTTGCGGCACCGCCCATGACTACGGGCCATATTGGTCGCTGTCCAGGTCTCATCGATGAACACGAGCCGCTCTGGATCGAGATCAAGTTGCTCCTCGAACCAGCATTGCCGCTTTTCCAGAACGTCTGGACGGCTTTGCTCTACAGCATGGCCAGTCTTTTTTTACGCGTTTGTTCGTGCCGGACAAGAAAGCGGTGCAGTGCCGACTTGCTGATTATGATGCCTTGGGCGGCCAAATCACTGCGAAGTTCGAAGAGAGTACCGTCCCTGTGTTCGGCGAGCCAGATCATGATCTGATCAGCATGAGCTTCTGTCTTGTGAGAATTGCGGTCGCCGCCCAGTGGACCGGGTCGAACATTTCCCTGCTGGAGTTGAAGGTTACGCCAACGGCTAACGCTGGCTGCGCTTACACCGAAACGCTCAGCAGCCTCTCGATGCGATGCACCGCCATCAACGGCAGCAACTACACGTATTCGAAGATCAATGGAAAGGGCTCGCGACATATCTGCCGACCTCCATCGGCAGATAGCTTGAATCAGAAAGTAACTGATTTGCAAAGCCTGCCGATTCAATCAGGCAGGGAAACGCTCTAATGACAAAGGCCAAGGCTTTCCGTTTTCAATCGCTAAGTCTAAGTAAGCAGATTTGACCTCGAAAGTTTGGTGTAGGAGATGTGGTGAACTGATAACATTGACTGGCCCATAGGAGCATTTGACCGAAGCGTAAGCGGGATGAGGAGAGTACGTGAGAGATAGATCGCATGACATGGCGATGGCCGAAGACTTCCGCGCCGATCCGACCTATGCAGCGGAGCTGCTTGCTGAAGTCCGCCGCGACGGCAACCCGGCCGAACTGGCCATTCTGTTGCGTCAGATGGCCACGGCGTCGGCAGGTGATGAGAGGTCGGATAACGCCGATACAGAGCGCGCTCTACCTCTCTGATTTGAACATGGTATTTTGCATGGTTTGGCAAATCGTCATGGTGGCAAGATACTGATTTGCATGGGCATTTTCAGGCAATTTATAATTGAGTGGGAGTGATCCCGCGTCCGGCATAGACTGGCACCAAATAGCATTAAAACACCCATAAGCCCGCGTAATTGCGGGCTTTTTTCATTCTTGGCGTAGCACTGTCTGGCAAATTTTCGCATCGCCAAGCACCCTGTTTCTATGGCATGGTAGATGGTACGATTTGAACCTGATGCCATGTTCAGCACTCGATACCATGTTGCTCCTGATGGGGTGTCTACCGCGAACTTGAGCTTAATCTCAGGATCAAGCCCAGAAAGCGTCTAATTCGGGAGCGGCCTGAACCTCTGGCAGTACCAGATCAACCCAACATGACCTGGTCAATGGACTTCATGGCCGACCAACTCGCTGACGGTCGCGCGTTTCGGACACTGAATGTGATCGATGACTTTAACCGTGAGGGGCTCGGCATTGAGATCGATTTCTCATTACCAGCCGAAAGGGTTGTCCGATCGCTGAACCATATCATTGAGTGGCGCGGAAAACCGGATACAATTCGCGTCGATAACGGCCCGGAATATATCAGCGGGAAACTCTTGGCATGGGCGCAAAAGCGAAGCATCACCATCGCCCATATCCAACCAGGTAAGCCGCAGCAAAATGCTTATATCGAGCGTTATAACCGCACGGTTCGGCATGAATGGCTGGGATGTTTCATGTTCAACACTATCAAGGAGGTGCAGGATTACGCAACACGCTGGCTCTGGACATACAACAATGAAAGACCCAATATGGCTATCGGCGGCATAACACCCGCACAGAAACTGAAAATGGCTGCATAAATTCTACTGAAAAGTCCCGTTAAAAACGGGGGGATTACCTTACCAGTCACCCGCAGAGGTGAATGCAATTTTTAGAGAGTTGACCGCAAATGAGTAATTGGCACGCGACCCAGACAGAAGTGTCCGAATTCGTGGAGACTGTTTTCCGCGAAGGCGACAATCAGGATCGACATCTTGTCCTGTTGACTGACACCGCAGCCGACTTGATCGGCGCAGTTTTGAAGCCGGAGCTGAAGACGCGTGAGGAGCCGGAGGCTCATATCGATATCCACCTTCGCAAGGAAGGCGGCGTGCTGGTATACTTTTGGACGGCCGAGGGTGAGAAAAAGTGGATCACCCTGACCAGCGAGGACACCGCACAGCATACGGAGCTTGAAAACCTCGCGCAGGAAAATCCGGCTGATCTGGTCGAGCAAGAGGTGCTGGCCGAGTATCTGGGCGGCTTCTGAGTCTCGAGGGAATGATCGTGGCCGAAGCAACACTTTATGAAATTGATTGGGACGGCAAATGCGTATGGTCAATGATCATACCGGATGTTGCATCGGCCGTTTCTCAAAAATGGGCGTCGACGTGCATAAAGCCGGACCCGACCAGGTCGCTACAGGCATCCAGTGTCTCGATTGTTTTCACGGCGGCGACCCGCGAGAATTATGGGATCGGTTTGTGATCTCGATGCGGAACCATCACGGTGTCGAGGTGCCGCCCGGGGCGAAACCAGCGTTTCGCAACTGACGCGAGGTCAGTCGATATCTTCCCATCTTCGATTACCGACGGCCACGATCCTCGCATTGCGGAGAGCCTCCTCTCTAAGGAAGCCGTTCTTTCGCCGTAGGCCTGCCTGATCGATCTCACCAGCGTTAGACATGGCAGCGTCTCGATTTCGAGCTACCTGCTACTCGTAGACCGTTTTCCAGCTCCTAGAGCACGACGCCGTCTTATACTCGGCCGCGATGATCGGCTTCACGACCTTGTTGCCAAATTCGTCGACCTCGGGTTCTGGGATTTCGGAGACTGGTATTCCGCCGCCGCTGATCTTCATGGCAGTTTCCAAAACGACTATGGGGTCATAATTCAGGAATGGTTAGCAGCAATTCAGGGGTAGTCTCTCGCGAGGGGCAACTATTAAAATGGGCTGGAGTCATTCGTAAATTGGATGGTTCCAGCCCACAATGACTTATGACGTTTTTGGACGTGTGAAGAGGACAAACAGGCCCAAAATGATGTCGCCAATTACCCAAATGCTGAGTACGAGCATTGCTCCGATTCCGGTGCCAATGGCAGCCCCCGCTTGCTCCGCGCCCGATAATCCACTCATACCCTGACTTGCATTATTCATGCCAGTGATAAACCAGAGCAACATCAGGAGATTGAAAGCGATAAATGACCATTTGAAAAGCTTGCCCATAAAACCACGACGTGGTTTGCGTAACGCTACACCGCAACTAGGGCATTTGAACGCGCTGTCACTAACATCCTTGCCACACTCCGGGCATTTAATCATTGCCATGCTAAGTCTCTCCTATTGCTTTTTGGAAATGCTATCGAAATGGAAAAGGAACGCTGGGTCAGTCATAGCCCCCCTGATTGTCAGACTAGTCTCGCGGACACCATCCTGATCAGAGGCCAAGAAGCTGCCTGAAATAGCGACAGTATCTTCAATCGTTATTTGGGACAGGTTGGCATAAAGGGGAGTGCCCTTCTTGATCATGGTGCCATCCACCAAATCCGAGAGCGCGTTATTCCATGTGACGACTTCAACCTCTGGAGAGAGACGTACTGAGATAATGGCGTGGCCATCTGTATTGGTTTCAAGCCTGGTCAGTGTTCCATTCCAGCCATTAACCGTCAAACTCGAATCTAAAGCCGTAATAATCGCACCACGACGCTCATCGCGAAGGCTGCTTTGCTGGAGCTCGTTGGCCGTCGCACGAAAGCGTTCAGAGTAAAGATTTATGGTTGATATAAAATCCTTCTGGCTTTCGGGCAGAGTCATTACATTTTCGGTTGATGCGCCCACTTTGGAGGCGGCGGTGCTGTCAGAAGGCTTATCTGGGGACGCCATGGCCGCGATTACTACTATTGCCAGAAAGCCGCCCCCCAGCCATTTCATGGCTTTATAACGTGAGCGCGGCGCGCCGCAGTTAGGGCACGCCTTGGCTTCAACAGACATTTGTTTGCCGCATGATTTACATGCGATCCACAATGACTCGGATTTCATTTAGGCCCCCACTCTCAATATTCAGAAATAAAGCTATCTACCGATTAACTCCAATGAAATTTTCAGCCCTAGATTGAAATGTTGTTCACATTCACAATTACTGAAGACAAGAAGAGCGTAAGCATCTTGTATTCGGTGAACGTAATCCAAGGAACTAATGATGCAGAGCTTGAAAAACCATCAGCTAAACCACGAGCGAATTTTAGCCAATATTGATCTTTTATCATCAATAACTGCGTTGAAGACATACTCGACCCTTTTGTCACCCATTACGTCAATCAAAGGGATGGCAAAAGTAGTGGTCTTTTGATCTTCAGAAATGGGGCCGGATGAAGATAAGATTTTTGGCCCCCTGATTTTCCAGGTCAGCATGTGACCTTTAAGCGACTTGGAAAGCATACGATCTATATCGGGATCATTATCATTCGATTTATTGTTGCCCTTCATCGATACCCATACTTGGGCTACGATGTTGTCTCCCTCCTTCATCAGATGAGGAAGCATGCCGCCTTGTTCAGGCGTAAATGGCTTGGAATTCATAGCCGCGATCAGTTGATCGGTGTTTCCCTTGATATGCCATTTGCACGTTACAGTATTGTCACTGACCTGCATGTCGTTTTTCATCGAAATGCCGCTCAATGCCTTCTGACTCGCCAAACCTGTACAGAAGTCCTCAGGTGTTTTTTCCGCGAATGCCAACGCGGATTTTAAAACCGAGAGTTCAATATCAAGTGCAGTCGTACCGTCCTCGTTAATGGACATCGACTGCTGCATATCGAAACATCCAGTCAGCAAAAACGTCAACGAAATCAGTGCTGCGCCCTTAAACTTCATGTTTCCCCCATGAACCCCATACAGCGAATATTGATTAAACGTTTACCAATTCTCCGCTCGATTGCCAATGAGATTTAGTCGGCGTTTTCCGGTCGAGCTGGTCTGGCATCAAGAAGGAAACCAGTTAAAAAAATTCTGTCTCAATCAGAAGACAAACATTCTAACATTAGCGTTCCCTTTTCCAACTTTTGAACGCTGTCGATATCCCAAAATTACAAAGTTATATAGCCATAAAAATAAAGCTTGCCTCTCAGGTTGCAAAGTTATATAGCCCGGTCAACTAGTATGGAAGGTAAATACGAACTTCACAGCACATGCAAGCGAGCGATTACAACAGAGATCATTTCCCCCCCACACGTGATTGATGCGATAGTTACGTACGGTGTAGGACATCATGTATAGGGCGCGGAAGGCCTAACGTTAGACAAACGGGCGCTCCTCCGTGTTGCAGAGAGCATCAACCGCTTATCAATCGAACTCGAACGCAATTGCGGATCATACGTGATCGTTAGCGACCAGAGCCAAATCGTAACCGTCGCCGCAGAAAGCGTCGGCTTAAACACTAACTTTTTTCATCGTACTGATAGGAGACCCGATCTTGGATCAAGATCTCACAATCGCACGCGTATTCTTCGAAAACATCGACGGCCAAAACGCTACAAATCTTCTCACTGACGACAGGATGACCATCCATCGCGACGGTAATCTGCAGATCAGCTATGCACCTTTCGATCACATCGAGAAATCTGCACGTGTAGTGATCGTCGGCATAACTCCAGCCATGACGCAAGCGGTGAATGCGTTGAACTCACTCTATCGAGCAAAGCTGGCAGGCAAGTCCATTGAGGAAGCTCTTCGGGTTGCAAAGATGACGGCAAGTTTCAGTGGCCCGATGCGGTCGAACTTGATCGAGATGCTCGATTTCGTCGGGGTGGCTCGGCTGCTCAATATCCAATCGACGGCTTCACTTTTCGAGGCTGGTTCTCGTGACATGCATTTCACGTCGGCTCTTCGCTATCCGGTATTCGTAGGCGGAAAGAATTATTCGGGAAATCCGTCGATGCTGAAGGTGGGCGCACTCAGGAACATGGTTGAAACCCATCTCGCCGAAGAAGCGCGCCTGCTCTCCCATGCCGTCTGGCTGCCTCTCGGGCCAAAGGCCGAAGAAGCCGTTCTGCATCTCGTTGGGAAGGGGCTGTTGCCCAGGATGAATGTGCTAGCAGGCATGCCTCATCCCTCAGGTGCCAACGCAGAACGAATTGCAGTTTTCACTGGCAGAAAGCCGCCTGAGCATGCATCGGCTAAAACCGATGCCGACAAGCTTCTCCGGGCGGCGGCAAAACTCAAAAGTCAGATCGCAGGCCTCAAGCTGGGAGAAGCCGCATGAGCAAGAACGTACCGTTCACCTGGGAACAAATCGAAGGCGAAATTAGAAAGGCTATATGGGTTTCTATCGAAGCAATCGGAATCTTCTGCACGAATGAAGCTTATCGAGGAATGCTGGGCGACAGCAACGCTGAAGAAAACACCTTTGACATCCAGCGTCATCGTGTCTATTCGATTGTCGAAAGGTGTTATGCATATGCCTATCAGCTCCCCGGCCACGACAAGATCGAGGAGGAAGATTGGTACGAAGCCGAGATGCTTCTGAATGGCGGACTTCCTGTCTATACCCATAATCAGGAGTCCCCGCTGATGGCCAGCTTGGATTCGCCACTCCGCTCAGTTCTGGAGACTTTCTTCGCTCGATACGGAATGAACGAGCTGGGAAAACCGCTAAACATACGTGAACTCGGACTTTTGGCAGGCATGTCTGATTCAGTGGTTAGAGCGTCGCTCAGCAAGGAAGGCTTTAAACTGGAACGCTCAGGTTCCAGTGATGAAAGTGCGGTGCTGTCGTCTGATGAAGCGTTACGTTGGCTCACGAAACGTCGTGGTTTCATACCAAACAAGGGCGATGCCCTTGATGGGCAGAAGAAGGCTATCGTCGAGGGGCTAGTCCCTGATCAGTCAATCGAATTCGCCGAGGTCATCGCTGAACTCAGCAGGCGATATTGTAGCGACATCTTCGAACTCTGTCAGGAGATGCCGGACCGGGATAAGGAGTGGGTTATAGCGTTCTTTCGTGGAGAAAAATTAGACATCCGGCTAAATCTGTTGAAGACCATCGCAACGGAGCTTGAAGCGCCAGAAGCGATGTTTGTCGGTCGGGCCGTTACACATCTTCTCAGCTAATCGTTTCGACAGTCGGAAGCCATCTGCTGTTGGTGGCTCCGACAATCTTTCGAGGGGATGGCGGAAAGTAAAATCCGGGGATCGAAGTCAGCGTCGCACCAATTGCGTACAAGTTGCTTGCTTGCTCGATCAAAAAGCATAAGCAGAAACGACATTTTACCCGCGATCCTGCCCTCAATGTCGATCACTAGAGCAAATCGCTCTGGAACTCGGGTGAACTGCTTGCTGAAGTCCACAAGCTTAAGCTCGTCATTTCGAAAGTGATCGATGGAAAAACAGAAAGCAAGTTCATAATCATCGTCAAGCAAAAGACGTGGTCGAACGAATGCTTCAAGGATAGGGCCAATTAATTTAATGCGGCTCGCGACCCCTAGGCCTACGGCGTCGAACTTAACAAATGAAGGCGATAGATTTCCATTATAATACTGTTTGATATCTATTTTTCTGACCAGTTCATCATCACACATCAGAGCGTGACGCATGAGCGTCTCGAAATCTATCCGTTTATCAAAGAATGATTGCACCTATTCGCACCCCTATTAGCACCCCGTGTTTAATTAACTTGAGCGAAAACTGAATTACAACCCCAGAAAATATTTAATCACACCAATGTGACTTTTACGTGCATTGAAGCGGTGCCGTGCCCGGGAAGAATCTTGCTTTTCTTAGAGCCTGAATCATAATGAACGCAACGATATCAGGCTCTTGCGATCCTTCGCGTGAGGAAGCGGATATTTGCGATGTAGATCCACGCTTCAGAGGAAGCGATGGTTTTCTCGAAGTCTTTGGCCAGTCTGCGACACCGTCCCAGCCATGCAAATGTTCGCTCAACAACCCATCAACTCGGGAGTAGTTCGAAACCTCCAGCGCGATCGGATCGCTTGACGATTTCCAGTGTAAACTTCCCGACCTTTTCCAGCCTGCCTTTGAGCTTTGGTCCTGCGTATCCGCCGTCAGCAAAGATATGTCGTAGCCACGGCCATCGTTTGAGAATGGTTTTCAAGACATCCGGCGCGCCGTCTCTGTCCTGAATGCCCGCAGAATGGATCACGAGACCAACCATCAGGCCGAGAGTATCAACCACAATATGACGCTTGCGGCCGTTGATCTTCTTCCCCGCATCAAAACCTCGTATTCCGCCGCTTTCCGTGGTTTTCACCGACTGGCTATCGATCACGCCAGCCGTGGGGCTGGGCTGCTTGTCGGCCTGTTCACGCGCAATCATCACAAGCGCGTTGTTGATGGTCCGCAGCATGCCATCATCTCTCCAGCGGTAGAAATATTTCTGCACCGTGGAGAATGGTGGGAATTCAGTAGGCAAAAGCCGCCACGCACCACCCGAAGAAGCTATATAAAGAAGCGCGTTCACCACTTCTCGCAAGTTTGTCTTTCGAGGGCGACCGAGAGGTCGTGGCAAAGGCATCAGCGGTTCGAGCACAGACCATTCCGCATCCGTTAAATCGCTTGCATAACGCGAATTGCGACGCTCATACTGTCGCCGAGCGGGTTTCAGTCCAGGCCATCGTGAACTCCATCGTATGTCAGAAATCCGATTGAATCATAACCTGCTGAAATCGCTCAACCCTTTTTGGAACAGGCTCTAGGTCCAGAAAGGTTGACAACGGTTCGACGCGAACGCCGATCCCTATACCGAAGAGGAAATCGAGCGGGAAGGTGCACCAAGTTTGCGCGACGCTGCGCATCCCAAAGGGATTGCTCACCATATATAAGAATGAAACACTGTGCCTTCCAGTATCGAGCCTCAATCGGGCTGACAGCGTCGATGTCCGCTTCAGATTTGGTACCGACACTTGTCGAATAGGAGCTAGATTTCAAGATTATGGACCTCGGCTCTGCTGGATTAAGGCACTTATCCATTCGGCATAATGCAAATCCGAAACAGCTGGAAAGGAGACTGTGAAATGGGTGTTGTCACGTTAAGTTTCTCTGGCCGGAAAGGCCAGGGGCTCGTAGATATTCAGGCGAAACAGGCCGCAATTTT
>NZ_JBHEEO010000037.1:20383-24744 GCF_041929965.1 Brucella oryzae | reverse complement strand
GCATCTCTAAAGACTCGCACATCACAAGGCCCGTGGGAATCCCAGATCGGACTCTTTCGTTCCGGTCAAACCACTAGCAACATCCAGTCGTGAAATGTTATTGATAACGTTGACATTTATATTCTTTATCACTTGTTAGTTTTGGAGCAGATGATACAACGTTTCCGGGCATTGTATTCGGGGCGGCTAACTCAAAGAGCGCATAATAACTAGTTGGGGAACTGGGGATGGGGCAAATTAATTTCACAGATGAATCCGGGCAGGCATTCTCAGTCGGAATTCTGCGACGGCTCTCCAATCATTTGGCAAGGCACACTGCCCTGTTGCCAGTAGCTTTATCCTCGGTATTTATCGCTGGAACTACTTTCTCTACTTCCGCTCAAGTTGTTAACGATACTCAGTATTGGACGGGTAGCCCCAACTGGAACAATTTTGACGCCACCTGGATTGGGAACGTTGATGGTTTGTTAGGTGCATGGGAAAGAAAGAAGGCTGTTTTTTCGGAATTATATGGCGGTAGCAATCGGTCGGTCTCCCTGACAACGGCCATAAGCGCAAACGAACTATCGTTCCTGGATAATGGGTTTCGCATTGACGGGCCAGCGACCCTTCAGCTTAATGCTCCGGCCGCTACCAACTCCAAAATCAATGTTGAAACTGGCACAGCAATAATTGCCGCAAGTGTCACATCAACGGTCGCGTTAGACAAAACGGGCGCTGGAACGCTTGCTCTTGAGGGAAACAACTCCATCCCACAAGTTAATCTTTATGGGGGAACTGTAGCTCTTAATAGCCTGCAGTCTCTGAACTCATTGGGTTATGTCAATTTCAACGGCGGTAACCTTAAAGTCGGTGACGGTACCTTCTCGGGAAGCGCAACCTCATTGGGATATTTTGCGTCAACTCTTGCGAGTGTCGATGTCGCGTCTGGTGTCGATTACACAATTGATGCAGTCAATTCGACCGGAAGCTTTGTCAAAGACGGAGCTGGAACGCTCAACCTCAAAAGGGGAATCGCAAATTTTGTGGTCTTCAATCAAATCACCGTTCATGACGGAACGCTCAAAACTTCAAGTGATCTTCTAGGTTATGATCGCGTTGATGTTGCTGGAAAGCTGATTATCGAAGATGCGAATGACGCCACCTCTGTTCACCGCATTTCCAAGACACTCAATGACAGAACCGGACAATATGGAACTGTAACAAAGAGTGGAAACTCACGTCTTACATATAGAGGACTCTCAAACAATGATTGGACAGTACAAGAAGGGACGTTGATCACAGGCGTTAATAATATTTTCGGCAGTATCGAAAATAACGCCAATCTGATTTTGAATGACACCGCTGGATTTACCCATTTTGGACTCATCAACGGAACTGGTGATGTCACTTTCGATGCTGGCTTAGGCATGCACCTATATGGGAATTACAGATTCACTGGTGAAGCCAGTGTATCGAACGGAGCTGTCACGCTCGGCTCCTATGCGGATCTTTCCACTACCCGTGGTTTGACGATGGGCAATGGGACGAATCTGAATGTCAGCATCGCAACACTCAGCAATCTCACACTGAAAACGGGATCTTCCCTGACCTCAACTACATCAAATTCGGTGCTAAAGATCAACGGCGACATGACTGCCGAAGCGGGCAGCACATTAAACTTTGCTGTTGGCTCGCCAAGCAGCAATTCGCGTATCCGTGTTTTCGGCAATCTGAATATCGATAACGTTGGCCTGAACATCACCCAAAGCCCAAATCCTGCCGCTGGCACTTTCGGCGTCGGTTACTATCGCCTTATTGATTATTATGGCTCGTACAGCGGAAATGGCTTCTCGTCGTTGACAGTTCCTCTCGTACCGTCAATGTTCACCCAGCTTGTATACCGTCCAAACACCGTCGATCTTCTGGTTACCAGAGATGGCGACAACAGCCTTCAGCATTGGATTGGCGGAGACGGAACTTGGGATTCTTCGACACCTGCCTGGATTAACGATGGCGGCTCGACGCCTGACTTGTGGGGCAGCAAGATCGCGATTTTCAAGGACACGCCGTCGACAATTGGTGGCGTAATCAACGTAGACGGCAATCAGTCCTTTACTGGTCTCCAATTCGTCGACAACGGCTACACACTCGTTGGAACGGGATCACTCTTACTTGAACCAGGCGGCTCCGAAATCCGCGTGCTCGCCGATAGCGCAACCATCAACACCGAAATCAGTGGGTCCGGCTCTCTGTTGAAGACTGAAGCAGGAACGCTCGTTCTCAACGGCAATAACTCCTACACAGGTGGCACAACCATCTATGCAGGCGACGTCCAGATCAACTCGGACGCAAATCTTGGCACCGCTTCTGGTGGCATTAACCTGAAGGGTGGAACCCTGACTGTCGCAAACCGCATTGCGACCAGTCGTCAGATCGATATCGATCAGAGCGGCACGCTCAATGTCACCGATGGCAACATGCTGATGGCTAATGGCGTTGTTTCAGGCAGCGGTGTTTTCGTCAAAGAGGGCAGCGGAACGCTCGTTCTCTCGGGAGCCAACACCTTCAGTGGCGATATCGGCATCAAAAAGGGTTCACTCGAAGTCGATAACGATGCAGCCTTGGGCGACGCAGCAAACGACATCACTTTCCTTGGCGGTGTGCTGACCACGACCGGATCATTCGCGACCTCTCGTGACTTCAATCTGAACGCCAACGGTGAGTTCAATGTCGCAGGGTCAACTCAGCTCGCTGTCAATGGCAACGTCGTCGGTTCTAACGTTCTCGTAAAGGATGGAACTGGCGTTCTCGTACTTAACGGGACCAATTCCTTCAACGGTCTGGACGTCCTCAATGGCTCCGTTATGGGTAACTCGGCATCAATTAGCGGCGATATTCGCAATACAGGCACTGTGACCTTCAACGTTGCTGGCAACGAAAAATATAACGGCAACATTCAGGGCGTGAACGCATCAAACGGTACCATGGTCAAGGATGGTGCTGGCACCCTCACTCTGGGCGGCATTTCCATGCTCGACTGGACGATCAATCAGGGCCAGCTCATCGTTGATGCCAACAAGTACGGTGGCGACGTCAATGTCGGTACCCAAGGCACAGCGGTCTTCAATCAGGCCGAAAACGGAACCCTTGCTGGTACGCTCTCAGGCACCGGAACAGTCGTGAAAGATGGTGCGGGCACATTGTTTATCACGGGCGACAACTCGTCATTTGACGGTCTCGTGAGGATAGCCAGTGGTAGGATCAATACAGGTGCCGCAGACACCAAAGGCTCGCTTGGTGGCAGTTTGATCGTGGAATCCGGGGGCAGCCTTTCGGGGGTGGGTATAATCGGCAGCGGTTCGAGCTCGATGATTACGGTTGCAGCCGGCGGCATGCTTGCCCCTGGCAACTCTATCGGAACGCTCACCATCAACGGCAATCTCGTTCTTGAAAGCGGTTCTATCTACAATGTAGAGACCGACCCGCTCAGCACCGACAGCGACCGCGTCAAGGTGAGTGGTGACGCAACGATCAATGGCGGCACCGTTGCTCATATCGGCTTCGCAGGCGATTACGCACTGAATACCAAGTACACGATCCTGCAGGCTGACGGAGAACTGTCCGGTTCGTTCGGAAACGTTACCTCAGAGTTCGCGTTCCTCAACCCAACCCTGCTCTATGACTACAGCGCAGGTTCAGTGCAGCTGGAACTGCCTCGCAACGATGTCCAGTTCATTTCCAAGGGCACCACACCGAACCATCTCGCGGTCGCGAACGCTCTCGACAGTATGGGAACCAATTCCAAGGTCTACAACGCCTTCGTCAAGCTTCCTGACGACAAGACGGTAATTGGCAATGCACTCGATAGCCTGTCAGGGGAAATCTACGGCTCAACGACTTCCGCTCTGATTGAGGAAAGTCATTACGTCCGTGACATCGTCAACAACCGCATGCGATTTGCACTCGGCGGCATTGTCATGAGCGATGCCATGTCGAGCCAACAGATCGACCAAACGTGGAACGCATGGGCGCAGGCCTATGGCGGCTGGAACAAGATCGGCGGCAACAGCAACTATGCAGACGTGAAGCATTCGACTGGTGGCTTCATGGTCGGCGTGGACACCATCGTCGAGAATGGCTGGCTTGTCGGAGCGTTTGCAGGATATAGCAATTCGACGATCAAAGCCGACGCAAGAGCATCATCTGCCTCCGTAGACAGTTTCCATATCGGCGCATATGTCAACGGCGGAGTAAAAACCGGCCACGGGGCGGAGCAAAAGTCGGCCACCTTGGCGCGCGCCTGAGACCGCCGGGAGGGCGTAGCCCGAGCGGGGGTCTCAGGCGCGCGCGGCGATTTTCAGAGAAGGCTTCAGCCGGCC
>NZ_JBHEEO010000037.1:0-20284 GCF_041929965.1 Brucella oryzae | reverse complement strand
TGAGACCGCCGGGAGGGCGTAGCCCGAGCGGGGGTCTCAGGCGCGCGCGGCGATTTTCAGAGAAGGCTTCAGCCGGCCTTTCGGGCGCGGCTTTGGGCGAGACGGTAGCTGTCGCCGTTCATCTCGAGGATGTTGACGTGGTGGGTGATGCGATCGAGCAGGGCGCCGGTCAGACGCTCGGATCCCAGGGTTTCGGTCCATTCGTCGAAAGGCAGATTGCTGGTGATCAGGGTGGCACCGCGCTCATAGCGTTGCGAGATCAGCTCGAACAGCAACTCCGCGCCGGTCTTTGATAGCGGGACGAAGCCCAGCTCGTCGATGATCAGTAGCTTGTAGGCCGCCATTTGCTTCTGGAAGCGGAGAAGACGCCGCTCATCACGCGCCTCCATCATCTCACTGACCAGGGCGGCGGCCGTGGTGAAGCCGACGGACAAGCCCTTCTGGCAGGCGGCCAGGCCGAGGCCGAGAGCCACATGCGTCTTGCCCGTGCCGCTGGGACCGAGAGCGATGACGTTCTCGCGCCGATCGATCCATTCGCAGCGCGCCAGTTCCAGCACCTGCATCTTGTTGAGCTTGGGGATGGCGGCGAAGTTGAAACTGTCGAGGCTTTTGACGACAGGGAATTTGGCCGCCTTGATCCGGCGTTCGACCTTGCGGCGATCCCGCTCGATCGTTTCCCGTTCGGCAAGCCGGAACAGGTAGCCGACGTGATCGACGCCCTCGGTTGCGCATAGCCGGGCCAGCTTCTGGTGCTCGCGCTGGAAGGTCGGCAGCTTCAGGGCCTTGAGATAGTGCGCGAGCAGGATCTCGGGTGCTTCAGTGCTCATGCCGCTTCTCCCGCATCAGGCGACAGGAGGCGCATATACGCCTTTGCCGAGGTCTTCTCGACCGTCGCCCGTGGCAGGTAAGGATAGATCGCCAAATCCAACCGCGGTGGCCGGCGCTCGACCCGGCACAGGATCAGATGCTTCACCGCATCGAAACCGATCGCGCCGAGTTGAATGGCCTGCTTAACGGCCGCATGCAGATCGGCGAGTTCGAAGCTTTCCAGCAGGCGCAGAACCTGCACGTATTCCCGCCGCCCATGCTTGGCCATGCGACCTTCCATCAGGCGACGCAGTGTGGCGAACTCTCCGGGCAGGTCCCAGCCTTGGAGAGGTGCAGCCTGATCCAGAGAATTGATCTTCTGCTCGATCAGCGGCAGGTAGTGGATAGGGTCGAAGACGACGTCTTCCCGATCCCAGCATCGCGGATGGCGAGCAATGATCTCGCCACGGCAGCCGATCACCACCTCGTCGACATAGCCCCGCACCCAGACGTCCTGATGACCGTAGGCGACAGGCACGGAATAGTCGTTGGTCTTGTAGCGTACCAGAGACTGGGCCGTTACGCTTGTGCTGGCCTGATCGCAGGCATCGAAGGGTGATGCCGGCAATGGACGCATGGCCGCCAAATCCCGCTGCAGGCGCTCGCCGATCGTCTCGCTCTCGCCGCGCAGCCTGTCGCGCTGGCGTTTGCGGCACTGCTCCTCCAGAAAGGCGTTGAACGCATCCCATGTCGCAAACTGCGGGATCGGCACCATGAAGTTGCGCCGGGCGTAGCCCACAAGGCCCTCGACATTCCCTTTGTCATTGCCCTTTCCGGGACGGCCATATCGATCGCGGATCAGGTAGTGGGACAGGAAGCCGCTGAACAACGCCGCCCGCTTGCGGGTGCCGTCGGGCAGGATCTTGGCAACAAGGCAGCGATCGTTGTCATAGACGATCGATTGCGGCACGCCCCCGAAGAAGGCGAATGCATGGATGTGACCGTCCACCCAGGCCTCGGCCACCGCCGCCGGATAGGCCCGAACATAGCAGCCATCACTATGCGGAAGATCCAGCACGAAGAAGCGGGCCTTCTGCTCTATACCACCGATCACCACCATCGCCTCGCCGAAATCGGCCTGCGCGTGGCCCGGCGGATGGGCAAGTGGCACGAACACTTCCTGCCGGCGCTGATCCCGCTCGCGCATGTAGTCCTTGATGATCGTGTAGCCGCCGGTGAACCCGCACTCGTCGCGCAGGCGGTCAAATACCCGCCTGGCGGTATGGCGCTGCTTGCGCGGCACCTTCAGGTCCTCGTCGAGCCAATGCTCGATCGTCGAAACAAACGCATCCAGCTTCGGGCGCCGGATCGGTGATCGCCGCTGGTAACCGGGTGGCGTCGAATACGACACCATCTTCGCCACGCTGTCGCGCGATATGTTGAAATGCTTCGCCGCCTGACGCTGCGTCATCCCTTCCGAAACAGCCAGACGAACCTTCAGATATAGTTCCACGGTGTAGATCCCCTGTCCCTCCTGCGATCATTGCAGAAGGAAGATAGGTGGCCGGATTTTACTCCGCCCGCAGCAGCATTATGCCGCCGCTACCGTGGCCGACTTTTGCACCGCCGCTCTCAAGCCACACCGCCTCTGCAATAATCTCAGGTGGAAAGCGATGGCGATGATAAAGCGGGGAGCGATTGTCGTGCATGCCCTCCTATTCACTGCTGAGACTTACAGCAAAGTTAAGGTTACGATGCCGGAAAACCGACGGTCGGCTCGAACGTCGTTCGGCTGGATTTACGGATACGAAAGGGACAACCTGTTGAACCTGCAAAAGGGAAAACCCACTATGCAATTTGAATTCGCGCACACGCACGCCTATCCCGGATGCAAAGTCCGGCTGACTGACGAGAATGCTGATACGGAGGCGGTCGTAATGTTCAGCGATGGCGTTATCACGCAGGGAAGATATGAACGCCAGACAGATTTTATCCTTCTGGCCATATCTTCTTACGAAACAGCAAGAGGCACAAAAATAACTGAGAAAGTCTGGATCTTACGACCTGATGTCAAACAGGGGCATTGGAAAGTCTCTGCCAGGGTACCGTCATAATGTCAGACTGATGAGCGATATTCGCCGTTTTCTATCGCATGCTAGAAAGAATATCACACCAATACATTTGATATGGGGGCACTTTTCGTGGATGAAAAACAACAATTATAGTGAAACCCTCAACCGATCGATGAGCCCCTGATTACCAGTCTAGAACTGACTTAATCTCTGATCGAAATAACCAGTTCCCAACTTGGATTATGCTTTGGTTTGAAAAAGCGAAGTGATTTATGCAGCCAACCTATCCGATAGCTTCAACGTCTATTATGCGGGAATAGGCTTAACACATTCGACGATCGTCATCCGCAAAGCATTCGAGGGCTATAACTGTTTTTGCGGTACGGGTCAGTTGGCGCGCAGACACACCTACACGTAAAGTGGACACAAGCATGATCACGCGCTATACTACTACTAGGTAATACCAAGTGATAAGGAGCTGTTATGGCCACCTCCCTCAAAATCGACGACGCTCTGAAAGGGCGCGTGCTTCAGCTTGCCAGCCAACGCCGTCGGTCGGCGCATTGGATCATGCTTGAAGCCATTGAGCAATATGTTGAGCGCGAAGAAGCCCGCGAGAGTTTTAAGCAGGAAGCCATTGCTTCCTGGGCTTCCTTTAAAGAGACCGGTCGCCATCTTACCGGCGCAGAAGTCCGTAACTGGCTCAACAACTGGGGTACAAATGACGAAACATCGGTGCCTGAGTGCCACGAGTAGTTATAACCGAAGGTGCCGCACAAGGCTTGGAGCGCTGCCGCCGATTTCTGATTGCCAAATCACAAGAAGCTGCACGGCGTGCTGGTGATGCAATTCAACGTCACTTGCTCCATCTCGAGAATGCTCCCGATATCGGGCGGCCTTTCGCCGACGCACCGGAGTTACGGGAGTTGGTGATCCCTTTTGGTGACTCTGGGTATATAGCACTCTACCGTCATGAAACAGCCGAGAATGCGGTTTATGTGCTCGCGTTTCGACACCAGAAAGAGGCGGGCTACTGAACACCTCGGAACCCCTGTGCGTTGAGTTTCACCAGCATTATAACCATTTTCTTAATGTGCCGTAACACGTCTACGAGCAGAAGTAAGTCGTCGGTTTCAGACAGAGAACGCTCTTTCTTTGGGGCGCTCATCGCCGCTGTAATGACCTTGTTGTTCCCACATATCTTTCTTCGTTAGGCCAAATCCGCGCGATCATCAGGACTGTAGTATACAGATTGCCAGTCAAGAATCAATTCGTAGGGCTCAGGGAAATGCTAATTGCGCACGAATGCAGGTCCACTCTACGCCCTCATTGATTGATCAATCTTCGGCGATAACGGCAAGCTATGTCCGCTTGTGTTGCAGCAAGCTCATATGATGAGCCTCTATGCGTCCTGACCGAGCATTATAGCGGGCCTGAAAGAACTTGAATGGCTCGGATACCGTTCTGGAACCAAGTTTTTTATCCAGAATTTGCATAATCCTGACTTTGTCTGACAGGCTGGTGTTTATACCGAAAATGATACCGTCTAGCGTATCATAATCATATGTGTATGTCCGACCTTCAGGTGTTTCGTGAATGCCCAATATATCGGAAATCACGATCCTGAGTTCTTCCTCATGTCGCCAGTCTGGTAGTTTTCGTAGGAGTGGCGGTGCGAAATTACCCCAATAGCCGCTTCGCCATGATTCTTGCTTGTCTTGGTTGAGGTGTTCCGCAAGAGTTGATATGTTGCCTTCATCATCACTAAACCAGTCGCGGCGAAGCTGTTCCACGGGTAAGCGACCAATGTTTGTGAAAAATTCGATCTGATGTTCCTGTACAGCATAGCACACCGGTTCGAGCGGCATATTTTGGCTGCTTCTTGTAATGCCTCGTGCTCCATAACCGTTGGGACCGTGTAGGCGAAGTTGCATACTGCCGGTTGTTTGTTGTTTTCGGAACACAAGACAGCACCCACGATGATTGTCTGCATAGTAGCTCCACATCGCTGCATTATCATGCCGCGTCGAAAAGCATGCAACAAACCATGGAGGATACACAAGCTTCAGAAGGTTGCTGAGGTATTCTGAAGTGAATTCGAAAAAGAGACTTTTGCGCTTCGGATTCAAAGAATTTGCATTCTCAATGGCCGTCAAAATTGTCATTTGCTGAGCCATGTGCTGCTGAACTTCATGAATGACATCGAGACCAGTAATAGAATACTTTTCTCGAATTTCTGGATTTGTTGCCTGGAGCGTGCGAATGACTTTGACCGCCGCCGCTGAATCCGGTGGTCCCCCGTCGGTAGATGGGACCAATGCTCGATCTTCGAAGGCTTTTTGAATCAAGTATAGCCAATCTAAATGAACTGTCCGGAGTAACTGCTGCAATTCTGTGAAACTAATGTCACGGTCTGCCTTCGCAAGGAAATCAAGTAAGGCAGTATGAAGATCACTAGCTTCGACGGCCGTTATACAAGCTTGGCATAACGATTTTACCTGAGATGTTGGAAAATTGTGTAGTGACTGAAATACGGCAATCGTATCTGACGGTAAGCATTCTGTATCCCGACTTAAGAGGGCTTCAAAGAAACGATTGTGAATGCAAATAATGTAGTGACGCAACAGGTTGCGCCAAGTTATACGATCTCCTCGCCAATAGATCTGTCGCAGACCTTCCATCGGATCGTTGAGATACTCAGGTGGTGAGAAATAAACAGTCTGGCGCTCCAACTCTTCGTGCTCACCAAGCAGTGACTGAATTGAGCGATATCTGAAAACGGCATTGCAAAAGTGCGAATCTGAAGTCATTTTAATCACTTGGCACACGGTTTGATAACTCTGTAGGATTAACGACCACATAGCGTGTCGTAGGCTATCCAACGATAGGTTCTACCCGATGTATCATGACTAATATCTCTGCCCCCCTTGCTGGCGCATATGATCCGTTGACGCCCCATCAAGCTAATTGTCGCGACGTGCGCTAGCTTTGTACCGTGGTTGAAGTCAAAGGGTGCCTCAAAGTGCAATTCCTGTCCGATCTGCGATTTGCTTTTTGATGAATCCCTTCGCGAGGTCCTGCAAAAGGTCAAGCGTGAAGCCTTTTGCGGATAGTGCCCCCTCCTTCGTCTTTTTCCAGATTTCTGGGTCTCTTACACTTCCTATGAAGTCGTGTCCTGCCCAAGTCAGCCGCGTCGGCATGACATGGTCAAACGGAAACTCATCGTCTGGAACGGTGTCGCCGTCAATGAGCCGGGCCTCAAAGAGTAATCGAAGATGCTCGGCAATGACCTGTGGCTCGTGAGCCCTCGATTCAATCTCGACTTCGCTGCCAAAGCCTTGATCTAACTCTTCAATCTGCAAAAGTAAATCCCGCATCAAGTCCATATCCCGTTTCAAAAGCATCCCCGAATGTTGTTGAGAAAAGAGCCGACTCGATTGATAGGCAGCTCCAATAAATACTACCTTGGATATATGATCAAAACAGCTTTAGACAGACGTGTTTCTCTGGCGCTTGAGGGCGAAGTCATTGAACGTCGCCTTAGTGAACTGCGTGGTATGCCCTATGTCGTTTTGCTCGGCGAGCCGGGAATTGGAAAATCCACCGCGCTCGAATATGAAGCAAATCAGGAAAAAGGAGAGCTTCTGACCTGCCGTGAGGCTATGAATGGGATCTCGATTACAACCTCCTCTACAGCCTATCTGGATGCGCTGGATGAATATCGAGCGGGAGAAAATGGCAAGGACAAGCTCCTACAACTTGCCAACACAATCACGCAAAGCGGCGTACATCGTTGGCGGCTCACCTGTCGTGCGGAAGACTGGCGTGCAGCTGCCGACATGTTCGCTATGCGTCGAGCAGCAAGAAACCAGCCAATCACGGTTGCGCACCTCCTGCCGCTAAACGATACCGAAGCAAGAACTATCTTGTCCGGACTAGGTGAAGCTAATCCGGAACGGTTCCTTGCCGATGCGCGGATCCGGGGAGCAGGTGCCTTCCTAGAGAATCCTCTGAGTTTGCGGCTCCTCCACTCGGTTGTCGCATCTGGCGGCTGTTGGCCGAGCACCCGGTTTGAGCTGTTCGAGCGAGCCATCCACGCACTTGTTCACGAACATGATCCACAACGCGTCACTGATCAGCGGCCACCTGTAGATGAGATTATCAATGCTGCGGGTTTATTGTCATTCTATTTGCTTGCTACGGGCGCCCGCGCGCTTTGGCGCTCTAATGCCCTTGCGATTGGATCGAATGCGAGAGATTTTGTCATCGTTCAGTCGCTTCCGATTGACCTCGGAACAGCCAGTTTTTCCTTAGACACGGCACTATTTCGTGGCGAGGGCCAGAGCTTCGAGCCATCGCACAGAACGATTGCTGAATTTCTGGCGGGCCGGTTCCTCGCACACCGAGTTACAGGACATCAGAATGGTGTCCTTTTTCCGCTTCGCCGGGCAACTGCGCTCATCACAAGCAATGACCAAAAAGCGCCGAGCGAGTTACGAGGTCTCTACGCTTGGTTTACAGCCCACCTTTCCCGAGGAGGCGATGAGAAAGGGGCGTTAAGACTGATCGAGCGGGACGCGGCCACGGTTCTTGCCTATAGCGATGCCGCGGCTTTTAACACAAATGGCCGTAGGGCAATACTTTTCAACCTTGACCGTGAGGACCCTTACTTCCTCTCGTCGCGAGATACGATCACTGTATTTGGCAGTCTGGCCGGCGATGATCTTGTACCCGACTTCCAGTCAATCTTGGATAGCACTGTCACAAGCCATCTACAGGTGACGGTCCTGCAGGCACTTGTAGATGGTGCGCCGGTAGTCGGAATGCAAACCAAATTGCGTGAAATAGCACTTTCTGCGTCCCGCACCCTTTGGCAGCGTTTAAGAGCTGCGGAAGCTTGGGTTAAAGGAAACTTGGATCAAACTTCCGCAAGGCGAGAAATGATCTCGGAACTAGCTCAAACAAACGAGAGCTATGATCAGCTTTCCTTAAGAGCCGAACTGTTGTCGGACATCCCTTGTCAGGACCTAATCATACAGGAGATTTCGGACCTACTTTCAGATTTCAACGAACTGCCGCAAGCGGTGGACGGCGAGAATGAGAGTGGCAACCTTTTTTCGCTTCTTTCCGGTCTTAGGCAGATTCCCCGTCCTGATCTGTTCGACCAGCCTGTCATTCGTAAGTCGCCTGACGACCGTGGCCTTAAAATGGAAGTGCGGCACTTCTTGCAATCGGCTCTGGCGTTCACAATCAATAAAAATCTGGAGATTAGCGCTAAACGCCTTTGGTCCTGGATAAGGAACACGCGCGACTACGAGTGGGATCGGCTTGAGGAGGACCTTGCCAACGCGATTGGTGCCTGGATCGACGTCGAAAAGGAAATGCGTGAACTTGAACTTTTCATGGCCCTCCTAGAAAGCTGCTCCAGTGAGGAAGCACCATGGATGGCAACCAACCACTACATGACGGTCGCCGGAAGAAATCCCGACGATACACTTATAGAAAACCTTCTTGATCTCGCCAGCAAGACCCCAGTTGGCCCACGACGCCGGCGGATATTCGAGGTTGCAGCCTACGCGGCTCGAAGTGAATCCCGATGGCCCATATGGGAAGACCGCATCGTTTCGGCACTCGAAAAGGAAAAGAATTTTGCGGACTTCCTAGCCGAATTGCGCATAGACCCAAACAGAATCTGGAAGGAAAAGGAGGAAAAGCGTAAAGCCAAGAAGCTTGAAGAAATCGATGCAATCCGCGCCCATAACATCGCATCCCTTGAACCGAAACTCGATGCGATAGCAGCCGGCAGAGAAAGCGAATATGGTTCACTGAAGTGGGCATCCGAACTCTATCGGAACGCAGTGCTCACAAAGAAAACACCTCCGCTTGACAAGATCGAGTACTTTTCGAACGCTCAGATCGCATCGGCGATCGCTGAAGGATTCATCCAATTCGCGATCCACACCGACATCAAGATCGATGCTGGCGATCTGGGTCGGGCTGAAGCTACCAATGTATCTTATGCCCAAGAACAGGTCGTTGCCGCAGGCCTTCACCATGCTTTGCTCACTGGAAGAGAAGAGGAGATTGACAACTGTCCGCTTGTCATCGCAATCGTTGCTCTTCGGCGAAGCGACTTCAGTAGCGAAGAACGATCCTCCATAGCCTCTTGGGGAGTGAACCGCCTTGCGCGTGATCCAGCATGCGGCTCGGAGCAGATTCTTCGGTATTGGTTTTCTGCGCTTGATGCTGGCGACGAGGACCTTGACGCGATCCACGCTATTGCCTCATCGAATGAGCAGGAGTTCGTTTCTGGCTTGATAAAGCAGCTCCTCCAGGAGCGGCCCAACCTCCCCCGCAAGGCGTTGCAGCAAGCCCTGACAGTGTCAGCGCGAAGCATGTCGAGAACCGAGATTGGGACTCTTACAGAAAGCGCTCTCGCAGGAGAGTTAGATGATCACAGTAGGCAATTGTGGGAATTTGTCGCCCTGATACTCGACCCGGAAACGTTTGACGCATCCCGTAGTCCCGAAGAAATCCGTGCAACGCTGTTGGCTCCAAATGGCGACCTTGTCAGTCGATTGCATGATAGATGTGAGCATCTTGATCAGATCGACCGGATGCGGATAGCGCACCTGTCCGTCGTATATCCACTGGACGAAAAGGACTGGGCCCATACTGCCGGCCCAAGTCGCATAATCAGAACCGCGATTGATCGACTGAGCGCGTCTAGCAATCCTGACGCAGGAAAAAATCTGAAATCCCTCAGTCTTGCATCCGATCCTAGTTGGCGCTCGCCGTTACTGCATGCAGCTGCAGAACATGCACGTCTTCTGCGTGACAATTCGTTTGTTTCTCCAACTGTGGCTCAACTGAAGGCAGCTCTCGCTGGGGGAGCTCCCGCCAACCCTGCCGACCTCGTAGCTGTTGTGCTCGAAGAAATCGAAAGATATCGGAGCACGCTGCGGACAGGCAGCGATATGCCGTGGAAACGTTATTGGAACACAGACCAAAATGGCGTGGCGGTGAAACCTCAAATTGAAAACGAGGATCGTGACCGGCTTATGGAGTTGCTTCGAGTACGGCTTGAACGATACGGGATCGTGGCAACCCTGCCAGAAGCGCGTCGCGGAGAAAACACGCGCGTGGATGCGCTACTCCTCTCCCACGCCGGAAAAAATCTACCCATCGAGGCGAAGCGCCATTATAATTCGGGACTTTGGACTGCTGCCGCAGAACAGCTTGCCGGTTATGCTGCCGATAACGGCGCCTGCGGCTATGGTGTCTATCTCGTGTTTTGGTTCGGGGCCGAATATCGCCTCCCCGCAAGAGGAGACCGCGGGGCATTACCGGCAAGTGCAGAGGAGTTGCAGGCTACGCTGCAATCCGACCTACCCTCAACGCTGGACGGAAAAATATCGGTCGTAGTTCTGGATGTTTCACGTCCCGAAACGACGATCAAGCCAAAGCCAGTCAAGTAAATGAAAACCAAATCATTTCAAACACAGTAACTACGCTCGCTTTTCGGCACCCTACTCCGGTAAGGAGAGCAAACCATTGCTCATCTTGACGAGATGATGTTCGCGGCGATCTCTGCTATGACATAGAATCTCCGGCGAAGCTGCGGTATAATCTGCATCGGTCCATTCGACTGATCAAAAGACTACCCAACCACTTACGACCTTGGACCCCGCAAATACCGACACCAATAGTTTCACTTATCATCGTATTTAGGCAACACTTTCCGCTGATGGTCCATTGCTTCATTGAAGCCGTCCGGTACCGGTTTGAATGGTTTTCCAGGTGAACGGTGACTGCTTTGAAACTGTCGCAGTGATTGCACATCAATTTCACCAATTACACAGTAATCAGTGACGCCCCCTTTAACTCGCAACAAATCGCGTTTCCAACTCTCCTTATAGGGCACCCGGATACGACTATCGCCATACTGCCTATCATTGCATTGGATGATGTAGGCGTGGATATCCAATGCCGAGGCTTCAACCAGTGCATTGAAGGTTTCGGTATCTGGATTCCATTCCGGGACGAACAGCGCATCCACTTTGCCACGCAGATCGGCCCGATACTGGATATTAGTTAGTTCACTGCAAACCAGCAAAGCAAAGCGCAAATCGCCGTGTTGAATGATCGGTGGTTTCTTCCATACCTTATCCGGCATCATTTCCAAGCCGGCCAGACGATGTAATTCCTGTTCTTCATGGAGTGCCGGTCTTTGTTTGTCCTGACGATAAATCATCAGCGATGGAAAGCCCAGACTATCGTGAGACAGAGCCGCCCAAACCTGGTTGCGAACCTTCGACTTGCCAGCGTGCAGGTACTCGATGCCAGTAATCAGCGAAATGCCTCGGCCATGCAATTTGCGAGCTATACGGATGAACCAGTGCGCGGGCAGTGCCAGTTCAGGCAGGATCAGATAGCGGCTGTCTCTTGGCTGGGCGATTACTCCATCCAGCAAACGGCAGAGCCGAACATAACGTTGGCTATCGGGGTCAGGCATACCCATTACACTGGCTGTCCAGCTGTCCAGATTTGTTTGCCAACTGGAGACGGCGATGCCGCATTTCGATGGGGTTACGCCATCTGGTATCTTCAGCACATTGTATCTATCGAACTGAGGCGCTTTCTCTCCCATTTCGAAGCCACGTACCGACAATACAACGGCCTTCATATCGTCCTGTCCAACTCCCGAGTAGGCATGACGATTCAGGATAAACAGTTCTGGTAGATTGAAAGGCCGGGTGGCGAATGGTAAACCCCGCGGCAATGTCTTAAATCCGATCCACTTGGCAAGAGTCTGTGCACCTTTTAGCACCTCGTAGGGTAATAGTTCAGCTACCTTATCCCCACCTACAACGGCTCTCTTCGCGGGGATCCCGCGTTGCGCTACCATCTCCCTCGGCAGGCCGATAAACCGGAAAGGCATGTGGGCCAGATCAAACGAAAACAAACGAGCTTGTTGCAGTTGGAAAATTTTAGCGGATGATGGCCAGGTCAGAGGGATATCAGGATCAATGACGGGACGATAGTCAGACATATAAGTCTGCCATGCCTGCTTGCCCGCTTTGGACAAGCGAGGTGGGAATGCGGCGATGATGCTTTCCCGAATACTGGTAAAGAGCTGCCATTTCCAGCGCTTCAGCGTCTCCGCAGTGTCAAGATTACCCTCCGTTTTGGAGTACGCTTTGACACTGATGGTGCATTGCTCCTGCACCTGCTGGCAGAGCCCTTGAAGCACATTGATAATTCGGCGCAGATCAGCGAAATCTTCACAGGCCGTGGCAAGACGAATAACCCGGGGCAGATAAACAGCTAAGTCGAAAAATTGGGGCAACACCAAGACATGCTGGGTAAATGCGCGGAAGAATGCACGACGATGTTCCGTCCAGGCCTCAGGCAACAGATCGCGTTCATAGGCTTCGAAGTCGCGCAGTTTGATGGCGAAACCAGCGCGACGCATGGTCAACGCGTCGGCCTTGCGCAAATTGTCAGCTGCTTCGCCGTCGCTTTGTGTTGCGGCCAACAGATCCGTGCTGACATGGGTGGAGGACAGCGGCAACCGCGGCATGGACCGCCACTCGCTGGCGCGTTCGTGAATCTGATGTGCGATAGCATCTACCAGGGTCTTGCCCGTCTCGCCTACCAGAATGAATATTTTATTCTTGCCATTGGAGAAACGCACCTGGCTTTCCCCATCACCTATGCTGAGATACGTAGGCTTGTATGCAATCTCTTTTTTGTCAAGGCCCACCCAGCCCAGTCTTTCGCTTGACCGATCAAACAGCCATTGCCATACGGCTACCGACGAGTCGAAGTCTGCGCCATTCTCCATGACCAGCAGAATGTCATCTACATATCGACCGTAATAGATTGGGTTTACTTGGTGCTCTATACAGCGGTCGAACTCGATCAGTGCCATGTTGGCGACAACGGCAGAAGCTGGCAGCCCGACGGGCAAGCCTTTCTTGAGAGGGGTTGCCGCTGCCCAGGCCTGCAGAGCTCGAATAAACAAACGATGCAACTTAAAGTCGAAATCCGTTGGATCTAATTTCAGCACATCGATAACAAAAGCCGGATCAAGCATGAAACCGGCATTTAGTTCATGATAGAAAGAACTGACGTCAGCCGTCAGTGCCACAATCTTCTTATCAGAATGAAGTGCTGCTCGCATGGCAGCGATACCATTATCACGCCAGTCGCGAAAGGGTTTCAGATAAGGTTGGAACGAACCAAGCGATAGCTTATTGAGCGTTTTACCATCTTGGGTTCGGCGCAAGCGATTGCCATAGGCGCACTCGCTCAGTTCTGCATCAAACAAATGCCCGACTTTCAGTATCCACAAGGTAGAGAGTACATGAAAGTCCAAGCTGCATTGGGCCATTATGCGAAATTCTGCCTCTAGTTGCTCTGGCTTTGATTTCCCCCTCAGAGCTTTCTGCGCATACTTCCATTCATCATTAGGCGAGGAAAAAATAAGTCCACCGCCATTGTTCTTTTTGTACTCCGCCCAGCGGTCCATTTTTACAGTCTTGGCGACCGGCATCCAAGTACCGATGAACTCCGGTTCTGTTACCCAAGCTTCATTTCCGTCGTTGATCTTTTGTAAAAGGGCGGAAAGGTTGGAATGCAGATTTTCTTCATAGCTCGCAATTGCATCTAAAGAAGCCTGTGATGAATAATAGAAATCGACTTTCGCTTTACGGTAGGCAAGGCCCAGGTCTTGCAGAGTTATCATGCGGTCATCTCGTTGATTACTAGATTAATTTATTCGGTTGCCTACGAGTTTCGGGAGCTTGCCACTCTGCACTATGCAAATTTACAGTCACGCAGAACGTTAACGTCAATAGTTTTCGGACTTCCCCGTCCCTCCGCAGGTCGATGACGTGATTTGCAGCTTTATTGTTGAATAAGTTTGATCGAACGTCCGAGTAGGTTCTTTACAATCACCCTTTGTTCGGCGCTACGACTTCAAACGAGCTTTTCGTAGAGGTGATGTCTACTTCAATCAACGGCGCTCGAATATTAAGTTCCATTACTTTTCCCTTATTCCCCGACCAACTATTGGCATCAACAAGATATATCGTCAACCTTACCCAAATAGCGCGCAAACTCATCTTTGGCTCCGCAGAGCATTTTCCGAGAACATCGTAAACCAGCCGATGGGGCAATTACGCCGGTGCCTCGCGACATCGCTGTAGTACGGGAAGTTTGGATACACTCTAAAAGGGCGTTCCAAGACATTAAGGCATTCTTCTTGCTTTACGCTTTTGTTTATGCAGCTTCTTGGCCTCGATACCGTCCCCCAACTTGTTCGGCTGACTGCTAAGCGTATCCGCCTCTATCGGGCCCGCTAGATCAATTTCAGCAGTACGCCATTTTACAAACATCTCTTTAAAGCACTCCCCACGCCCGAAACCGCCCCCTGCCGGTCATTTCGCGCAGATTGAGTTCTTCAACGAGGCGCAAGGCCGCGCGGGGCGTGATATCGAGTGCGGCGGCAATCATGCCAGCCGAAACCAGGGGCCTGGCCAGCACCAGCTCGATCAGGCCCGGCAGATTTGACGAGGCGCGTCGGCCAACCAATCGCCGCTCCATCATCTGGCGCGCCAGCAGCAGCCGGTCATGCTCCCTGAAACCGAGTTCGATCCCGGCCAACAGCCCGTCGAGACAGGCGAGAAGTCGGATTTCAAAATTGCGATGACGGCGCCGTTCGACGCGGATAGTTTTCAAGCCGGCATTGAACGCCAGCAAATGCGCATGGTTTGTCAACCCGGCGCGCCGCAGCAAGGAGGCGGCCAACAAACGGCCGAGCCACGGTGCCCGTTGCAACACCGCAAGCTCGTTCCAAGCATCGAGCGCGAGCATGGCTTGTAGCACCGGCGGCAGATCGCCGACTTTTCGCAACACGGCTCGCCATTCATCAAGCCGCTCGTCCTCATCCCAGTCGGGATCGCGGATCAGTGGGTCCATCTCTCGCTGCACGGATCGGCGCGGTTCTTTTGCTTTGATGAGAACGTCTTCGGACCGTGCCAGCACCGCGTCGATGGCGTCGAGATCGATACCGGGCAGGTCGAGCCCGTCATCCAGACGATGTTTTCTCCCCTCCCCGTCCCGGTCCTGCCGATCGACTGCCGTATCGGACACGGCGACGTCTTCCCTCTCCACGATGATGCCGCCACCACCAAATGGGGCAGTAGGCCACGCCTGCCGCAGACTGCGCAAACCGTTCCCACTCAGCGCCCAGTCGGGCGCCTGCGTTACAATGCGCCGTCTTGTCTGCAACACGTCGCGGGCAATAGTGAGTTGGTGGCTGGGTGAGCGGATATCGCGCGCCGCCTCATGCAGGACGAGGTCTTCCATATCGACCAGTTCGCCGTCGAGCCACAAAGAGGCGCAGGCATCGGCAAAATGCAAACGCTCGATCAGGCCTGTGCCGACCGGCGAAGGAGCAAGACGCTCATCGAGACGCGCCAAGGCTTCACTGGCGCGGGCCAGTGGCGAAAGCAGGGCCTTCAGAGGCATGTGGTCAAGTTCGTAACGCATTGAAAACATGGTAAACAAATTCGCAAACGGACACTAGAGAATATTTAATGTCCGGCACTGGTGATGCTCTTGGGTTGGGCTCTTTACATCTGATAAGTGTAGCTTATCGTCCGCGCCCGCTGGTTCAACATGTGACGCAAATCAACAGTGACGAGTTCTCACGCCAGACAAAGGACCGCAGCCGGTCGAATCTCGCTTGGACTGGATTACGCAGAGACTTGTCCGCCATTGGCCTTCATCCCTGAAAACAGAAGCTGACTGATTGAAAAGGTCCCTCCCCTCGCCTTCTGTGTCAGAGATCGCAGATACCCACCAGGCGAGTTGATCGACGCCAGTTTCTGCAGGATCCACGCAATAGCGGTTGAAGCGGTTTCTGCGCCCATGAAATGTATAGCTTCCTGATAGGCTGACTGACTGATGCCGAGAAAGCTAGAGACAATCCGCGAAGCATCGAAAAGCTCACGCCATGTGTTAATCCCTTTAGCACCATATTCACGGATATCTGGACAGGTTCGAAGCACTTGATCGAGAGAAATTGAAGTTCGAGTTCGATCAGAGTTTTCACTTTCGCTGTCGACAGGAACGGATGCTTCCGACGAAAGCACCTTCAAATCAATCTTTTCGCCATTTTGAGATTCAAAAGGGGATTCTGGTAGGGATTCATTATGCTGCCGCTTAGATTGAGCGACGCTGCCGCTCATTTCTGGAACAATCTCTATTGTTTTCAAAGCGATAGCTATTTCGCCACCAATGGCATCAAGATCGGCCTTGATAGCGGACAGTTCATCAAGAGATGCGCGGCGAGGGATAGCGTCGACAATGGCACGGAAACGAATGAACAATGCTTCGAGACGCTCACTGAGCTCACCTGTTTCTTTGGCACTATCCGCAAAAGCTGCCGCCATATCTCGGCGCATGACCGACACTTCGTCGCGAAGACGCTTCAGTGTTTTCTGATCGGCGAGAATTTTATCCGCGATTGCAGCAATTTCAGACGCGCGATCGAGTAAGGGCGCAAATGAAAAGCCGAAAGCAAGCTCGACACCGCCTTCCCTATCTTTATGAGCATAGCGTTTGCGCGTCGGACTATCTTTGCGCGCAATGATCCCAGCTTCAATCAGAGATGCCAGATGTCGGCGAAGCGTGGACTCCGGCATGCCATGGGCGCGTAGCGAAAGCTGTCTATTGGATGGGAAAACGACGATGCCGCTTTTCTCAAGTAATTCATCGTCAGGCAGAAATGACAACAGCGAACTCAGCACAGCAAGGCAACGATCGTTCAGACCGAATTCTGCCTTAGCTACGCAGAGTTGTTTGTAAAGCGCCCATCTGTTAATGCCCCTTCCCTGCTCAGGCTTTTCCTGCCGATCAAAATTTTGGGCAAACACCCTCATTCGCCCAAGAAATGCGGACGTGTCAGTTTTAAAAATTTGCATTCCCTCTCACCTTTCAAAAGGCAAAAGAAATCCAACCGCCAAAAAGACGCTTATGACTCTTGACACCGATTCGGGGAAATGCGATTCTCAGTCTGCTAGAACTTTGAGAGAGGCTTCCACGACGGTTACGTTTGGGGGCCTTTTTCTTTTGCTAAGTCTCCTAATTGGGCTGTTTACTGTTCTTATATTCTTCATATAAGCGCTTCATATTATCCGATATCCACGCTCCAAACGCTTTTCCTTCAGGCTCTGAGAACTCGACAGCATATCCTTTAGGTTTGGATTTGGTAACTGCTCTTAATTGTGAATCATCAGATCGCCAGGTATGACCCGCTGTGTTTGTTGATACTTTGTTCGCTTGCTTAAGCGACGCGAAGATCGCTTCAAAGCGTTCGGTACTATTTAGAGTCTGCAGAGTTTCGTTCCGAATAACGGTTTCAAACGCGTTAGGCTTATTGGCTAGCAGTGTAGCCATCGAATCCCATTTCGGGCGTCCAATACCTGGCGCTGCGCCGATAGCCTGTATGAGCTCTTCAGGTAACTTTCGTGCCAACGCAATCATTTCGGACAAAACGCCTCTCGATGAGGTACCGAACGTTGCCATGATCACCGCTCTCGTCGTTCCACGTTCTTCCAGGCGCCGAGCAAATAATGCCTTCTCAATAAAAGAGAGATCTTTGCGTTCAAGGTTTTCGTTACCTTGCGCTATAATCAACTCGTCGTCGGACAGGTCTCGAATGAACGATTTGACCTTTACGCCAAGCTGTTTAAGGGCCGCAACGCGCCGATGTCCGTAAGCAAGTTGATAACGGCCGGATTGATCAGGATTTGGTCTTACAAGCACGGGTACTACCTGACCGTTCTCCTGAATGCTATTCAATAAAGCGTCAAAATCCGCGCCTGTATGCTCATCTAGGCGATCTTTGACAAAGGATGCATCAATGAGATTTGCATCGAGCTCTACAATAGCTTGGCCATCGGATAGCGCCTTGCGGAGCTCGTCAGCTTCATTCGAAAGGCCGGTGATGGCATCATTCATGCTTTGCAATGCGCCTGAAGACACCTGCGGCCGTCTGGGTGTGTTCTCAGCTGAGAACTCATGGTTAGTCGTAATCGGTGTTAGAAAATCTCGTAAAGCATCACGGCGCTTGTTCATTTTCTACCCCACGCATCTCTCACTAGTTCTTCGAGTTCATGATTGACGGCGTCGAGTGCTTCGATCGCACGATCATACGTCTGCCGATGAAAGTTTTCGCGGCCGACCTCGTAAAGGGTTTGTTTCGTAATTCCCGCGTCTGATATCGCGGCGGACTTGACCATCGAATTAGTTAATACCCGATCTCCGAATAGTCCTTTAAGAAGGCCCGCGATCTGCGACTGGGAGCCGTCGTTTGGTTCGTAACGAGTAAGCACATAGCGAAACCAGTCATAGTTCGCATTGCCTCCTGCTCTTTCAACAACATCAAAAAGGCCAGCGGTCATGTGCAAGAATTGACTCATTGATGCTACATCGAGCATTTGGGGATGAATTGTTACAAGCACCGAAGTTGCGGCACAGAGTGCCGACAGGGTCAGGTAACCAAGCGAAGGGGGGCAATCGAGAACCACTATGTCATAGTGGTCTTCCACACTTTTCAACGCGGATGCTACTCGTGTGAAAAACAATTTGTCAGTCGATCGCGACGCTGATGTTAAGGCGCGAGGAGTTTCGTGTTCAAATTCCTGCAATTCGAGATTACCAGGTATGATATCGAGTCCGCTGAAATATGTAGCTTTTATGATGCTTTTGAGTGACCGTTGAGCTTCATCATACCTGATTGCACCGTAAAGCGTCTCATTAGGCTCGAGATCAAATTCCGGCTGTATTCCAAATAAAGCAGACAATGACGCTTGAGGATCTAGATCTGCGGCTAGAACACGATAACCGCGAAGTGCAAAGTACTGCGCTAAATGTGCAGCGGTAGTGGTTTTGCCTGAGCCACCTTTGAAATTAGTAACGGCTATTACCTGAAGTCGATCATCTTCCCTACGACGTTGGTCATAGCTCTTTTTATTATTACTCAGGTGATGCCGGATAGCATGGATCTGCTCCAAGGAATAGAGCCGCCTACCAGCGGCGTTCTTTTCCGCGTCTCCAATAACACCGTCGTTTACGAGGGTGCGAAGATAAACGTCACTGATTCCAATCAGCTTTGCTGCCTCGCCGGGAGCAAATTTACGTAACTCTTTCTGTGCTGTCGGCGGGAATGCGCGTGCGCGAAGGTGTTGAAGCTGGGCGCTCAGTGTGTCGGCGTCCGCTTCAATAAGCCGAGTTAACGACTTTTCTACGGATTGCTTGACATTAGTGGCATTGGCGCTGTGGATCATTAAAATCGCTCAACAAAGAAAATAATCGGATTGACCGTCAGAATGACCGTATCGTTGTGAGTCGTCAACAACTTTAAAGTTAATGATAGGTTAACGCGATCCAGGCAGAGAAGGCACTTACCCGCGATCAGGTAGGGCTGTACGCTGTCTCGCGAAGTGGCGAAACAAGATGTGTTCTCAGCTGAGAACAAGAGTTCGTGGGAGCCGGCTTAGGTCTATAACCTGACGTATAGTCAACGACAACAGTCGCTTCGAAGCATGCTGGGGTCGATTTGGACGGGTAGACTAGGTGTGGCGGGCCCCAGTCATCCCGAGACATCACAGATGATCTGCGGTGGTTTGCCGATCAATTATGTTCCAACAATATTCGAATTAAGGCCTCCGGTTGCAGACGCGCTACGTTGTGTCCGCAATTGAGCGAAAAGGTTGTCCAGTCCGGTTCGTGGCTCAGGCGTCGATAAAGCTCAAGGAAAGGACTTCCTTCCCAGCCATGCGCGCCTACGAATGTTTTGCGCGGAACATCTCGCCAGCGTCCAGTGAGAGTAATTGATTGGAGAAACGTTCCGATCGGATGCGGGCGGCATCTCGGGTCGAGACTGGGTGGTGGCGCGCAATTCAACCCGTCAGCCGCTGCGCCTGCGACAAACATGTCCCGAAAACGGGGTGTTGTCAGCGACCACACAGAGTCTCCCGAATCGGGCACGTAGGCATCGACGTAGACCAGGGCCCGGATTCGCGACGGTTTGATGTCTGCGACGCCGCTCACGACCATCCCACCATAGGATTGCCCGACAAGAACTAGATCATCGTGGGTCTGCGACTGCACCAATTCGGCGACTTCGCCTATGTGACTTTCAAGGTTGGTCATTGGAGCAGGAACATCGCCCAGTCCCGAAAGCGTTACCGGCACGACGTTGTGCCCGTGCCTCGTCAATATGTCTGCTAAGTTCCCGTAGACCCACCCGCCCTGCCATCCCCCGGGTATCAGAATAAAAGTGGCCATAATATTTGTTCCAATCGTTGGTGCCGCAACGCGCTCTAGAT
>NZ_JBHEEO010000036.1:0-29519 GCF_041929965.1 Brucella oryzae | reverse complement strand
CTCCGGGCGAAATGATTCCGCATGAAGTCCTTTCCTTCATCGGAGCTCAGCTCGGCGTTCCGGCCGATGCGCTTCTCACCTATGCCGCCCGGCGTCAGACCCGCCAGCAACATATGGAGGCGTTGCGCGAGATCTACGGCTACAAGACATTCACGGGGCGCGGGGCCCGTGATCTGCGGGATTGGCTTTTCGATCAGGCTGAAGATGCCAGGTCGAACGAAGATCTGGCGCGGCGCTTCGTCGCGCAATGCAGGAAAATGGTGACCATCCTGCCGGCGGCGTCAACGATCGAGCGTCTGTGCGCCGATGCCCTTGTTGCCGCCGAGCGATGCATTGAGACACGGATAGCGGAAAGGCTCGACTTTAGTGTGCGCGAGCAACTGGACGGGCTTCTGACCGAAATGGTTGACGGAAACATCAGCCGTTTCATCTGGCTTCGCCAGTTCGAAGTCGGCAGCAATTCCGCATCAGCGAACCGCTTGCTTGATCGGCTGGAGTTCCTGCGCGGTCTGGAAGTCGATCCCCAGATCCTCCTAGGCGTACCGCCACACCGCATCGCGCGCCTGCGTCGGCAGGGCGAGCGTTACTTCACGGATGGCCTGCGCGACATCAGTTCGGATCGGCGGTGGGCGATCCTCGCCGTTTGCGTCGTCGAATGGGAAGCCGCGATCGCCGATGCCATCATCGAAACCCACGACCGCATCGTTGGGAAAACTTGGCGAGAGGCGAAACGGCTACATGACGAGCGGATTGCCGGTTCCAAGGCCGCAGTCACCGATACGCTTCGCGCTTTCACGGCATTGGGAGCCTCTTTGCTGGAAGCTCGCGACGATGGTGTTCCGTTGGACAATGTGTTGGCACGGTCGGCCGAATGGCATCAGCTTGAACAGCTGGTTGCCGTAGGGACGCAACTCACCAGTACATTGGCAGACGAGCCGTTGGCTCACGTCGGACAAGGGTATCATCGTTTTCGCCGATATGCGCCGCGGATGTTGCGATGCCTGAAGCTCAAGGCTGCGTCGGTGGCGGAGCCATTGATTGCAGCCGCGAAAGCCATCGGCGAAACACGTGCGCCGACATCAACAGGTATATCATTCCTGCGGCCGAATTCGAAATGGCATCGCCATCTCCGAGCGCAAGACCGAGGCGATGGTCGTTTATGGGAGGTCGCGGTGCTGTTTCATCTTCGCGATGCTTTCCGGTCTGGAGACATATGGCTGGATCATTCCCGCCGCTACGGCGATCTCAAGCAGGTGCTTGTTCCGATGACCTCGGCGCAGGCGAATGCCAGGATGGCTGTTCCTCTCGATCCTCAAGCTTGGCTGGCTGACCGCAAGGGTCGCCTTGCGGATGGTCTGAAGCGGCTGGCACGTGCCGCTCGCGACGGGACCATCCCCCATGGTAGCATTGAAGATGGAACGTTGCGGATCGACCGGTTGACCGCAGACGTTCCCGAAAGCGCAGAGGAACTGGTCCTCGATCTTTATCGTCGAATGCCGCCTGTGCGGATCACTGACATCTTGCTGGAAGTTGACGCGGCGGTCGGATTCTCGGACGCCTTTTCCCATCTCAGAACCGGAGCGCCATGCAGCGATCGGGTCGGCTTGCTGAACGTTCTGCTCGCCGAAGGGCTGAACCTAGGCCTTCGAAAAATGGCGGAAGCCTCGAACACGCATGATTACTGGCAGCTCTCGCGCCTTGCCCGCTGGCATGTCGAAAGCGAGGGCATGAACCAGGCGCTGGCGATGGTCGTGGCCGCGCAGGGCAAGCTGCCGATGTCCCGGTTCTGGGGCATGGGAAAAACCGCATCAAGCGATGGTCAGTTTTTCCCTTCGGCACGACAGGGCGAGGCCATGAACATGATCAACGCCAAGTACGGCAGTGAGCCTGGGCTCAAGGCTTATACCCACGTCAATGACCAGTTCGCGCCGTTCGCCTCACAGACTATTCCCGCAACCGTCAGTGAAGCTACGTACATCCTCGATGGCCTGCTGATGAATGAAGTCGGCCGGCAGGTCGGCGAGCAATACGCCGATACGGCGGGGTTTGCCGATCATTTGTTCGGGACCAGTGCCATGCTCGGCTACCGGCTCGTCTTGCGCATCCGCGACTTACCGTCGAAACGGCTTTATGTCTTCGATCCCGCGGGGACACCCAAAGATTTACGCAAGCTGGTGGGCGGCAAAATCCGCGAAGAACTGATTGTGTCAAACTGGCCTGATCTCTTCCGCTGTGCTGCCACGATGGCCGCCGGAAAGATCAGACCGAGCCAGTTGCTCCGGAAACTCGCATCCTATCCCCGACAGAACGATCTTGCGGCCGCGCTTCGGGAAGTCGGCCGCGTCGAGCGCACTCTCTTTATCATCGAGTGGATCCTCGATACCGATATGCAGCGCCGCGCCCAGATTGGCCTCAACAAGGGCGAAGCCCACCATGCCCTCAAGAGTGCCCTGCGCATCGGCCGTCAAGGTGAAATCCGTGATCGAACCACTGAGGGGCAGCATTACCGGATCGCCGGGCTGAATCTGCTGACGGCGATCATCATCTACTGGAATACCGTCCACCTTGGCCACGCCGTCGCCGAACGGCGAAACGAAGGCCTCGATGTGCCACCCGAACTTTTAGCCCACATCTCTCCTCTGGGCTGGGCGCATATCCTGCTGACCGGCGAATATCTTTGGCCCACGGAGGCAAACGCTTAGGGTGTCATTCCGCCCCCAGCCGGAACCGACCCCAGATGCCTCCACCAACTCGGAGAGACGCGGGAAGCCGAAATTGCGTGCATCGAAATCGGGCGATTGTTTCGCAAGGTGCGCGCCGACGCGGGCGAGATTGGCGCGGCCGTCTTCATCGGCCGAGGCCGTGACAGCCTTCGTCAGCATTTCCAGGGCGGCACGATCGAGCGTCGCTTTCGCTGGTGCAGGTTTGGCAGCGATCGCTTTGGGCGCGGCGGCTTCCGCTTCCTTTTGTTCCCCGGCCGCATTGAGCACGTCGAAATATACGAACTTGTCGCAAGCGGTGATGAAGGGGCGAGGCGTCTTGCGCTCCCCGAAGCCATAGACGGTGACGCCTTGCTCCCGGATGCGGGCGGCGAGGCGAGCGAAATCACTGTCGCTTGAGACGATGCAGAAGCCGGAAAAGCGGCCGGTATAGAGCAGGTCCATTGCGTCGATAATCATCGCGCCATCGGTCGCGTTCTTGCCGGTTGTGTAGGCGAATTGCTGGACCGGCTGGATAGAGTGTTCCAGCAGGCACTCTTTCGAGCCGTTGAGGTTCGGCTTGGTCCAATCGCCATAGATGCGCTTGACGCTGGCGGTTCCGTAGTTGGCGATTTCAGCGAGAAGGCCGGCGACGATCTTGGACGAAGCATTGTCGCCGTCGATCAGAAGCGCCAATGCCGGGCTATTGTCATTTGCCATCTTCTTTTCCCTCCGCTGGCACACCAGACTATACGAAGACACGCCCGGCTCAAGTGTTTCCTCCATAGAACCTCATGCGATCTTGCAAATCTGACGGTTCTGCCGCAAAATCCGGGCTTCAGTTCATTGCATCGAGCTTGCCGCAAGCGCCACATCGAGCGACGAAAGAGCGAAGCGATTGAGTTGAGAAGGGCGCACTTACGAGTTACTGCATAACTCAGCGCGCCGCCAGCTTGGAGACTGGCGGAAAGAATGAAAGTAGGATCGGAGCGACGGGTTGGCGATCTACCATTGCAGCATGAAGCCAGTATCGAGAGCGAAGGGCCGTAGTGCCGTCGCTTCGATGGCCTATCGTGCCGGGGAGAAGCTGACCAATGAGCGCGACGGCATCACGCATGACTACACGCACAAGCGCGGCGTGGAACATGCGGAGATCGTCTTGCCAGATGGCGTTTCGGCCGATTGGGCGCGGGATCGCTCGACGCTGTGGAATGCGGCCGAGTTTTCCGAAAAGCGGAAGGATGCCCGCGTTGCGCGGGAATTTGAGATTGCCTTGCCGCATGAGCTTTCGCCGGAACAGCGGCTTGAAGCGGCGCGCGACTTTGCGCAGGAGCTGGCGAACCGTTATGGCGCGGCGATCGATTTCGCGATCCATTCGCCGCACGACGCCAGCGACGTTCGCAATCATCATGCGCATGTGATGATGACGACGCGGCAGGTGACGGAAGACGGTCTAGGCGAGAAGACCTATCTTGAGCGCGAAAACAAATGGCTGCTGGCGAACGATCTTCCGGCAACCGACATGCAGCTTCGCGACCTTCGCCAACGGTGGGAGGGCGTTGCGAACGAGCATCTTGCGCGCGCCGGGTTTGATATTCGGATCGATCATCGTTCGCATATGGAGCGTGGCCTTGAGATCGAGCCGACCGAGCATATGGGTGTCCATGCCACGCAAATGGAACGGCGCGGGCTGGACGTGTCGCGCACGCGGCTGGACGAGGATGCGGCCAAGCGCAACGCCGAGCTGATCCGCGAGAAGCCGGAGCAGGTTCTAACCCTCATCACCGGCGAAAAGAGCGTGTTCGATCGGCGCGACGTTGCGCGGGCGTTGCATCGCTACATCAACGATGATCCGCAGGCGTTCCAGAACGCCTTTGCGACGGTGATGGCGTCGCCGGCGCTGGTGGAGTTGCAGGCCGAACGGGCGGACCCGGCAACGGGCGAGGTCGAGCTTGCGCGCTATTCGACGCGCGAAATGGTCGAGATCGAATCCGGCATGATCGAGAGCGCGCAGCGGATGCACCAGGCGCAGTCCCATGGCGTCGATCGCCGGCATGTCGAGCGCGCCATAGGGGCGCAGAACGCCGCCATTCAGAAGAGCGCCGGCGATCCTGCGGCGGGCTTGTCGGCCGAGCAGCGCGGTGCGATCGAGCATATTACCGGGCCGGAGCGGATCGCGGCCGTCGTCGGTTTCGCCGGCGCTGGCAAATCCACCATGCTTGCCGCCGCCCGCGAGGCGTGGGAGGCCGAGGGCTATCAGGTTCACGGCGCGGCCCTGTCGGGCAAGGCGGCCGAGGGCTTGGAGGAATCTTCCGGCATCCAGAGCCGCACGCTGGCGTCCTGGTCCCGCGGTTGGGAGAACCCACATAGTGGGGACCGCTATGCACTCGGCCGCGGCGACGTGTTCGTCATCGACGAGGCCGGCATGGTCGGGAGCCGCCAGCTCGCCCGCTTCGTTGGCGAGGCCGAGGCGCGCGGGGCGAAGATCGTCCTTGTCGGCGACCATGAGCAGTTGCAGGCGATCGGGGCCGGCGCACCGTTCCGGGCGATCACCGAGGAAATCGGCCATGCCGAGCTTTCCGAAATCCGCCGGCAGCGCGTGGACTGGCAGCGGGAGGCTTCCGTTGACTTCGCCACGCACCGGACGGCCGAGGGGCTGGCGGCCTATCGGGACCATGGCGCTATCAGCTTTGCCGAAACCGGGGAGGACGCGCGCGGCCAGATCGTGCGCGATTATCTTGCCGATCGCGACGAGCGCCCGGACGGCACCCGCGTAGCGATGGCGCATCGCCGGGCCGATGTTCGCGCCATCAATGACGCGATCCGGACGGAGCTACAGGACCGGGGCGAGCTGGCACGCGGGGAAGACGCCGGCGCACTGACCTTCCAGACCAATGACGGCAAGCGGGAGTTCGCCCCCGGCGACCGCATCGTGTTCTTGGAGAACAATCGCGACCTTGGCGTCAAAAACGGAATGCTTGGCACCGTCGAGCATGTCGAGGCGGGGCGGATCGTCGCGCAGCTCGATGGCCGGGGCGGCGAGAGCGTTTCCGTGCCGATGGGCGACTATCAGGCGATCGACCACGGCTATGCGACGACGATTCACAAGAACCAGGGCGCGACGGTCGATCGTGCCTATGTCATGGCGTCGGGGACGATGGACCGGCATCTAACCTATGTCGCCATGACCCGGCATCGTGACGGCGTGCAGCTCTACGCCGCCCGGGACGAGTTCACCAATGCCGGCAAGCTGGTGGAACATGGCGTTGCGCCCTATGAGCACCAAGCCGGCAATCGCGACAGCTATTTCGTGACGCTGGAAAACAGCAAGGGTGAGCAGCGCACGCTATGGGGCGTCGATCTTGAGCGCGCCATGAAGGAGGCCGCGCCGCAGATCGGGGAGACGATCGGCCTTCAGCATCTAGGCTCCACCCCCGTCACCTTGCCGGATGGCACGCAGACGCACCGCAACACATGGAAGGTTCAGGACGCCGGCGAACTGGCCTATGAGCAGCTAGAAAACCGCCTCTCCCGGTCTGGCGTGAAGGATACGACACTCGACTATACCAAGGACTTTGCCGAGCGGCGCGGGGTCGCGGAGGCGATCGGCATCCGCAGCGAGATCGAGATACCGGCCGAGCGCGCCGGGCTACGTGCGGAACGGGAGTCGACGGCCGAGCGGCACCCTGCCGAGTGGAACGTCCACGGCGAGCGGAAGCGCATCGAGGACCGCGCGCCGAGATCCTCGCAAAAAGTCGGCGTGGATCTCGCCGGCGATCGCCAGCAGCAGCACCGGGGCGCGGCCGCGCGGCCCGAGCGGGATCGCGCCGGCGAGGACGGCCGGCAGATCGAGCAGAAAGCGCCGCAGGCCGAGAAGCAGCGGGGCGGTATGTTCGCCGGCCTCAAGCTCGATGCGCGTTCTCAGCCCTCCCAGGATCGCGGCGAGCCTTCGCGGATGGAGCAGCGGCCGGAAAGAGGGGGGAGCTTGCAGGCTTCGTCGGCGCCAGAGGGGCCGACGCAGGACCGGCTTGCGGAGCGGGCGCGGCGGCAGTCGCCGCTTGAGGTCGCCGTTGACCGTTATGCGCGAGCCTATCAGTCGATCGACCAGCACCGCCGCGACGGCCTGCCGGTTCTCGACATGCAGCGCCAGGAAATCAATGCGGCCGGTCAGCAGCTCGACCAGGCGCGGCCGGGTTCGCATGACCTGATGCGATCGGCCCTGCAGCACGATCCGCAGACAGCCAAGGCGATGACGGAGCATTCCGGCCGCGATCGCGTCGGCCAACTCGTCGCCGGCATGGAGCGGGAGCGGGCAGCGCTGGCAGACCCGAACGTCAGGGCCGAGCGGTTCGTCAACCGCTGGCAGGAATTGCAGGGCCAGCGCCGGGAGCTGCGCGGCTGGCAGAACGACGCGGCGCGCGGCAAGGTCGAAAGCCAGATGAATGGCCTTGCCAAGAGTCTTGAGCGCGATCCGCAGGCGGAATCCATTGTGAGGAACCGCAGCCGGGAGCTTGGTATCAAGCACGAACTGCGCCAGGAGCAGAGCGTTTCCCGCGCCCTTCAGGACGAAATGACACGGAGCCAGCGCCTCAGCCGGGGCATCGGCATGGGAATGTAGAAAGGGAGTTCATGGCGGAACTGGACGACGACAGGGAAGGATTCGAGCCGGAGGCGAACGACGAGGACGCCGGCGACCCGGCTGCTGCGTTCGACGCGCTGCGCCGCACGATCGAGACGCAGGGCGCGCAGATCGGCGCGGAAATGACCGTCATGCGGCGCGGGCTGGAAGCAGCTTTCGACCAGCTCGAAAAGATCGAGCCGGCGCAGGACTACAAGCCCCAGCTCGCCCAGCTCGTCCAGTCCCTCGAAAATGTCGCGGAGCGTCTGCACGGCGTCGAGCAGTCGCCCGTTCTCCGGCAGGGTGCGCAGCACTATGCGGCGGCGCTCGAGCGCGCCGGCGAGGGCTTGGTGAAGGCCGCCGTGCAGAAGCTCGAGCGCCAGGCATCCGACCTCGAGCGCATCAGCGGCGTTCTCGCCTCCCACAACAAGCAGGCGTTTCACCGAAAGGACCAGGATTTCCGCATGTGGATGGCTGGCCTGGTCGGGCTCGTCGTCGGCATGTTCCTGCTTTTGCTGTTGCCGCGCTTCCTGCCGTTTTCGGCCGACAGCCATGTTGCCAGCTTCGTCATGGGTTATGACCGTATCAATGCAGCCTTCGCCATGATCCGGTCCGTCGATCCCCAGGGCGTCAAGAAGCTCGAATGGGGAGCCAGCTTCTATAACACCAGCGGCGGGGAGATTTCCGCGTGCCTGGAGAAAGCCAGGGAGACCCGCAAGGAACAGAAATGCACTATCACCGTGCCAGTGCCGGCGCAGTAGCATAGAGTTGTCGCGGGTTTCGGGATATTTGCGATGCATATTGTATGGGGTTGAGAACGCGCGACTGCGGAAAGAAGCCCGTTGATGGGAAGACATCCGTCCTTCGGGCGGCGAGCAGATATAGAGCATAGTCGCTTCTCCACACTGCGCGTCGCGCAACAAACAGACAGCGGTTTTCACTCGCATTCGGCCGGGTCCGGCGCGCTGTCTGTTTCCGTATCGAGCTTCCCATCAGTTCCTGATGGCCGTCTGGTCGAGCGCGGCACGCAGGCCCTTGGCGAGCCTGGACGCATCGTCATTTGCCCAAAAATGCATGAAGAACAGTCGAGGCGTGTCGTCCAGCATATGATTGTGGATCGCTGTTACCTCAATGCCGTTCTCCCGTAGCGCCCGCAACACCGGATTGACCTCTGATCCAATCAGGACGAAGTCGCCCGTGGTTGCGGCCTTTCCATCTCCTGTTGGCTGGAAATTGATGGCGATCGACGAGCCCATGGCTTCCGGCACATCCATGCCGCCGTCTTTGATCGTTTCCGCGCGGGGGATGCCGATCTGATACACACCGCCGTTCACCTTGCCCTTGTACCCGAGGGCCTGGTCGATGGCCGCCGTGTCGAGATCAATTGGAGGCGCCGCGGCTGCGGGTGTGTCGCCGAAGGGGGTACCGCTGAGCAGCAGCGCCGCATGCAAGGCGTCGGCAAGTTTCACGGGATCGCCATGGCCCATAACATGCATGTACATCGTCGTGGGCTCGGAACGCAGCAGATGATTGTGCAGTGCCGTGATCTCGACCCCGCCTTCGGCGAGTTTCTTCATCACCGGGTTCACCTCCGGCTGCGTCAGGACCAAATCGCCCATGACCATCGCGTCATGATCGCCCATCGATCGAAACGCGAGCCAGGATCCAAGAGCGAGGGCCGGTTTAAGCGTGACCCCGTCGAGCGTCACTTTCAAATCCGAACGCGGAAGGCCAATCCGATAGATTTGGTCGGACACCTGGGCGCCGGTTTTCCTGAGCGCCTTTGCAACGCCGGTCCAATCAGATTGGGCGTCGGCGGGCAAGGCAAAGGCCAGCATCAGGGCGGCCCCAAGCACGTGTTTCATGTACATCATCCTGCTCCATCGTTGAATTACCCGATTCCGAACGTGCTACCTCCAGGCCCCTTATGACCACTGTCTATGATCAATTTCGCTTTGAAGGCAGCTGCAAGATGCCTTCATCGTAGATGTCAATGCCGGACTGGCGTAGCTGGAGGGTTTTTCCCAAGTGCCAGACCGCATAGCAGCGCGGTGCCTCGTCAGCCTCGTCGAGGCAAAGCTGATCCTGCTGCACCTTCCAGCGCCCCGTGGTCTTCCTGCCCATCGAGTAGCTCGTAAGCGAGCCTCCCCGGCCGAACACAAGCGCCCAATGAACGTCATCGGTCAGTTCCATGCCCGTCAGTTTCGCACCGATCTCGCGGCCCTTGAGCATCCGGAACGCATCTTCGGCATGCACCATGTCGGTGAGGGTAAAGACGGCGATGCCAAGCAGGGCCGCCGTGACCCGCAGCATCGCCCGCGGTTCGAAACGGACCTGTGATCGGTGTCGAAGCATGGCCCTGTCCCTTTTGACCCGATAGCCATCCGTCAATTTGCGGCGGCCTTCATCGATGGCGGCCAGTTATGTGTTTCAGTTTTGCGGCGGGACGCCCAGGCATAAAGGGAATCGTAAATCACGAAGCCGCGCTTCAGCACTTCATGATCGTCCGGCGACAGGTCGCGAAGCCCCATCGAAATCGCCAGCAATCCAGCCGATTGCGGGGTGAGATCGGGGCGGCCGGTATCGGCACCGCGAACGATGGCGGCAATGGTGGCGATGGCAGGATCCTTGCCCAGATCATGCTTTTCGACAAAGGCGTCGAAACTACAGCCATCCCCGAAATGTGTATATTCCACACCAGGAACGTCATAGGGGATCGCCCCAGTTTCCTCAGCCACGGTCCTGACCTGATCCGGCGGCACGAACAGGAATTCAGGCTTCTGGTCGATGAACCGCGCGATCAGCCAGGGACAGGCGATCCGGTCAATGACCGGGCGTTCACGGGTTACCCATTTCATGATTTCGTCCTTTCGATAGAAACGTTGAAGGGAACGGTCGGCCCGCCGATCGCTCGCCAAGCGGCTAGTCCGCCGGACAGCATCTGCGCATCAAAGCCGATGCTGTGGAGTTCTGCTGCGACATCGCCGCTTGCCTGCAGGCCATAGAGGCAATAGGCCACGACCGGTTTCCCGCGCGGCAGGTCCTTTGCCCATTCGGCGGTCGCGCCCGGCACCTGGAACTGCGCCCCAGCCAGCATATCGCCCCGCGCCGGGGCGTCTTCGGGCGAACAGATATCGAGCAACAGGATGTCTTCCTGCTGCTGGAAGCGAGCGAGCAGGTCCTCGGGTGCGATCCCACGAACCGTTTCGCTTGGCGGTGTCATATCCTGATGCCGCTCGGCAATGTGTTGAAAGCGTCTGCCGACGCGATCCCAATGGATATTCTTCATGAAGGCATCGACATAGGCCCCGGCCTTTGACCCGAAATCGATGTGGTAGGCATGTTCATACATGTCGAGCGCCAGGATAGGTACGCTGCCGGCGAGACAGTTCGTGTGGTCTTGCGCCCATTGGATCATCAGGCGCTGATGGCGCTCAGACCAGGTAAGCAGAGTCCAGCCAGAGCCTCCGGCTTGCGCCTTGGCGCAAGCAGAAAACCGGGCGCGCCATTCGGTGACGCTGCCGAAATCTTGTTCTAGCGCCGCAGCCAGGCCGCCGCCAACATCGCCCGTGCCGCCAAGCCCGTCGAAATAAATCTCGTGCAAGATCGCCGAATTGGCGGCGATGAGCTCTTCACGTTTCAGGCCGTTGATGTCGAAGACCGGAGCCGTGCTCCAGTCGACCTCCTCGAAGCGTCGCTCGATGGCGTTCAGTCGCCGGACGGCACCGCCGTAATTATTCTCGTAATGACTCGCCAACAGGCGTTCGGAAAGGCCTTCCAGCCTGGGCGGCTGGAACGGCAGAGGCATGATCCGGTGTTGCAGCATGTACCATACTCCGCTTGCTCTCAATGTAAGGAAGTTACGTCAAAGCTGAATATGATACAAGTGTTGCATTTTATAAAACGGATTGATACGCTATGCCTATGTTAATCGACAGGCCCCAGACGGAGCAGCGTTGGCTGTTGCTCATTCACCAGTTGCCCAGCAAGCCGCCTTACTTCCGCGTGAAGATCTGGCGCCGCCTGCAGGGTATCGGCGCCGTGGCCGTGAAGAGCACGGTCTATGCGCTGCCGGCGAATGCAGAGGCACAGGAAGATTTCGAGTGGCTGCTGAAGGAGATTATTGAAGGCGGTGGCGAGGCCATGGTCTGCGAGGCGCGCCTGATCGACGGTCTGTCGGATTACCAGGTTCGTGGTCTCTTCGATGCTGCCCGTGACGAGGACTACGATGCGATCGCCAGGGAGCTGCGCACCTTGGCCGAGCGTATCGAATCGGGCGTGACATCCGAGGAAATGGCGGACGCGCGCAATCAAACCGGCCGCCTGCGCAGGCGGCTTTCAGACATAGCGGCGATCGATTTCTTCGGAGCAACCGGTCGTCTGGCGGCCGAGGGCCTGATCGCGGACATCGAAGCCAGGCTCGCAGAGGATACGGATATGACGAAACAATCGCCGGCGGCGGCGCAAGCGCCGGGTGATCTCAAGGGGCGGGTCTGGGTGACGCGCGAGGGCGTGCATGTCGACCGCATCGCCTGTAGCTGGCTTATCCGCCGTTTCATTGATCCCGATGCGACGATACGTTTCGTGCCAGGCAAGGGATATGAGCCCAACGCCGGGGAACTGCGTTTCGATATGTTCGAAGGTGAAATCACCCATGAGGGCGACCGTTGCAGCTTCGAGGTTCTGGCGACGCGGGCCGGCCTTGCGGAGCCCGCGCTGCAGGCGATTGCCGAGATTGTCCACGACATCGACCTCAAGGACGGCAAGTTCGGCCGCGAGGAAACGACGGGCATCGCAAGCCTGGTTGCCGGCATCTGCGCAGCAAACCCGCAGGACGAGCAGCGCGTCGCCCAGGGCGCTGCCGTCTTTGACAATCTCTACCAATATTTCCGCGCCAAGCGCGGCTGATCCATAGGAAATGAGCATGAGCCGGATTGAGACGATCGACACATCTTCCGCCCGTCAGCCGGAAACGCCGGGTCACGGTATTTCATTCGGCGAGGCCGTCCGCGTCTGGGCGCGGGTCGCGGCCCTGAGCTTCGGCGGTCCCGCCGGCCAGATTGCCGTGATGCACCGGATCATCGTCGAGGAGAAACGCTGGATCGGCGACACGCGCTTCCTGCACGCGCTGAACTATTGCACGCTCCTGCCGGGACCGGAGGCACAGCAGCTCGCCATCTATATCGGCTGGCTTCTGCACAAGACGAAGGGCGGCCTTGTTGCCGGCATCCTGTTCGTGCTGCCGGGCGCGCTGGCGATCATGGCGCTGAGCTGGATTTATGCGATTTTCGGCAATGTCGGCGCCGTTCAGGCCCTGTTCTTCGGGCTGAAGGCCGCCGTGCTGGCGATCGTGCTCGAAGCCGTCATCCGCATTGGCCGACGCTCCCTCAAGAACAACGTGCTGATCGGGCTTGCGGCAATCGCCTTCATCGCCCTGACAGTGTTCCGGGCGCCGTTCCCGCTTGTGGTTTTCGGCGCCGGCCTGATCGGATATATCGGCGGGCGGGCCGGATGGAAGGCGTTTCTTGCCGGCGGCAGCCATGGCAAGTTCAAGGGCGAGGAAGTAGCCGACAGGGACAGCGTTCTTGGCGAGGGCGTTCCCGATCATGCCCGGCCGCCGTTGTCGTGGTCCCTTAAGGTGGCGGCGGTCGGGGGCTTGGTCTGGGGCGGGCCGGTCCTTGCCCTATTTGTGTTTCTCGGGCCGGGAAACGTCTTCACCGACATTTCCATCTTCTTTTCCAAACTGGCCATGGTCACCTTCGGCGGCGCCTATGCGGTCCTCTCCTATGTCGCACAGCAGGGGGTCGAACACTATGGCTGGCTGAAGCCGGGCGAGATGCTGGACGGTCTTGGCTTGGCTGAGACGACCCCAGGCCCGTTGATCATGGTAACGCAGTTCGTCGGCTTCCTCGGCGCCTACCGTTCACCTGGAGCTTTGAACCCTCTGCTCGCCGGCACGCTGGGCGGATTATTGACGACCTGGGTGACGTTTGTCCCCTGCTTCTTGTGGATTCTGCTCGGTGCGCCCTTTATGGAGAATATGCGCAACAACAAGGCGCTGTCGGCAGCACTTTCAGCTATCACCGCAGCCGTTGTCGGCGTGATTCTCAACCTCTCCGTATGGTTCGCCCTGCATGTGCTGTTTGCACAGGTCTACGAGTTCCGCGGCTTTGGCATGATGGTCGACCTGCCGGTGTGGAGCTCGGTGAACATACCGTCCCTGGTCCTGACCATCGGCGCGGTCGTCGCGGTCTTTCGTTACAAAATCGGTATGTTGTCGGTTCTCGCCGCCTGCTCCTTGGCCGGGATAGTCTACGGCCTGCTCGCGGGGACGATCTAGCTTAGATTCAACACTGCGGTTAATGCACAGGTCAATCCCGCAGGCAATGTTCCCACAACGTTCTTTGAGTTGGCTAAAATCGCAGCTTCGAGCCGACTGGGCCTTGTGGCGTTGCAGGAGTCCTAAAACCTGCAACAGATCGGCCGCCCCCGGAAAATCAGGCGTTTTCGTGTCGCGTGTCTTTGTCGCAAGTGGTAAAACACTTGCGACATGATTTGCGACAGGGGGAGCCGTGAGCCGCCAACCAGATTCCGACGCCGGCCGGGTGTTCATCGGCTATGCCCGCGTCTCGACACGCGGCCAGGACCTCGACGCGCAGCGCGCCGCCCTTGGCGCGGCTGGCTGCGTCCGTATCTTTGAGGAAAAGGCGTCCGGAGCGAAGCGGGACCGGCCCGAGCTGGCGCGGATGCTCGACCATCTGCGCGCCGGCGACGTGGTGACGATCACCAGGCTAGACCGCCTCGCCCGATCGACCGCCGACCTTCTGGCGATCGCGGAGCGGATCAAGGAGGCCGGCGCTGGCCTGCGATCGCTGGCAGAGCCGTGGGCCGACACGACGACGCCGGCCGGGCGCATGGTGTTGACCGTGTTCGCCGGCATTGCGGATTTCGAGCGCAGCTTGATCGTGGAGCGCACGAGCGCCGGCCGGATCGCGGCGAAGGCGCGGGGTGTGCGGTTCGGCCCCTCCCCTACCCTGTCGGCCGAGCAGATCGCGCACGCCCGCCAGCTCATCCATGACGACAAGAAGCCGGTGGCGGAAGTCGCCCGGCTTCTGAAAGTGCATCGCGCCACCCTCTACCGGGCGCTAGATGGTGTGCCAGCGAAGTAAAATCGCGGGGGGAATGATTACATGCTTGCAGGCAATCATGTTTGCCCTGCCCTCTCCTCTCGGCATCCGACTCGCGCCGAGATAGAGCGCGAAACGCCAGCGAGAGCACTGAACTGAATCCCGCTATTTCAGCGGCTTGGATTCAAGGGCTTGCAGAATCAGACAAATCACCGCTTACTTGTAAGTATGAAGCAAAACACAGAAAAGATTCGGAAGGACGTTGCCGCTCATAGGGCGCGGCAGGCGGCCGCCGGTCGTGTGGCGCTGAATACCTACGTTCCGGGTGATCTTGTCGAAGCACTTGATCAGATCAAGGAACGCCGAGGCGCGCCGGGTCGCGCGCCGCTTATCGAAGAAGCGTTGAGGCTACTTATCGAGAAGGAAACGAGGGCATAACGAAAAACCCCTCGCCGGTGGCACGGCAAGGGGTTTTTGGATTTCGGAACGGCTAGCTTTGGGGCCAACCACAAACCTGTCCCCAACATAGCTCGTTACCACTAACCCCGCAAGACATGCGTTTTGCGGGAACAGTGAAATTTTGTCCGTTGTCCAAGCCGTCATGCCCTCCCGAACGGAAGGACGAAGGGCATATGTTGAGGACGCAAATCGCGGCCGCGATCGGCTGCGCGCGTGCGAACGCGCTTGATGAAATCATGCGGGAGGTCTGGACGCGCTACAGCGCCGGCCAGCTCTCCGAGGAAGACGCCGGCGCGCTTTCCGCGCTCGCCCAGGAGCGCCGGGCGGCGTGGCGGGGATCGGGACAGGTTGCGCTTGGCTTGGTCTTCCCTCCCCCGGCCGCACGATGCCCGACGCCGGTTCGCCGGCACAGCCATTTCAAGGGCCGATCGGAGGGCCGCATATGGCGGCCGACGACGCGCAAGGACGTGCAGGCGATTTTGAAGGCGGCCGAAATCTACAACGAGGCCGGCTTGCACCAGAAGGGCGAGCGCAGCGGCCCGCTAGGATCGGTGGCGCTGGACGTGCTGCGGCTGTTCGTCAACTTGATCGACTTCCGCACCGGGCGGCTTGAGCCGGCAATTACAACGATCATGGACCGCTTGGGCCGCTCACGCGATACGATCGTGCGGGCGCTGAAGAACCTGCGGGCGCATGGTTTCATCGACTGGCTGCGGCGCTACGAGCCGACAGGGAACGAGGGGCGCGGCCCCCAGGTGCAGCAGGCGAGCAACGCCTATCGCCTGTCCCTGCCGGAAAAGGCCCGGCAGTTCCTTGGCCGGTTCGGCAAGGCCCCTCCCCCGCCTGCGGATCATGGACAGGATCAGCAGGCATGGAGCGAGGCAATCGACGCTTACAGGAAGGCCCTGCCCCTCGATGAGCGGACGCAGCTTGACGCCGGCGACAGCCCGCTAGGTCAGGCTCTTGTGAAGTTGGCAAAGACCTTCATGAAACGTGAGTCCGATAAACAGACTGAATCCCCCTCTAGTTCTATTCTTTATATAAAAACATAAGCGGTCGCCGCTGTTCGGGCCGCTCACGCGGCCCTGCGGCGGTTCCGGCCCGCGCATAGGCGGGCCGGCAAGCGGCACCCTCAGAGCAAAATCCGCAATGCTTGCGCCTGCGGTCACCGTCCTATGGGCTTTCGAGAGGGAGCAAGGGGCAAGGGCTGCGCTCAATATGAGATCATGTAAACATGCTTGCATGTAAGCGCAAATTGTGCGATTGTTGTTTCGTACGATACAAAAGAGGCCGCCATGTCCCCCGCCAATCCGACCGCGAAGACCTATGCTGCGCTGAATCGGGCGTTCGATTTCTTCAATGACCGGCTTTTTGGCGGCGAGCTGCCGCCCTGCCTCGTGACCTTGCAGCGGAAGAACAAAGCCTATGGCTATTTCGCTGGCGGCCGGTTCGGATCGAAGGACGGCGCGGAGATCACCGACGAAATCGCGTTGAACCCGTCGCACTTCAAGAGCCGGACGGACGAGCAGAGCCTTTCCACCCTCGCCCATGAGATGGCGCACCTTTGGGAGCACCATTTCGGGAAGCCCTCGCGGAACGGCTACCACAACAAGGAATGGGCGGCGAAGATGCACGCGATCGGCCTGCACCCTTCCGACACCGGCCGACCTGGCGGGAAGGAAATAGGCCAGTCATGCAGCCATTACATCATCGAGGCCGGCCCCTACGCCCGTGCTTTTGCGGAGCTGGCCGCTCAACCTGACTTTTCAGCCCTCTATGTCGAGCTTTGGGACGACGCCGACGCCCGGAAGAAGCGCAAGGCGAAGTCGGCCAGCAAAACCCGCTACACATGCCCGAACTGCGAGCTTCACGCCTGGGCGAAGCCGGGCGCGCGCTTGGTTTGCGGGGAGTGCGACGAGCCTATGGCGGCCGAGGACGGCGACGACGATTAACCGCCCATAAACATAAACATGCTTACATGCTTGCGAGAAAGCATGTAGGTTTCCTTGCATGAAAGGATGAAACCATGATTACAGTAGCGTTCTGCACGCAAAAGGGCGGGACCGGCAAGACAACGATCGCGACGGCGCTTGCGGTCGCGGCGCATCAGGCCGGGAAGAAATCCGCCTTGCTCGACCTCGACCCTCAGACGAACGCCGTCAACTGGTTTGACCGGCGAGAAGGCGATGGCCCTGACGTTGCCTCGATCCAGCCCGGCGCTATCCCGCGCTCCTTGGACGCCTATCGCGGCCTTGGCATGGATTGGGTGTTCATTGATACGCCCGGCAAGATGGACAGCGCCTCGACCGAGGCGGCCAAGCACGCCGACATGGTGTTGATCCCGACCCAAGCGCAGATATTTGCGATCGACACCTTGGAGCCTCTAAAGCGGCTGCTCGACATGGCCGGCAACCCCCCGGCCTTTGTGGTGCTAAATCTCGTGCATCCGAACGCCGGGGGTAGGGCGGCCGACGACGCCGCCGCGATCACAGAGCGTTTCAACGTGCCGGTCGCGCCCATCCATCTGTCGCGCCTGAAAGCCTACGAGGATGCGCCGGCCCTGGGGCAGACGCCGCAAGAGCTGGAACCGCAAGGACGTGCCGCCCAAGAAGTCGCCGGCCTGTTTAGCTTCCTTTCAGAGCAGGCAAGCATGATTACAGGTAAGCATGAAAGGATGAAAGCATGAGCCGCAAGCCTTCCCTTCTGGCGACCGCGATCAAGACGGCGGAGTCGCCGGCGGCCGAGCCAGCAGCTCCCGCCCCTTTCGACACGCCGACCGAGCTGAAGCGGTCGGCTCGCGGCCAGCAGTCGGCCGGAACCTACGTTCCGCCGTCGCGGGCGAACAAGAGCGCCAAAACGCATCACCTGCCGCCGGCCTATTGGGAGACGCTGGAAGAACTCAGCTTCCGAACGCGCGACGACAAAGGCAAGCGGGTTACGCAGGAGCGGCTTGTGGCCGAGGCGCTGAACCTGCTTTTCGCGAAATACAATTTTCCGGTCGTTCGAGAGGATGGGGAATAGCGGGCAAACATGCGTACAGGTAAGCATGTAACCATCCGCCCCCGGCCGAGCGGGCCGGCCGGGGGCTACCGCCGAGCTAGTAGGCGCTTGAAACTATAACAATATGCACTATAGTTTATGGTGCTATAGCGGAGGTTCCGTGCGGATTTTCTTGACCAGAGGCGTTATGCGGTTCGCCCGCCGGCAACGCATTGCCGACGCCAGCTTGAGCGAGGCTATCGAGCGGGCCGAGCGTGGCACTATCGACGCCGATCTTGGCGGCGGCCTCATCAAGCAGCGCGTGGCGCGGCCTGGTCAGGGGCGCTCCGGCGGGTATCGGATGATCGTCGCCTATCGGGCGGCCGGGCGCGCGGTGTTTCTGTATGCGTTCGCCAAGAGCGACCGCGATAACATTGACGATGACGAGTTGGCGGCCCTGCGCACGATCGGGGCGAACTGGCTTGCAGCGTCGGCCGAGCTGGTCGGGCAAGCCATTGAGGACGGAGATTTGAAGGAGATCGAGCATGACGACGACGAAGCCTAGCCGCCTTGTCCGCGAGATCGCGGAAATGGCGGACGCACAGCGCCGCCTTGGGATCATGGACGAGGCGACCTATGAGAAGATCACGGCGCGGCACCTTGGAGAGAAAATCTTGCCGACTGAAACGCCAATGACCGGCGCGGAGGTGCGGGCCGTGCGCGAGCGGGCGCACCTCAGCCAAGCCGCGTTCGGCCGCTATCTCAATGTGACGCCCGGCTATGTGTCGCAGCTTGAGCGCGGCGAGGCGCAGGCCAAAGGGCCGGCTCTGGCCTTGTTGAACGTGATCCGGCGGCGGGGCATCGAGGCGCTGCACTAACCCTACGGGCCAATATGATAAGAGCTGGCCGGCCGGGGCAGGGCGCAGGACGCGGCGATAGCCGCGCCGGCCCGGAGGCGAACGCACTCCCATCTAGTGCCGTAGTGAGCCGGAGGGCCGCCAGTAACAAAGCCCCGGTGCGTCAGCACCGGGACCGTCGAGCCGGCCGGCGCAGATCGGGGCGACGGCCTCTTGCAGCGCCGTCACACGGTCGACCAGCCAGGTCAATTCCTCGCCGGTGATTTCATAGGCCGGGGAATAGCGCGCGCCGACATAGGCGCGATCGAGGCGGGTAAAGCAGCGCTTGGCGAAACGGGTATCGCGCGGCCACAGGGCGATGAGCTGCGGCGCAAGCCGCTCCGCATGGGAGCGCAGGAAAGTCAGCTTGTGCGATTTGGGGCTGTAGAGCGCCAGGACGAGCAGGACACAATGATAGAATCCTTCGCTCGCCTGGTGCAGAAGGAACGCGGCCTGCCTGCCGTGTCCGTCTTGTAGGGCACGCTTAGCCAGGTCGAGGAAGACGCTGGCATTCGGAAACCAATGCTCGTAATGCCGTCTCGCTTCGGCGCGGGCTTCCTCCGGCGCGAGGTTCACGGGGGAGGCGAGGGGGTGGCCGGGAGCCTCATAGAGCACGATTCCGTCGCGGGCTATGTCCACGAAGAAGGGCCGGCCGCGCCTAAGCTGGTCGTTCACGTCCATGATGGCGTGCACGATGAAGTTAACCGGCGTTGCCAGGTGCTTTGTCACGGTCAGCTCAGCCTAGAACCGTTCAGCGGCCTTTTCCCAGGCTTCATGTTGCTCCGCAAAGCTGTCGTAGTTGACGACGACGAGCACGTCATAGTCGGAGCGATAGTCGCTCTTGCGATCCTCGACCCAATCGCCGCGCGCATAGGAGCCGAACAGGATCAGCTTGAGGATGCGGCCGCGCTTGCCCTTCATGGAGAGCTTGGTTTTCAGGGCATCGTCAAATTCATCGAACAGGATCGCGGCGACCCGTTCCAGCTCGCGGCGCTTCCTGTCGGGCAGATGGGCGAGGCGTTCAGGGAGCGTCATACAGCCCCCGGAACTCGGAATCGGCGTAATAGGCCAGCTTGCCGGCGACGATCGGCCGTTGTCCGGCCAGGAACAGCAATTCGATGTTCTGTGGCATGTTGCGAACCTCATCCGGGGTCAGCAGCGGCCGGGCCGTGTGTTGCTCGCCGTAGGTGATTCCGGTCTGTTCGGCATCGAGCGCCCGGCTCATGGTCCGGACCTGACTCATGAAGCGGCCCCCTCGTTGCTCCCTGCGCTTGGCGCGTGCGGGGCTTTGCCGAGCAGATCGGCAAACAGTTCCTTGTCGCCGTCGCGCGTCAGGAAGTCGGGCAGCTCGCGGCGCAACCAGTCACCGAGCCGCTTGGTGAAATCGGGATCGTTGGAGTTTTCGAGTCGATGCAGAACGAGCGCGCCGAGCAGCACCTTGCGGCGCGTGTCGTTCGCGCGCTCCTGTTTGCCGAGCCTCGCTTTGAGGCTGGCGCGCTGCGCGTCCAGTTCGGCCAGCCGCTGTTCGATCGTCTTGCGCGCCATGTGTCGCTTCCTCTATTTCGCGGGACGGGTGGTAGCCTTATTCTTGAGGCGAACCATGATGATTTTTGGGTTGTCGCCAATGCGCTCGACCTCGACAATGCCAGATGGGGGTCGGTTCCGGTATGGGGCGAAATGACACCCTAAGCGCCCGTCAAGCGGCGAGCGCGTTAAGGATCGGGCATTCCGGCACGTCTTCGCCAGAGCATTGCGAGATCATTGTCACGAGCACCGCTTCAATGCGCTGGAGGTCGGCAATCTTGGCGCGAACCTCGGCTAGATGCGGTTCGGTCCGGCGCTGCACCTCCGCGCAGGTCTGGCTTCTGCAATCGACAAGATGAAGCAGGCCGCGGACCTCGTCGATGCCAAAGCCGAGTTCGCGCGCCCTGAGGATGAAGCGCAGGCGGCGGACGTCGGTTTCGTCATAGATGCGATAACCGCTGGCGCTGCGCGGCGGGTCGGGTAGCAGGCCGATCTTCTCGTAATAGCGGATGGTCTCCAGATGGCAGCCGGTCGCACGGGCCAATTGGTGGCGCTGCAGTCCCTTGGCGGAAAGAAGAGAATTCATGGTGAAAATACCTCTTGAGTCTGTACTGGCTACAGAGCCTATCCTGTTTTCAGTCAGAAATCGAGGATGGTTTGCGATGAACGAAATTGGTAGCAAGACATTGAATTCTTCGAAGGCGGCCGCCGAACCGGATCGGCGCGAGGGCGGGCTCGCGGCGATAAGCGTTATCGGCGCTTTTCTGGCATCGGCCTGTTGCATCGTCCCGCTGCTCCTGGTGACACTCGGTGTATCGGGCGCATGGATCGGCAACCTGACGATGCTCGAACCCTATAAGCCCTATATCGCGGCGGCGACACTCGTGCCGCTCGGGTTTGGCTTCTGGCAGGTCTATTTCAAGCCCAAAGCCGCGTGCGAGCCGGGTTCCTACTGCGCCCGTCCGCGCTCCGCCATCATCACCAAGACCGCGCTTTGGATCGCAACGATCCTCATCGTGCTCGCCAGCACCATCGGCTGGTGGGCGCCGCTGTTCTATTGAAACGAGGAGATAACCACGTGAAATACCTGTCGAAACATCTGGTCGCCGCGGCTGCGCTTGGCTTGAGCGGTACTATTATGCTGCCACTTGCCCTTCCCGCGTCCGCACAATCCGCGTCGGAAACGGTTACCGTCAAGGAGCTGACGCAGACCTTCGCAATCGAGAACATGTATTGTGCCCTTTGTCCGGTCACCGTGCGCAAGGCCATGGAAGGCGTTGCGGGCGTGAAGTCGGTCAAGGTGGATTTCGAGGCCAAGACGGCGACGGTTGCCTATGACCCGTCGACCGCGACGGTCGCGGCCATTGCCGCTGCTTCCACCAATGTTGGCTATCCTGCCAAGGCGATCGGGAGTTGAGTCCGTGCCTGACCGGTCCATGCTTGGCGTCGGAGTGGTTGGCGTCTTGATCGCGGCGCTGTGCTGTCTGGTGCCGATCCTGCTGGTGGCGGCAGGTTTGATCGGCGTGGGAGCGCTGACAACAGCGGTCTACGGTCTGGTGCCAATTCTCATCCTCATCATTGCCGCAGCCGGTTACCTGCTGTGGCGACATCGTTCACACATCGATACCAGGAAACATTAGGAGATTTTCATGTCTGACTGCTGTGCGCCCCAAAAAGGCAATGGCCGCTACGATCTTGCGGTGATCGGTGCCGGTTCGGCCGGGTTCTCGGCCGCAATCACGGCCTCTGAGCAGGGGGCGAATGTCGCCCTGATCGGCCACGGCACGATCGGCGGCACCTGTGTCAATGTCGGCTGCGTACCGTCGAAGACGATGATCCGCGCTGCCGAGGCGCTGCATGGTGCACGCGCCGCGCATCGCTTTCCCGGTCTTGCCGGGGAAGCCAACGTCGCTGACTGGGGCCGTTTGGTCGCCGCCAAGGACGACCTGGTGACCACGCTCAGGCAGAAGAAATATGTCGACCTTCTGCCACAATACAACGGCGTCGCCTATCTGGAAGGGAAAGCGCGCCTGAATGGTCAGGGCGCTCTGATTGTGAACGGCGATCCGATCATGGCTGGCAAAATCATCATTGCTACCGGATCAGCGCCGGCCCTGCCGGACATTCCCGGCATTGGGGATGTGCCTTACCTCACCAGCACGACCGCGCTCGAGCTTTCCGAGCTGCCGCGTTCGCTGCTGGTGATCGGCGGTGGCTATATCGGCTGTGAACTGGCGCAGATGTTCGCCCGTGCCGGGGCGGAAGTGACACTTGTAACCCGCCGCCGCCTGTTGCCGGAAGCCGAGCCGGAAATCTCCGCAGCATTGACCGGTTATCTTCGCGACGAGGGCATTACCGTCCTAACCGGCCTCTCCTATCGCCGGATCGCGCGCACGGACCGCGGTGTCGAACTGACGGTCGCCATCGACGGAGCGGACGAAGTGATCGCGGCCGAGCAGGTGCTTTTGACCACTGGGCGGTCCCCGAACACCGGCGGTCTTGGCCTTGCCGAGGCGGGAGTTAAGCTATGCGGTAATGGCGGCGTCTTGGTTGATGAGCGGATGCGCACCTCAAAGCCTGGCGTCTATGCGGCAGGTGATGTCACCGGTCGCGACCAGTTCGTCTATATGGCAGCCTATGGCGCCAAGCTCGCTGCCCAAAACGCACTGAACGGTGACAGCCTTGTCTATGACAATGCGGCCATGCCGTGGGTGACGTTCACCGATCCGCAGGTCGCGGGCGTCGGCCTGACCGAACAGGCGGCTCGCGACGCCGGCTTCGAGACCAAGACTTCGATCGTATCTCTTGACCAGGTGCCGAGGGCGCTGGCCGCGCGCGACACGCGCGGGCTCATCAAACTGGTTGCCGACGCCAAAAGCGACCGATTGCTTGGTGGACAGATCCTCGCGCCCGAGGGCGCCGACAGCATCCAGACGGTGGTGTTGGCCATCAAGCACGGCATGACGGCGAAGGCGCTCGGCGAGACAATCTTCCCTTATCTCACCACGGTCGAAGGGTTGAAACTGGCGGCGCAGGGCTTCGGCAAGGACGTGGCGAAGCTGTCATGCTGCGCCGGATAGGAGGCTTCGATGGAACCTTCGAACGGATACGGCCTTGCGGGATTGCTCGCGGCTAAGATCGTCTGCTGCGGCGCGATTGTACTGGCAGCAACAGGCGCGATCAGCTTTGCCGGCCTTGCCAGTTGGCTGGTCGGCGGCGGCTACTTCTGGCTGGCAGCGGCCGTCTTGGCCATTGTCGGAATCTACTTGTGGCGGCACCGCGCGCGGGCAAATGGCAAGACCGACGGCAAAGGCCCCGTCGGTCAACCGATATACGGTCGGCGCAAGTAGTTCTGCTCAAAAGCGTCGCCGGATGTCATGTTGAGAAGGGTATTATTGCAGGCAGGGCGTTGCAAACCTTGCTGTGGGGGTTAGGTTTTTTGTCAGGGGGAAAAGTAGTCTTTTAGGAGAGGAGAATTGCATGAGCGATAACAAAAGCTTCGATCTGATCGTGATCGGAGGTGGGACGGGTGGAAATGGTGTCGCCCGGATGGCCGCTGACGCTGGCTGGAAGGTCGCCAGCATCGACGCCCTTCCTTTCGGCGGCACCTGTGCATTGCGAGGCTGCGATCCCAAAAAGATGCTGATCGCCGTGACTGAGGGCATTGACTGGGCCCGCAACTTGAGCGGCAAGGGGCTGGAAGCACAGACATCCGTCGACTGGGCGGACATGATCGCCTTCAAGCGCACGTTCACCGACGCGATGCCTGGTCGCATCGAGGGCGGGCTGGAGAAAGCCGGTATCACCGTGTTGCATGGCGAGGCACGCTTCACCGGGCGAGACAAGATCGAGGTGAATGGCGAGATCTTGTCGTCCCGGAACTTTCATATCGCCACCGGCGCTCGGCCAATGACGCTGAATATCCCCGGCGAGGAGTTGCTGGCGACTAGCACCGACTTTCTCGAGCTGCCCGAACGGCCGGACCGGGTCGTGTTCGTCGGCGGCGGATTCATTGCGATGGAATTTGCCCATATCTCCAAACGCGCAGGGGCGCGGGAAGTCACGGTTCTGGAGATGATGGAGCGACCGCTGGGCAATTTCGACCCCGACCTGGTCGGTATCCTTTCCGAGGCGACCGCCGATCTGGGGATTGACCTGCGGACCGAGGCCAAGGTTCTGAAGATCGAGAAAGACGGGTCGGATTTCACCGTTACCTATAAGACGCCGGAAGGAAAGCAGACGATCAATTGTGATCTGGTGGTTCATGCCACCGGGCGCGTGCCCAACATCGAGCATCTCAACCTGGAGGCCGCGGGCGTGGAATACGGCCGCAAAGGCATCAAGGTCAGCCCCTACATGCGGACCACAAATTCCGCCATTTTTGCAGCCGGCGACTGTGCCGACAGTGGGCCTAATCTGACCCCGGTTTCGGCCAACGAAGGCCGGATTGCAGGCAAGAACCTGCTCGCAGGAAAGGATGAGCGCGCGGTCAGTTATCCGCCGATCCCAAGCGTTGTCTTCACGCTGCCGCAGCTTTCCTCGGTCGGCCTGTCCGAAGCCGCAGCACGCGACAAGGGGCTGGCCTTTGACACGCATTTCGAAAAGACCGCCGGCTGGTACTCGTCGCTGCGGGTCGGGGCGCGCTACAGTGCCTACAAGGTTCTGGTCGAGAACGGGACCGGCCATATTCTTGGTGCACATCTGATCGGCCCCGGAGCGGAGGAACAAATCAATCTCTTTGCCATGGCTATGGGCGCAGGGCTGACCGCGAACAGGATCAAGGGCATCATCTTCGCCTATCCCAGCTATGCGTCGGACATCAGTTCGATGGTGTAGCTGATGCGGCAAGGCTGGCATTTCGATTGCGGGCGTCTCTGAAAACGCTCGACGCGACGGGGAGCAGAGTTTGGGAGGCGCCCCACCGGCAGACACACGATCGTTTCGAACGGCCAACGGCCTTACCATCGAGGACAGCATGAGCAAAGGAATGTCCCCCAGTCAGCGATTCCCGACGGTCGAGCGTCTTAGTCCTGCCCGTTCAGCAGGATTACGCCCATGACCAAGCGCCGGGTCTGTGATTCCGAGGCACCCTACGGCGATCCGGGCATGCATCTCGGCCGCCTCGCACTCGGTCTCTCCGACAGCGCCGCTGCGTCGACCGACGCGCGTGCGGTGATCCGCGATATCGGACGGTTGCTGTCCGCGGCAACGCTTCGCGTCGATCGCATCTTTGTGAGCGCGCAGCCGCTGCATCCGGCCTTCCGTGCCCGGACCTATCTCTGGCTTGCCGACGACGACAGAGTTCGTGTCATCGATTGGCCGCATGGTCTGAAGAACCGACCGGGCTATCTCGCTTCCCCGGATCATCATGTGCACACGACGCGCACGGAGCTCCGCGTTCCTCGCCTGCAGGACGTCCGAGCGTTTCGGTGCGACCTCTACGGCGAACTTAGGGCTGACGGCTTTACCGACTATCTTATCGTTCCGCTGCGCTTCGGTGATGGCACGATCAATACTCTCTCCATCGCGACACGCCGGCGGAACGGCTTTCCGGAGGTGGCTTTGGAGGGTTTTCGGCGGCTGGTCGGTCTTCTGACCGTGATACTGGAGCGCCTGGTCGCGCTCGAAAACATCGATATTACCCTGAGGACCTATCTCGGCGGGGCATCCGGCACCCGGCGGAGCGTCGGGCGACCCGGCGCCGTAACGATCCGGCGATAGAAGCAACTCGCCCGGCCGGTATGGCAACATCCGCCGTCTCCGCCAGCGCGCACCTTGAGCCACACCGCGTCCTGATCACAATCGATGCGCAGTTCCTCGACCTGCTGGACTTGCCCACTCGTCGCGCCCTTATGCCAAAGACACTTGCGGGACCGGCTCCAGTACCAGGCCTGACCGGTCTCGATCGTCTTTTCCAGCGCCTCCGCATTCATCCACGCCAGCATTAGCACCACACCGTTCGCCGCATCCGTGGCGACTGCAGGAATGAGCCCATCCGCGTTGAATTGCGGCGTCAGAATGGAGTTTTCTTCGATCGTTTCCGCGAGGTCCGCGGCCGGCGTGGTCATGGGCAAGGGCGTATCTCCGAGTGTACGGGGTATTTCGCGATTGGAGTGTGCCGGCTCAAAGGATGGTTGGTGGTTGGCGGCTGCCGGGCCGTGCTTTGGGCTCGTCACATGTGCATGTCGGGGAGGCATCTTCCCGACGAGATGAAGCCCGGCGCCAGCGCATGAGGGCATAGCCGGCGGCTCCAGCCAGGAGTGTCAGCACACCCCCTATCACGAGACCTTGCCCGCTGAACCAGCCCAAAACGCCGCCCACCGCCGAGCCGATGACTACCGGTCCAAGGCAGCAAAGCGCGACTAAAGGCGCGATGATGATCGCGGTCACGATGCCGGCGGTCGGTTTGTCGTCCAAGGCGCTCTCCGTTCTGATCGCAGATCCATAGCATCGCTGCGGCGCGGTCCATTAATCACAAGCACGACCGCGTCGGGTATCCCGATGACGCGATCGCTGCCAAAGAGATTCGTTACACCCTGTACTCGGTACAGGGTCAAGACAAAATCTTGATCGCTTGGCCACGTAGGCACTGCGGAAACAGAGATTGGTAGCGCCACGGTTCATGATGCTTGAAAACCCCAGCTACGGTCTTCAGACGACAGCGACTGCTCAACGGGTTCCACTTTCCAACGCCCTCACAGAAGCGTGATCGCAAATCGTTGAAATCCCCCTTGAGTCTGTAGTGACTACAAGGCGTAGGCTACTTCGCAAATCGCTGTTCAACGATGCAGAAAGTGAGCAATCATGGAGGCATCATCAGGTCTCAAAGGATCCCGAACGTCGGCGACCGCCGCCATCCACGTGACATCGGAACACCAGCGGGGCGGACGCCAGCAACTGCTCGCCGCCGGCGGCATTCTCGGGGCGATCGCCGTCTCGAGTTGCTGCGTCATCCCGTTTGCCCTGTTCACCGTGGGCATCGGCGGAGCCTGGATCAGCAACCTCACCGCCCTCGAACCGTATCAACCGATTTTTGCCGCCATGACGTTCGGTATCCTCGGCTACGGGTTCTATCTCGTCTATCGCGAGCCAAAGGTCGCCTGCGCTGAGGGCTCCTATTGCGCCCAGCCCAAGTCGGGACGGATCGCCAAAGCCGGCCTCTGGGTTGCCACCGTCCTCGTCATCGTCGGACTAGGGTTCCCGAGACTTGCGCCCCTGTTCCTCTAAGCCAAAGGAGAATGATCCCATGATCCGCCCTGTCGCAGTTGCCGTTCTCCTCGCTCTGCTTTCCCCGCTCGCCGCCGTGGCCGGCGAGAAGACTGTTATACTGAACGTTGACAACGCCACCTGCGCGCTCTGCGCCCCCATCGTCAAAACGGCCCTCTCTCGTGTCTCGGGTGTCACAGCGGTCCAGGTAAAGGAAGCCGACGCAATGTCGGGTGCTGTCGCCACGGTCTCTTTCGATGACGCAGTCACCGGCGTACCGACCCTCATTGCTGCGACGACCAACGCCGGCTATCCGTCGCATGTGGCGCAATAGCCGCCGGCTGATTGGCGGCGGCGGGCGGAGAGCGGTATCACCTCTCTTCGCTGCTCCACATCGGCACGCTGCTGCCTCAAAGGGTGAACGGCGCCGTCGAAAATATCCACCCGGCGGGTGCGAAGTTGCAGGTGTGTAGGAGACTGCAGCTATGGCCGCGAACACCATCGAGCAAAGTACCTTTTGGAAACGGCACCTGGACAAATTCGGGGCCGCCGGATCGGTCTTCGCGGCGCTCTGCTGCCTCGGTTCCCCGGTACTCCTTTCGATTGTATCGGCCGTCGGGCTTGGCTTCATCAAAAGAGATGCGATCCTGTTCCCATTGTTAGCAGCGTTTCTGGCCGTCACCCTACTCGGGCTATATCTTGGAACACGCAGCCATCATCAACCGTGGGCTCTCATCATCGGGGGGCTCAGTACGCTGGCGATAGCGGTCGTGTTTCTCGGTCTCATGCCAAGCCTTGTCCTGGCCTACGTCGGCATCTCTGGTTTGATCGCCGCCAGTTTTCTCAATGTCTGGCTCAGAGTACGCCAGCTAAGGAGCCGGTAACACCGAAACAATCAGTTCGCTTTTGGCGAACGGGAGACGATGTAGGCGTATCTCTGGTCATGGAGCCGGCGTTGCCCGGCGATCAACCGGCGTTCCGGTTCTCGCTCGATGTCATCGGGACCTTTATCGGGCTCAACGATTTGGCTCGCGAGCGACGATAGCGTTGCGGTTACGTTGCACGATATCGGAGACGGTGTTCTTGCTGAGCCCAAGTTCGCGACCAATGAGCCGATAGCTGCGGCCTTCAGCAACGAGCGCCAGAACTCGCGGAGCCAGACGGTCCGACTTCGGGCGCTGCCCCCGCTGTCGACCGAGTTTCTTGCCGCGCGCTTTGGCAACGGCCAAGCCCGATTTGACCCGTTCGCTGATAAGATCGCGTTCGAATTCAGCGATACCGGAGAGGAAAGTCGCCAGCATACGGCCATGAGGAGATGACAGATCGAAGGTCATGCCGTTCATGGCGATGACTGAGACCTTCCAGCTTTCCAGCTCGCGCAACGTGTTGAGGAGATCGATCGTCGAGCGTCCCCAGCGGGAGAGTTCTGTGACCAGGATGGCGTCGATATGTCTGGCCTGAGCGAGCGCCATGATCTTCTTGCGCTCGGCCCGGTCCAGCTTCACGCCCGAGCCCGTCTCTTTATATATGCCGGCAATTTTATATCCGGCACGTCCGGCGAAGGCGGTCAGATCTCGCTCCTGTCGTTCGCAGGACTGATCAGCCGTCGAAACCCGGCAATAGATGGCCACGCGCTGTCCCAATTGAACCCTCGTGGTTTTGTGGCTCGCAAAGCCTTGATTTGCATGGGGCGATTGTTGTCCAAAACAGACTGTACTTCAACAGGGACAACGCGCGCATGCCAAGACGACATATTCTCGCCGAGCGACAGCGCTCGGCGTTGCTCGACCTGCCGACGGACGAGTTATCACTGCTGAAGCATTACACATTGGGCGACGACGATCTGGCAAACATTCAGGAACGCCGCAGACCAGAAAACAGGCTGGGTTTCGCCCTGCAGCTTTGTGCACTACGCTATCCAGGGCGCGCGCTGGCTCCGGGCGAAATGATTCCGCATGAAGTCCTTTCCTTCATCGGAGCTCAGCTCGGCGTTCCGGCCGATGCGCTTCTC
>NZ_JBHEEO010000035.1:0-30644 GCF_041929965.1 Brucella oryzae | reverse complement strand
CTCTTCGGCATCGCAAAAGAGAATCATGATTTGCCAAAATCAGGAATCCCATAGCCATGAAATATCGATGCGGAACTCACGATATGCACAGTGTTTAATTTTTCTGACTTGGAATCAGAAACAGGGTCTTGGCCACCAAATTTGCCCCGCTTACCAAAAATTTCCAGCCAAAGGCCCTCACCCATCACTGTTGCAAGAGCGCTCACCAAAACTATGCTGGACGCTTCCTGAAATCGCAAACGGTGGACCAGACCAGGCGCATAGCTCAATAGCCCGCCGACGATAGCCACAGCCAAAAGCGCAAACCAACTCAAAAAAGGTTTATGAAATCCGAGTGACGCAGCACCCACGAAAGCCGTAGCAGCAGCATATCCAGCAATTCGTAACAAGTTTCGATCGTCAACCAGCATTAATCCCTCCAGTTCTCGTTGATCATCTTCGTTCATCAGATCCTATCATTCGATATGAAAGCGTCCAATTCACACGACCTCTCATTGCCACTAGGCTTTACTCTGGATCAGGACGTCGATTTGAGGAATTGCACAGTCGAAACGGCGAGCACGACCGGCGCCAGAATGGGAGAGATAGCAAAGGTCAGTGGAAAGACGATCCATTGACCGCTTCTGGACGTGTAGAACGTGTTTCGCGACCATATGGCGACTATTTCCGCAAGAGGGCCGGTAAACAGGGCTGCAAAGCACAGCCCTATGAAAATGACCGGAATTGTCATGGCAGTCCCGATATGTCCCTGCAGGAGGAGTAGGAACAGCGTCGCGGCGATCAGAAGCCCGGCGAGCGCAGCGCGCCGGGCATAGATCCGCCGCGAAAGCCTGGGGCTGCTAACCGCGTTCGCAAACGCTTGCCAGCCCTCCCCTACCCGGCCGCCGGGCATTAGCCCTGGGCGGCCGCCTGTTCGGCCGCGCGAGCTCGAGGGTCTATGCCCTCGTCAAGTTCTTTCTGAAGTGCGCCAAGTGCCAGTTCCAGGACCTCGGCAATCGCGTTGCATTCGAGGCGGTCGGCAAACTCATAGATCAGGTTGTTCGTCTCGACCTTCAGCTTCACGGCAAAGGGAGTGTTACGATTGGTGGTCCGTTTTCTACCACGGCGACGTGCTTCGCCCTCTCCTTCTGATGCTACTGGCGCTACCGGGGCGGCCGGTGCAGGTAGGGAGTCGGGTTTCGGGGAAGGTTTCGGCTCATTGCGGGTCTGTTCCGGTGCATGACGCGTCTTGAAACCGGTTGCCTCGGCAAGCTTTTCCACGGACGCCTTTGCAGCAGGATCGGCCTTCTTGGCCTCTGGTTTAAACTCATCCAGATCAAGGCGAATATTGTGCGTGCTCATGTGCGGTGCTCCTTCAGCAAGGCGATGATTTCACCGGTGAACGCGGCGGCGTTAGCCCGAGCCTTCTCAAGTGAGGGAACCTGATCTTCGGTCAGGTTCTCCAGTGTCCTGCCGTAGTTGAAGATGCCCCTGAAGGCTTCTCGTTCGATCAAGCTGGTTTCGAGAAAGCCGATTCCTGCTTCCTCGAATTGCGAGCCGATATCGCGAGCGCTGCGCGTAATATATGCGGCTGGCGTGCGAGCCCAAAATACTCGTGCAGGCATTGTCTTCCCACTGCTTTTACCCTGTCTGAGGATGAACTTCAGGGTTTTGGCCGCTTCGTTGGCATCGAGTTTGGACGGCTGCAACGGGATAAGTATCAGATCGCTTTGGGTCAGCGCGTAGCCGGTCGATAGGTTTGCCGAGCCTTCGAGATCGACAACCACAAACATATGCTTGGCGGATTGTTCTTCGATCGTCTCGATGATGTTGTCCTCATGTACATCGCCGATCACCGTCAACGATTTGGGATGAACCGCCTCTGTGGCCCAACCGACAAGCGGCTGATTGGGGTCGGCGTCGATCATGCATACCGAAGCGCCCTGCTCTGCGAGTACGGTCGCAAAAAGCGTGGCGCTTGTGGTTTTTCCACCGCCGCCTTTGGTGGTCATGAAGGAAACGACAGCCATACGATCATCTTCCGTATCTATTTGCTATTCGGATAGTGGACGCATCCGAAACCATGCGAATGTCTTCACTATCGGTTTTATCATTGGATTATGAACGGATGGTAAACGCAATTCCTACGTTTCGCAAAGGTTTTATTATGGTATACCTATTTAAAACCTATGGAAAACGTTTTGCTTATATATTCCATTGGGAAGTGAATGCGAAGCAAAAAAATAGCCGCTTATTCAGCGGCTAATGGGAGACTGCCCGCCTGTGTCTCGACAGGTTCGGGCTCCGTTACTGCCGGAGCCTTCTGAGCGGGTATCGGGGGAGGGGAGGGGGAGCGGCGATATTCGAATCCGTAGTCTACGGCTTCGCGATAACGTCTCTGATAGAACGCCGGCCTCCTATGACCCGCAAAGGTGGCCCTGATCGTCCTGAGAGCACTCGGGAAACGATATCCAGCCCGTTCAACGAGCCAGAACACAAGCATTGCTGCCAGGAGAAGAACGGCGGTCCAGACCGCAAGATGGACCGCCAGAAGCAGGAAAAAGAAGACCAGGCGGGCATCAAAGATCATGAGACGGGGTTCTCGCATGGAGTCGCGCCAATGGACCTTTCTTTTGAAGCGGTTGCCGTCTTCGAATTCCTGTTCACTCATCGCGTAGCAACCGAATTAAGCGTGGCCTGAACGTTGGGTACGCCCTGCATGAATAGGACGCCAATGGTGTAGCCGCTGCCAAGCTTGACGAGCGGTCCACTCGGGGCCATGTCCTCGATTTCGCTGGCGAGCTGATCGCCAACACGGCCAGCGCCGGCATATAGCGCGTCCTTCAGCTCGGTTTCGCGATCAACGACAGTCGTGGAGTTATTGCCAATGATGATTTCCTGGCTTGGGCGCGACATGGTTTCGCCAAGGCCGGAAATGAAGGCACCGGCAAGTCGCGGCCCGTAGCGGGCAAGCCACCGATGATCTACGTCTGATTTGACGGCGATGGAGCCTTTGGCACCATCAACGGCATATGCCGAGATCGGTACTTCCGTGCCATCGGCCATCACAAGGCGGCTGAATTCGACAATCAATGCGTTCGTGTTGCGGTTTTGCTGAAATGACCCGAGCATTCGAGCGCGATAGAGAGGGCCTTTTTGGAATATCTCGGCGACGACGGGACCGGGCGTATCGGAGTCGGACGCATTGACGGTGCGTGCAAAGAGGATCTGACCGGCTTTGATCAGCATGTTTGCGCCGTCGACAACGCCACCATTGCCAGAAAGGGCGGCCTGTCGTGCTGCCTCGGCCTCGGCCTGTCGCTGTTCGGGCGACTTGTAGAGCGTCTGATTGAGAACGATCGTATTAACTGATCCCTTGGGAGACCATTGCGACGCTAAGCTTGCAGCTTGGGCGGCCATCGCACCGGCAAGCGTATTTATGTCACTGTAGTCATCCGGGGTCATGGCCTGTCGGCGGTCAGGAGTGAAATTCTCAACCCGCTGCGTCGGAACTTCGTTGGCAGGAGCCACCGGACGTTGGCGAGGGTAGGGCTCCTTCGTGACGTCGCGAATATCGTCAATATTGCGCAACGGTTCGTCTGGCGTAGCGAGGAAGCTGCCCCCGCTTTGATCAGCCGTTTGCGCGCCCTGCTGGTTAACCGCATCAAGCGATTGCTGATACCGTTCGGAATCGGCCTGCTGCTGTCCGGCTGGCGTAGCATCGACATTGGGGCCACGCGAAATACGGGATGGTGCAAGGTCGCTTTGCTTGAACATGGAGTAGCCGACATAGCCGACGGCTGAGGCGAGCAAACCGATTACGACGTAGGTCTGAACTCGTGATCCGCGTTTGCGGCCCGAACGGTTGACGGTTGCTGCACCGGCCAGGTCCGGAGCGGCGTCCTCGCGCTCGGCCGAATTCTTAGCGTTTTCGTCGCTTGCGTCGCTCATTGGGAAATCCTCACTCTGGAAATCGTGCCATTGCGCGAGATCAGCACAACGGGGGAGGGCTTGATTTTCACGGCATGGACGCCTCCCGGTCCCGTCAGCATGGCTTGTGGGGACGGGGAGGTGTATGTGTCAGATGTCCGGAGATAATAGGCTCCATCGAGAAGCCAGGCCTCAACATTGCTGTCAGATGTCCGCAATTTGATTGCCGATCTTGGTAGATCCGCACCTTGTGCGAAGGCCATCATCGTCCCGTTGGAAGGCGGTTCTTTAACGGAAACTTCCGTCGGCGAGACCGCGGCATTTGGGCCGTACCCCTCAACGGTGATGTCACGGCGGAAATGCGTCTTGGTATCGCTTGTCTCGAGATTGATCACGATCGGGCGATCTTCCTCGACAAGCGAGATTATCAGGTTCGAATAGCCGTGCGTCACGAGCGGCGTGACTGCGATCTGGTTCGAACCTTCCTGCAGCGCATAGACTTGGAAAGAATCGGCTCGACCAACGACAAAGCTGGCAATCGGCCATGCTTTGCCTGTGCGGTCGTAGAAAGCCATTACCGATACCGTGTTTGGCGTCGTGTACAGGGTTTGGAGCGCCTGATTCGACTTGAGCGACATACGCACGGAATCAGATATTGGCCGTGCTCTGAAACCGCTTGGCGGCATCGCCGCGGCCTTCTGGCTTTCATCGACCCTACGCCGATAATCGCGGATGATTTCCGGAGACATCGGCATTAACGACTGAACAGTTGCGCCATAGGCCGTAATCTCTTCTGGCGTCAGGGGACGGTCCAGTTCGGAAAGTGACTGCATCAGACGGCGGGCGCCGATGATCGGGACATTCGGGGCTTGTCGTGGCTGGCGTTGCGCGGCCTGTCCGGGCATTGCTTCGCCGTATTTGGAGTATGCAGGTTGGCCTTGCCCTTGAGTTTCCTGCTCGTCGGCAGGTTGAGATACCTGCTCTTGTTGCTGAGGCTGTTGGACAGGCAGTTCGGCGGCGGCCTCTGGCGTTGGAGGCGTGTATGTTTGCGCAGGCTGAGCAGCCTGTTGAGCAAGTGCGGACCCACTCAAGGCAAGGAGAAAAGCGATATTGCCGGCGAACATTCTCATCAAGCACCTCCGGGGGCCGCGAGGAAGCGGGAGATAGCCGCGCCGCGCGGGTGTTCATAGCTTTGCAAACGCTGCAGGGTGATCGTGACCATCAAATTTTGGCCTGTCACTTCCGATGCAGACTGATAGGTGACGCGTACCGGCATCTGAACGATCCACTCGTAGACGCCATTGGCATTGACGCCTTCTCGCACGATAACTGCGCGTTGTGCGATCGCAGTCGTGTTGAGACGGCGGTTTTTCACAAGTTCGAGCGTTCCGGATTTCTGAACAGCATCAACGAATGAATTCCAGCCTTGCGGCTTGGTGAAATACTGCTGCGCGTCCTGAAAATCCTGCTGGTACGTGGCGAATGAATAGGTAAAGGACCGGGTGACGGCTTCTGCCGCATAGGTCGCTATCTCAGCGGCGCTCAAATGTGGTTGATCGAGCGGTATGAGCGGCTGAATGCGCCCGTCGGCTGTCGTTGCGAAATATCGCGGCTCCGGCCTTGTCAACGCGAGGCTAACCGCCGCCAGGACGGCGATCACGGCGACGACAAGCAAGGCAAGGGCGATGATGCTCATGCGACGATAGGCGGTCCGATAAACGTCCGCCCGCATGAGGATTGTTTCGATCTGGCCGTAATCGGCGTTCTGGCTCATTGGGCGGCGGTTCCGGCGTTGTTGGCGGTAGCGGCTGGCTGCGCGTCGGGGAGAGCGGTTGCTAGTTGTGCATCATTGAGAGCGCCAAAGGCGAACTGAGCACCTTCCTTCGTGCGATAGAGATAAAATGGGGTTCCGGGAACGCCATTGAGACGCATCCAATCGACATTGCGTTGCATAGCTGCGACCACGGCGTTGTCGAAGTTCTTCGGATCGACCTTCGGCGCTGGCTTGCCCGATCCGATCACGGATGCGAGCTGGTCACGCAAGCTCGTAGCAATATCCTCCTGATGCATGATTGAAGCCGCGATCTGCGCGGCCTCGGGCGAAAGGATCGGGGCCATGATGACGCGCAGGTCAATCGTGTTGTCATCGATCCGCTGCTTCAGATGCTCGAACGACCATGCGCAATGCGGGCAGGTGGGATCAACGAAGACGTAGACGAGAGGCGAACCGGGCTTTGGCTTATTGGCAGGGAACCACATAGCGAAATCCTGAGCCTGCTGCATAAGCTGTTCAATGCTGGCTGCCTTGGGAACGTCTGGAACGGTTTGCGAGCCCACCGATGCGAGCTGTTGCGGAGGGGTAGCGGTTTGCGCCTGCTGTTGCGGCTGAGCCTCTGGTGGCGGCGTTGCGGCGGTAGGGGCCTGCGTGGATTGAGCGGCTTGCGTTGCGGGTGCTGCCGATGCAGCGACCGAATTGTTGCTTGCTGGCCTCTCAACAGACGGGGTAGCCGAAGCAGCCTGTTGCGGCTCTGCCGTGGATGGTTGTTCAACCGGGGCAGGGGAGGACTGTCCGATTTGTGGTGCGGCGGCCGCGGCCGCTATCTGCGCGGCGGTTCCTACTCCGGGAACCGACCGGATAACATTAGCGGCAGCCTGAGAGGTCGTCGTTGATGAGGTGGCTGGCGACTGCGGATCGAACGGCGAAGGTTCCGGTGTGACGGTTGGTGTGGTCGCCAGAAGAGCGGCGGAAATGTCTTCACCCTGCGGGCCGACGATGCGACCGTAAATCGTCAGACCGTCCGGTGTGGTGAGCGCGATTTGCTGGCCGCCATCAGCAGTTGGAACCGCCCATGCGTTCATCCCGGCAATTTGCATGAGCGGGCGAACCTTCGACGCGTCCTTGAAAAGGACCTGCGTTGTATAGGGTGAAGATGAGACCGAGCAGCCCACAAAATTCTGCTGCCAGAGATTCAATTCCGCCTTGGCGGGCAGACCTGTAGCGAAAATGGCACATGACGCGAGGAGGATTTTGTAGGCATTCATTCCCGCATTTTCCTTTTGCTTTATATTGCAATATCGTCTGAATATGCCATAAAGAGTCTCATTGTCACCCCCAAAAGGCCACAATCGAAAATTGTTCGATTCGTGTTGTCGAAAGCACACGCAGAGCACAAGATGAGTATAGGCAGGCATGATGACAATCTATCTCGGCTACCTACGGAGGATAGCGACAGAGGCATGCTATTCCGGGTAGTCTTGATAGTCGGAATTTGTGCAATTGCTGGTGGCGGACTATATTTTGCTGCGGGTAGTGCGCACGGCGAAAAATCAGATTCAGTCAAAATAGAAAAAACATCTACGCCAACCCCGATTGAGCGTGAAATTATTGCGTTAAAACGTCAGGTAGCTGATTTGCGTGCCGACAACGATGCATTGCGTGCGGAGGTCACAACGCTGACTTCGCAGAACGGCGTTGTGGATACGATCATCACGCATCTGCGAGAACTCAAGGCACAGGATCAGGCAATTATCGGCCTGATCCAGCCGGGAGGAAACGGCTATTCCGCTCAAGCTGGCAATGACGGGGAAGCTCCGGCAGACGAGGCGGTTTTCGGCAATGCCCGACATCAGATTGTGACCCCGAAGGCGAAGGCACCACCCGTTCCAACTCCGAAGCCGGAAAAGGTAGCGGAAGCGAGCGCCGCCGGAGATAAACCGAAAGAGGATGCTGCGGCGACGCAGTAAAATGGGTGAGCCATGGGCGGAAACGGTGAAGCACTGAATGGCTTGGTGGGATTGGTTCAGCGGCTCGCTGACCTGATCCCGCCGGCACAGGCGCTTGTTGCCGCGACATGCTTCATTATCGGTATTGTTCTGGCTCTATCATCTATCCACGGGTTCGCGTTAGCGAGCGAACGTCGCTCGTCTGGTCAATTCATTGGGCGAGGTGATTCTGTAGTTTGGGCGCCAACGGCAGGGATCATCACTGCCGTCCTGCTAATTTCCCTGTCATCTACAATATCGGCATTCCTGATGTCGTTTTTCCAGGTGGACGAGACGGTCGCAGCCTCGGAAATTTTTGCTTACGCGCCAGAAATGCTCGCTCCGCTCGATCATGAACAAGCACGGTCTGTTCTGATCGCTCTCCTGCGGGTTGTCCAGTTTATCGGATTACTCGGATTCATACGCGGTCTGCTGATGTGCAACAGGTCTGTAACTGCGCATTCGCCGGGCCTTCTAGGCTTCGGCATCGCACACCTAATCGGCGGCACACTCGCGATGAATATCGTGATGTTCGTCGGCTATATCGAAGAACTTGTGCTCGGCTAAGAAAGGAAAGCACTTATGAAGAAGGCATGGATACAAACGGCGGCACTCTTTGCCGGGACGTTTGCTTACCAGACCATGGCGCTCGCTCAATCGAGTGGCGGCCTTGGCGAAGTTCTGACGAATGTTCGCAATGATACGCTCGGCCCTGCCGGTGACTTCCTCGGCGCGGCTTCGTTCATCATTGGTGTTGTGTTCGCCATGCTGGCGATCAACAAGCTGGTGCAGCACAACCGCAACCCGCATGATACGTCTTCAAGGCCAGCTACGGCGATCTGGTTCGGCGTTGCGGCCGCACTGTTCATTGCCGTTCCGGAATTCCTCGGCATGGGTGTGACGACGTTCTTCGGCTCTGGTGCCGATACCACGTCGGTTGACGGAACCTTGCGGTCGATCAACTGATGATGGGAGGGATCGGAATTCTGGACACGCTGGCGGCTGTTATCGGTCGGTCGGCGCTGCGGAAGTCGCTGGACGGCTATTGCCGGCTTGTGACATCTGAAGGCGAAAACATGCTTGTTGCCGATGACGGTTCGTTGGTGACGGTATTTCGGCTTGAAGGCTTCCGGTCCATGCCGGGCGAGAAGGAAATCAGCAAGGCGGTGACGGATCTCCGCCTTGCCTTCAGCTCGCAATTGGGAACTGCCGGCTATACGCTTCAGTTCTGGTTCGGGCACACCCCGGAACTAGGTGCGGCCGACATCAATCGTGCACTTGCGGTAACTGAAGGCGTTGCGGCCGATACGGGCCTCGATATTCACGATCTCATAGACGAGCGGCGGCAATTGTTGCCGAAACGTCTGACCGGCGAGCGTTGTTTCATGGCGCTGTGGTCGCGGCCTACCTTGCTCACGCGCCAAGAGCTGAAAACCAGTTCGGAAAAGGCCCGCAAAGATATGCAGGGTGCGCCGCAAATGCGGCATGCACAGTGGCCGGCGCTGGCGATCGACGCCCTCGTTACAAGGCATCGCTCCTTCTGCGAGGCTATGGTGCGAGAAGCCAACATTGTCGGTATCGAAATCGAGCCGCTGGAAGTGCATGAGGCCCTGTCGCAGATCAAAGGCGTGCTGAACCCGGAATATCTGATCGCGGGGGATAGCTGGAAGGCGATCTTACCCGGAGATTATGCGCGGGCTCGTATGCCCAAATCTGTCAAAGAACTCAAGAAAAGCGAGGTTTCGAACCTCCTTTGGCCGTTGCTTTCTCGACAGCTCATCAATGAGCATGGCGAAATCATTGACCAAACGACGGTGCAACTTGGTGAAACAGTCTTCTCCGGTTTCGACATATCGCTTGGACCGGAAGTCGTTGTGCAATTCAATGACCTGATCCGGAGGGTGCTCGACAGCAATCAACGCATTTCCTGGCGGATGTCGATGCTGATCGATTCCGGCGGTTTCCAAGGGCAGATGTTCAAGGAAACATATACGAATATCATGACGTGGACCGCACCGATCCACAATTCACGCATCAAGAAGGCTTTCGAGAAACTGCGTCTTGATGACGGCGCGGATGATACCGTCGTTCGGTGGCGCTGCTCGTTTGCAGCATGGGCGCCAAAGACGGATATAGAGACGCTGCAGCGGCATGTGGCGACCCTGCGGCGGACGGTAGAACGATGGGGCAACTGCCAGACGGACGCACTGGTCGGAGATCCCGTCCAGTGCGTGATGTCGTCGGCTCTAGCGCTCAATGCACAATCGACAGCACCGGCGGCCGCCGCCAGCCTTGCCGACGCTTTTGCCCTTGCGCCGATCGCACGACCTGCAAGCCCATGGCAACAGGGTTCCGTCATGTTCCGGACGAAAGACGGCAAGCTGTGGCCGTATCAACCCGGTTCCTCGAAACAGTTGGGCTGGGTTGACCTGATCGTCGGCACGCCGGGTTCCGGCAAATCGGTCCTGATGAATTCGATCAATCTCGGCGTGGCGTTGTCACGCCAGTCAGGTCGAAGCAGGTCTAACGAGGGCCTGTTGCCGCGTATTTCGATTATCGACATTGGTCCATCGTCGTCAGGCCTGATCAGCCTCATTCGCGATGCTCTACCGGTCCAGCGCCGCCATGAAGCCGTCTTTCATCGGCTGAAAATGTCGGAACAATATTCGGTCAACCCGCTCGACCTGCAACTGTGCATGCGTCACCCCTTCGAATATGAGCGAGCTTACCTTGTAAACCTGCTCTGCCTCATATGTACCCCGGACGGTGAGGAGGCGACCTATGACGGTATCAGTGCGCTTGCGGGCGCAACGATCGACGAAGCCTATAAGTTCTTCAGCGATAGCCGCTCACCGAAGCGCTATTCCAAATCCGATTCCTTCGAGGTTGACGCCGCGCTCGAAGAGCTTGGTTTCGAGATTGACACCGCGACGACATGGTACGAGATCACCGACTATCTGTTCTCGAAGGGGAGATATCATGAGGCTGCACTAGCGCAGCGCTATGCCGTCCCGACCTTGGCCGATCTCGTGAATGTCTCTAACTCCGAAATCGTACGAGAGCCATTCCGAGATATGAAGGCACCAACCGGCGAGGATGTGCTGAAAGCTTTCCAGCGCATGTTGACGGCGGCGTGCCGCGATTATCCGATCCTGGCCCGACCGACGCGGTTCGATGTTTCGAACGCCCGCATCATCGCGTTCGACCTTGCCGGCGTAACCGCGAAGACAGGTCCACACGCCAAGCGACAGACCGCCATCATGTATATGGTCTCGCTTCAGACCCTGACCACCGATTTCTGGATGGATGCTGACGAGATCCGTGCTCGTGATCTAAGCGACGAGGTTCGCGCCTATCATCTTCAGCGGATCGAGAACAACCGGCAGATGGGCAAGCGCCTCTGCGTCGACGAATATCATTTGACTGGCGGCCTGGACAGCTTCCGCGACCAGATGATCAATCTCGGCCGCGTCGGTCGTAAGGCCGGCGTGCAAATCACGCTTGCGTCTCAGCTTCTCGAAGATTTCGACACGAGCATTCAGAAACTCGCCAACAGCTTCTGGTTCTGTAACGTGCCGACGGAGGAATCTATCCGTCAGATTGCATCGACCTACAATCTTACCCCATCGATCATGGACATTATGCGCGGGCTTCGTGGTCCGATCGAAGGGGAGGGCGCACCGCTGCTGGCGATGCTGAACCTGCGGTCAGGCACGTATGTCCAGCACGTATTCAACCAGCTCGGCCCGATTGAAATTTGGGCGCTCTCAACGACGGCTGAGGACACCTCGCTACGCACGATGCTTTACGAAAGCCTCGGTTCGAAGGCAGCCCGGCGCATTCTCGCGCGCCGTTTCCCTTCAGGTTCGGCAAAGGACACGATCGAGCGCCGTCTTGCAGACATGGAAGATCGTGGCGTCGCAATTGATGACAAGGTTCGGGGCAACGCAATTCGCCAGCTCGCGGACGAACTGATCAAGGAGGCCTCGTGATAAAGGCAATTACAGCCGCGCTGTTGGCAAGCGCGATTGGTAGCGTTGCTCTGGCTCAGTCCAACATTGACGACCTGGTGACGGAAACCATCAATTTCGAAAAGCAGGACTCGGATGCGACGGCGACGGCGCGGAAAATGTATGGGCGTGATTTTCGTATCGTGCAGGCAAAGCGCGTCTGGCTCGAAGAACCGACAGATGGTTACGACCAGATGGTGGTCTTGCTCGGCGAGGCCCGCGGTTGTGCGACCGGGTGTTTCGTGTCCGCTTTGTACTATGACGATAAACAATGGCTTGAGGTTTGGCGGGTGCCGGGCAAGTCCGTTGGGCTTGGTCCCGTTGCAGCGACGGGCATGAAGCCGCTCTATGATGGTCATCGCCTCTGGCAATGGTCGGGAACGGCTTATATGGCTCAACCCGTACCCCAAGAGCGCAAGAACAGAACTCCGACAGAAGATGAGCTGAAGGCCGCAACCGAAGCGCTGAAAGAGCGCTTCAAGGGAGGGTCAGAACCGCTCGAGCCGTCGAATGTTCTCGCTCAAGACGTCAATATTAAGGATGGTGACGAGACCGCTATTCTGGTGCGGTCAAATTACTATTGCGGCAATTCGGCGTGTCCCGTGATCTTTCTCGATGGGAAAAAGCAGCTCATCGACGTTCTCGAAGCATGGGGACCAGATTTTTCAGTCATTGACGAGCGTGACGACAATAATCGTCATCTGATCGAAGTCGCGACGCAGGACGGCGTTGTGACCTATTCGCTTGGCGACAAAAACCCGCGCTCCGTCATCAACGCCATGAAGATCACGATAGCGGGGCAGAAGCGATGAAACGCTCGATTATGGTCATACTGTGCTTGGCATTGCTGCAGCCGTTTACTGCGTGGGCGGACTATAATGAAAACACGTCCAAGCTCGAAGGCGGCAACTCCTATTCAATCTTCAACGGAAACGGCGGTAGTGCCGTCGGTCGTTATCAGATCACGGCCGGCACATGGGAATCTCTCGGATATTTCAAATATACGGGTAGTGGTTCCACCGGCAATTGGAACAATTATGTCGCTACCGACAAGGCCAGAGCCGCAGGCGTCAATAGCCTGAATGATCTTCGCTATTCGAGCGCGGGGGCCGCTCTTCAAGATGCGGCGAATATGGAGCTCGCTTCCCGCAATTGGTCATCCCTGAGCAGTCAGGCGCGCGGCCTCGTCGGACAGACGATCAACGGTGTCGAGATCACCCAGGACGGATTGCTCGGCGCGGCTCACTTCCTCGGCGCCGGTGCGCTCAACGATTGGGTCGCCAGCGGCTTTGACCCCTCTGTCTTGCCTGCCTCGTATCTGACGGCGAATGGCTTCTCCTCCTATGCAGAGCTTCAAGCTCACTTGCTGAAACGCATGGCGGCCATGAACGGTCAATCCTTCGCAGGTTTGGAGGGCGGATTAGGCGGAGAGACTGGCGGCGGCATGTACGACCAGACCGAAGGGTTCCCCGGAATCGGCACAAAACGGCCGATTCTCATCCGAGAAATCCCACCATTCCAAGGGGAGAAAGCAACGCTATGAGAATCATCCGACTTCTATCGGTCTGTGCCGTTAGTGGCCTGGCAATGGCGACCTCGCCGGCTCATGCAGACCAAATAGAGCAGCTTTTCAAAGATAGCGGCAAAGGCTGCGTCGATACGGTGAAAATCAACCTCGTCGAGGCCATTCGCGCGGGTATCGACAAGGAAGTGAAGCGCCATGAAGCAGCCCTTCAAAAGCCACCGTCACTGGATTCGCTCGGCTGCCTCGACAATCTGATGAAGGTCAATCTTGATTTTGCAATCCAGGTTCCGGACCTGAGCCAGATTTTCAATCAGGCTTTGTCGAACGCCGAACAGCAAATCTGCTCCTATGCGCAAGAGCAATGGAACAAGGTGACTGAACCGCTCCAGTCCGCGCTTCAATTGCCATCCTTCGATTCCTTGCAGTTGCCCGGCGGTATGGGCGGCGGGTCTGTGCCGACGTTGAACTATGATTACAAGGGCGGCTCGCTAAATATGGACCAGCCCTCGGTCAACAACTCCGGGCGGCGTGAGAATGACGGCTCGCTTTTGAATAATCTCTATAACGATCTCTATGGACCGGGAGGCCTGTGATGAAGGCAGTCATCAAATCGTTGCTGTTTGCTGGAACGGCTTTCGCGTCCCTTTCCGTCGGTAATGCGGCACTGGCCGCTTGCTCCTGCGGCGGTGTTCAAAACATCGTCTACCGCGCTCAGGAGAACATCAATTCTCATACGACTGACGTTGGCAACCAGATTGCGCAAACCATTCTGAAGGGCGTCGCGCAATTGAGTGCCTATCAGAACCGCGCGATCGAAGCTAACTCCCGGACCCAGGAAGCCGCTCAGATGGCAGAAACCATCCGTGAGCGCCAGAAGGCCCGAGCTGCAGCGGAAGGCGGTCGGTACGATCCGGCTACCTCGGCCTGCCTCGACTTGTCGGGCATCTTCAGCATGGGCAAGCCAGGGCAGGGGGTCGCGGGCTACGGCGGCAACGATGTTGCCAACGCATCCCGCAATTGGTCATACGGCAACGAGGATATTGGCAAACCGGTAACGGAAGGTGGGTTGGCGGTCGCAAACGCGATCATTGCAGACCGTGACGAGTTGAGGAATGTCGCCGGCTTCGCTGATCCGACTTCAGATGTTCGCCTCCTAACCGACGCGATCACTCTCGATACGTCGGATGGAGAAGTATCCAAGGCTTACGTCCGGATGATCAACAACATGGTCGATCCGATTCCGCCAAAGCCGATCACTCAAGCGGAAATGAGATCGCCGGCCGGCAGGGCGCAAGTTGCGGCTCGTCAGGTCGATGCTACCCGCCGTTCGGCAGCACATTCGATCTACAGCTATCTTGGTGACATTGCGGCTCCTACGGGTGGCAAAGAACTTGCGGATTGGGCGAAAAAAGCCGTGACGGAATCCTATCCCTACGAAGTAGGCGAGCATGTTTCCGAACTGCAGGCGGTAGATATTTTCGTCCGCTCCCGCTTTTCCAATCCAGAGTGGCACAAGGAACTGGCTGGCATGTCTCCCGCCGCTGTGCAGCGCGAACAACTGCTAACCCAGGCTCTCAACCTTCATGTCGATTGGATGAGGTTCAATCTCGAGCGCCGCCAAGCATCGGCAATTGCAGCGCTGTTGTCGAACAGCCTTGACGAGCGCGACAGTCGCACGACCGTAACGACAGCGAGCGCAGCGCAATGAGTGAGCAAGGTCGCATCCGTCGTTTCGCCTCTTGGAACCTGAAACGGGCTTTCGGCATCAAGGTCTTTTTCAACGCAGCATCACATGCTGCGGAAGATGCTGCCGACAATGTTCAGAACACGATCGACGAGTTGCGGCCGAAAGGCCGGTTGAAGGCGAGAAGCTTCGGAGATCGATATGCCGATGGCGGCATTCAGCGCTTCAAAGAACTGAGTGACGGGCTCGACGCAAAGGAAATAGATGCAGCGCTGGCGGCGTGGGACAGGGATTCCAGCATCTACATGGTAGCAGGTTGCATTGCACTCGCTGCTATCCCGGCTCTCTACGTTCTCGGCTATCGGTCCTTCTATCTTCTCATCGGCGGGTGCCTGGTGGCAGTCATCACCTTCGCTTTGGCGATGAAGGCTGACTTTCGGGCATGGCAGATCCGTCAAGGCCGGATCGGCGCTGTGCGCGATTACTTTAACGACCGTCTGCCTTCAAACATGCAGATCCTATCAAAGGACGATTAATCATGAACCGGGTGGGACTTCTCGCTACTTTTTGGATGATCTCGGCAAGCGTCGCGCACGCCGACGACATCAATATTGCCGATATCATCAAGGGCGAGGGAGACGCACGGTCCAATTCCTTCTTGAATATGATCTTTGGGCCGCTCTTCACCGGCCCTAACGACGAAACCCTCATTTCCTCGCTGATCGCGAATTTCAATGTTCTGTTCTTCGCGATTGCGGCAATCCTGTTCATCTACAATGTTGTCGTAGGCGTCACGGAAACCGCCCACGAGGGCGAGATACTTGGAAGACGGCATTCGGCAATGTGGGTGCCGTTGCGCACTATCCTCGCGGTAGGTGCCCTAATTCCCATGCCAACCGGATATAATGCCGCTCAGCATGGCATTGCCTACATGGTCAACGTGAGCACGGCCACCGCCTCATTCTTCTGGAATGAGACGGTCGATCTCATCGTTGAACAGCGATTGCCAGTCGTGGGCGGTGACTATGACGCCCTTGACGGTCAATTCTTGCAGGGATTGTGGCGGGCCGAACTTTGCCAGGCGGTGTACAATCTCGAAGTGTCCAAAGGAGGTGATGGACTAGACGGAATCTCGCGCGGGTCTTGGCGAACGGTATCAGGTGTACCGCAAATGGCATATAGCCTGCCGAATTCTTATGGTGCTTGTGGCATCGTCAGCCTGCCCGGCCAAACGACGGGTTTCCAGCGACTGGCTGAAGCTGCCGGCAAGTCCTATAACGACTACATTCAAGCCATGCAGCAAGCTGTTACCAAAACCGCTGACAGCTTCTCTGGCACTGCTGCGCAGCTCGCCCAGGCGATCAGCAAGCGTGAACAATTGCCGGCCTATCGTGATCTTCGCAAAGATCTCAACGACTGGCGCAAGCAGCACGCGGATATCCTGAAGCAATATATCGGTGATGATAAATTGCAGAAAGCCGGCAAAGACGTTGCGGAAGCAGATGATCCACTGCAGGTGACGCCCGTCGGAGATTCACAAAGCCAGGCACTAGCCGGCAATCTCAAGAACGGCGGCTGGTTGCAAGCGGGATTCTATTATCAGCTCATCGCACGGCTGTCGGCTGACTCTAATTCGGTAGCAACTGCGCTTCCGAAAGTGACGCCAGGAGGAGCGATCGGCGCCGCGTCGAATCCGGGTGGATCGGTGCGCAATGCGATTGCTTCCCAATACGCGGATAACAACTGGTACTTACTCGGCTCGGCTGACGGCGACGCCAAGAAGTTCCTCGACCAGATTTCGGCGACTTACAACGGTACCGTTGAATGGTGGAACGAAAGCGTCGCCAGAAGCGGGATCAGGGCGTTCGTAAATGAACGCGTCGCGTTCGCGGACAGCGGCGGCGATATTTCCGACTGGATGCCATCTGCTGGTTCGCTTTACGAGGCACTGGAGTTCCTTAATCCTATGAGGCCCACCAACGATCCAATGATCGGTCTCGTCACGTTTGGAACGCAGGTCACGTTCTATACGACCGCTGCGATCATCGCGTTGTCTGTCCTTGCAGTGGTGCCATACGTGGGAACCGGTATAACAGTCCTTTCGAACTTCGTCGGTTGGGTCATAAGTGGCATTGGGGCCATGGGCATGTTCCTTGCCTTCGTGCTTCCAATGGTTCCGATGGTGACATGGGTGATCGGAATTGGCGCGTTCTTCCTTCTGGTAATGGAAGCCATCTTCGCCGCCCCACTTTGGGCGATCGCGCATCTCTCTATGGAAGGGAAGGGGATGGGCGGCAGCCAGGCCCGGCGCGGTTATGTCATGGTGCTGGCGCTCACTCTGACGCCGGTCCTCATGCTTTTTGGGCTCCTCCTCGGAATGATCCTTTTCCGGATCATGGGTGTTCTCATTAATGGCGGGCTCTACTACGCTCTGACCTCTGCTCAATCACTCGTGGGAGATAGCTTTGTTAGCTTGGCATGGTTCCTTGGGATTTTTGTCGTCATGTTTTTCATGGCGGCGGTCTATCTCGTCATCATTGAGCGATCATTCTCCCTGATCGCAGAATTTCCGGGCCGGGTTTTCCGGTGGTTCGACCATATCGGCGACGACCTCGATGCACATTCTGCGATGCGAGCTAATATTGCAGCCATGGGTACAACCAAGGAACTCGGCCGACTTTCTGAAGGGGCGAAGCATATCCCAACTACAGTCGGAAAACTCCTGCCTCGGAAGTAACAGGTGCCGGCCGAACCTTCCTATAAGAGCGGTTCTGAGTTATGGTTCAATGATGGCAACAACGGCGCGAAAGGAGCCGATATGACCTTACCGAAGTATCTGCGTCCCATTTACGACGTTGACGCCCACGGTCTGACAAAGACTGAAAAAGTGGTGCGGATGGTGATCTTCACTCCGCTGCTTATCGTTTTCTCTGTTCCGACGGTCCTCGCCGTCGTCTTCGTCTGCTTGGCCGGCTATTGGGCTTTCATGCTGCTAACGAGTGGAGTTGGAAACATCTTTGCTAATCCCGCCCAATATAGCTTCGAAATATCGATTTTTGCGGCTCTTGCCGCGTTGCTGATATTCTCAAACGTGATCGCCAGGAAAATTCGGCGTCATTTCCTGCCGTTCGGCTAAGAACGGTCGTCCAAGCGCAGAAGGCCCGCCTTGCGGGCCTTTTTCATTTCCGCCACCAAGCAAACGGCTCTTACCGTTGCATAAGAAAAAATTCCTCTTGACGGGAACCGTCTCTCCGTTGTTCTGTTTTTGTTCTATGCAGGAGCGAAGACAGAATGCGCAAACCGGAGACGATCGAACGGCTCTACCTAGATTTTGACGGATTCTTCGCAAGCGTTGAGCAGCAGTGTGACCGACGCTTGAGGGGGCGGCCGATCGGCGTCGTACCGTTCGCCGGCACGACCCGCTCGGCAGTCATCGCGTGCAGTCGTGAGGCAAAGGCCTACGGCGTCAAGAATGTAATGCCGATCGATGAGGCGAAACGCCTCTGTCCGGATCTTGTGCTTGTTCCACAAAAGCCAGATTTGTACCGGCGGGCTCATAATGCCCTGCTGTCAGAAATCGAGACCGTCATTCCGATCGATACGGCGAAGTCGATTGACGAGCTGACCTGTCGTCTCGACGAGAGCGGCCGGAATGACCCGGAGGGGCTTTCCGCCCGCATCAAGGCCGCGATCGCGGAGAACGTCGGCCCATTTATCACATGTTCGATCGGCTTTGCCGCCAATCGCCAGCTTGCAAAAATCGCCTGCAAAGAGGGTAAGCGTGGGGCAGGGCGGTACGGCGACGGGCTGGCGATCTGGCGGCCGGTTGATCTGCCGGCGCCGTTGTTCGCCGTTGCGATGGAAGACATTCCAGGCGTCGGTGGCAACATGGCGAAGCGGCTCTATCGATCGTCTATCTATACGACCGAGCAACTTTACAATCTCCAGCCGAAGCACATGCGCCGGCTCTGGAACAATGTCACCGGAGAACGGCTCTGGTATGCGCTCCATGGCTACGACATCCAGGCCCAGGCATCGAGCCGGGGCATGTTCGGACATGGGCGCGTCCTTCCTCCGGAATCTCGCACGATCACTGGCGCGCGGGAAATCTCGCGTCTGCTTTTGATAAAGGCGGCGCGACGGCTGCGCCGCGAGAATTTCTACGCGTCCGGTGTCTGGCTATGGCTATCGATCCGAGAGGGATCGTGGATGGGAAAGCGTCACCTGCCGGTTGTCAACGACGACCAGGCGATCCTATCAGCGCTCTCTGAGCTATGGGAAAAGGTCACGCAGGATTATCCACGCGGCCTTACGATCTTCCGGATTGGCGTCACGCTCTATGATCTGACGCCGGCGCACGAGCGCCAGCTAGATTTGCTTCTCAATGACGATCGGCAGCGCCGGCGTTGGGAAAACGCCAGCAAGGCGATCGACAACCTCAATGCGCGCTATGCCGCCACGGTCGTCAGTCTCGGCCAATGGCGGCCGCCGGCCGGCGGTCATGTCGGCGGCAAGATCTCATACACACGCATTCCGTCCGCGGAGGATTTTTGGTGATGGGCTGGAAACAAAGCGTCAAGGTCGGCGACCTGGCCGACAACCAGAAGCTCGAAGCGCGGTGCAGGAAATGCGGTCACGTGCATTACCTCACCCGTGCCATCGTATGCGTCTCGCCGGAACGCGAATTCCTGTACATCGACGAGCTCGAGCGCGAAACAATCTGCAGAGCGCGCGGCTGTCGTGGCACAGTACGGATTTCGATGGTGCGGCTTGATGAGCTAAGCGGGTTTGTCGGCGGCCTTGCGTAACGCCCCTTACGAGAAGAACAGCCACGCCAAGTAGCAGATTGCTGCCAGAATCATTAATCCAACTGGTATTTCATACCACCGCTCGCCGGGCCTCTTGCCACCACACTTAGGACAGTATGGAGCGTTGCTGGCGACAGGTGAGTACGAACAATGACGGCAAGAAGTAGTAGCCATATTTATTCCAATAAATTCAATGGCTTAGTCGCATAACCCTTATTATGGAACTAAGCCATTGATATTGCTGAATATTTTTGATTCACCGGGGCGAAAAGCCCTTATCGGCCAATGCTCGTCGGATTTCCGATCCGGCGTCCCACATACGGTTGGCTTCGGCTTTGTCGACGGAGCGCCGCTCAAAATCCTCTGGCAAGACGCGTTTCAGGAACTCCGCGAATGCCCTAGCCTGATCATCTGAAAGATTGACCGTTATTTCGTTCATTGACCCACCCCATTATTATCCGCGCGGATCAACTTGCGCAGAATTGTTACCATTGTCACGGATTTTCCCGACTGTGCTTTGCCAACGATGAGGCCTGTTTTAGGCACAGGCGGCGTTCCAACGCTGTTCTTTGTCATTTCTTCACCGTTCCAAAAAGGCGAGCCCCTTGTCGGTCGGATTCAGCGACCGCACACTTCCTTGCGTCATGACAGGATGTGAAATCTCAGCAAGCTCGTGATCGAGGAGCGTGCGCAGCCGGCCCCAGGCTAAATCTCGATCTTCGCCGCGTATGATCAGCGTCAGGTCTCCCCGCGCATCTTGTTCCTGGGCCTCGGTCATGGGCATAACCGTATACCAATCCTGATCAGCCATCCCGTTTCTCCTCTATGCAAGGATCTCGAACATCGACCGCGGAATAAAGCTCCGTGCCTCGCTCAACGTGATCCAGCCTTCATCGACGAGTTTCATGGTGGATTGCGCGAGCGGTCGTGCAATCACCTTGTCGGACTTCATGCCTTCCTTCAGGAGCTGGCGCACCACAGCGGACCATCCGTCGATCGGCTTATCCAGAAACCGGTCGCGAACATCATCATCGAACACAAGGAATTCGCGGACTGCAAAGCGCCTTGTGCCGTCAGACGTGCGGATAAGATGCTGTGTGATAAAGATCTGCAACGAGCTGATCAGGTCGAATGCTCGCGCTGCCTGCTCCTCGGCCGGGAACTCCATCGCCATGCGCCGTAGGCCCTCGGCAACCGACCCGGCATGAGTGGTCGTATTGACGATGTGGCCCTGAATGCTGGCCGCGATGCAGCCGCTCATAGAGCCATGATCGCGTGCCTCACCGACATTGATGATCGCCGGCGCTCGCCGAAGGGATGACCAGATTCCGGCTGCAAAGGTCGGAAGATCACGGCCCTCCCCGATCTCTGATTGGCCAATCAGGCTCGCAGAATCGCCCTGCTCGCTAAGAATGTCGGCAAAGGTGAATTCTATCGGAGCCTGGAAATCCACGATCTTTCGCGGATTTTCGTGGTTTTCGAGATGGTGACGGGTGATCGCGGCCATGGTTGTTGATTTTCCATGACCTGTACCGCCGGCGATGACGATAATGCCGGATTTTGGATTGAGGAACGGCCTCAACTCTTGCTCAAACTGAACATCGTCCAGGGTCGGCGTGCGCGACGGCAACGAGCGCATCGTCAATTCGACGCCGGAGCCGCCGTTTTTCGTGATCGGTGTTGCATTGACGCGGAAGCGATGCCGCTCATGGCGACTGACTTGGACCTCATAGGAGAAATCGAGACAACGGCCCTGCCGCAAAATGCTCGGTGCATCGCTCGATCGCCAGATGTACGACAGCAGCAGATCGACCTCTGAGCGCAGTAACATGCGCTTGGTGCCGAAATGCTGGCGAGAATTGATCTGGATGCGCGGCCGGGCTTCCGACTGGATGGTAATGTCAGACGCCCCGCGCTTGCCGGCCCCAACGATGAATGTGTCGAAAATCTCGGGCGAGGAATCAAACCGCGTCGGCTCTTCCTTCAGAACGGGTACGAAGGAGTCGGTTGGCTTGAATGGAGTATCGTCCAGACGCGATTCGTCAATCATTTCCCTCGCCTATAGAGCCAATAGCCAGCAACCACAGCAATCAGCGCTACGACGATGAAGAGACCGCCATACCCCCCTTCCTGCTTGCGAAGGCCAAGGGGGTCGGCGGGATCGACCGTGCTTGTCTGGCTCGATATAGAATTTCCGTTCACTTGGAGACCTCGAATCTCCGAGTGATCGGTTTCCAACGCCGCGGGTCGGAAACGAATGTTGCGGCATTCTCGATCTTCACCCGGCGCTGGCCGATAAACAGCTCTTCCGGCGTGCCCTTGGCACGAACCTCGCTCGACGTCACTACAAGGCTCTTGACCAGGCCAGCATCAACAAGGCGCCGATATTCGACCATTCCCAAATAGTCGCGGCGAAGAAGGTTCATGTTCTCCTTCAATGCTTCCTCGGCCTGCATCCGCCCCTGCCGCCAGCCTTCAGCCATATAGCGGTCCCAAATCTTTCGCTCTTCCTTTCCAGAAGGAAGGAACTGGTCTGAGGGATCAGGCGTCTTATCGACGCCGATAACCAGATAATCGCGCCAGCTCGGTATCACGGCCACGAGGCGACCCGGCTTCTCGATGCGGTAATATTCATCGGCCGCAACGCTTTCGCGGCCGCCGTCCGTGATGGTGATCGCTTCCTTGGCCCTGCTCACAACAGGAGGAACGACATAGCCCGCCTCTTTCGGTGCCTTGTAGACCACATCATTGAAATTGAACTCTTGCGAAAGCCTCGACGATTGCGCCTCAAGCTCTCTCAGGATCTCCCACGAACGCCGCTCATAGGCGGCCTGAGCGGCATATGAGAGCGCTGCGTCGCGCAGCGCCGAATACCGCTCTGAATCAACCGCGTTCGCACCGGTCCCGCTGCGCGTCTTACGGGCAAACTGCTCGTAAGTCATCGGTGCGGCCGTCCCGCCGGTTAGATTGTCCACTCCGCCAAGGGTTGGAGGTGGAGGCGGTTCGTCCGGATTTGATGAACCGGTCGTGGTGCAACCGGCCAGGGCAACAGAGACGGACAGTGCGGCAAGGATTGTTGGAAACTGCTTCATAGCTTGGTGTCGTCCAGGTGCGGGACCGGGCTTTTTTCAGGCCGGGCGTAGTGGATGGTCATGACGCGTGCGAACTGGTCAATTTCCAACCATGCACGCCCCTTTCCTTGGCCGAACGCTTCCCGCAAAAGTCCAAGAAGCGTCATGTCAGCCCAATGGACCGAAACCAAGATTGGAGACCCTGAACGTTCTCCATTCGCCCGAACGGAATAACCGGCCATGCGGGCCGCCTTCCGTGTGATATCATCAAGAGTACCGTTCCAACGGGCATGGACCGGCTGTAAAAGTTCTTGTCCGGCGGTTTCTGGATGCAGCCTGACAGTATTACTTGCGTGAGGCTCCAGTGCTCTAGGATATAGCGAAGCATATCGCTTTTCCTCATTCACAGTCGCCAACGACGAATCGAGATATTTTCTAACCGATAGAGTATCGAAATTCTCTTTCTTGTTCGCGCAGGCACCTAATAGGAATGCCAGAGCTACAATTACTGAGTTCCGCATCAAAAGTCGCCTTGTCTCTCATTATGGACAAGCGATCAATGGAATGATCACCCTCTCAAATTCAGTCCTACCCAATTTGACGGATTTTGCAATATACAGCATCACCAAAGCGGGCATTTTCCTACAATCTTAATACGAGATTCCGTGCCCCTTCTCTCGTCCGCGCGTTTGCTGCTGCTCGTGTGCCATCTCGATTTTCTGCGCCTGTTGAGCGGCCTGAACGGTCGTCACAAGCTGGTCAGCTTTCGCGTACCCGGCTGCGAACGCTTCAACCCGCTGCTGATCAGCACCAGGCATCGCCTGGGCGAGGCGATCGCGATCAAGCTCATTTGTTCCCGGCAAAACGAACCGGTCGCGAACTGTCTCGACAAACCGGCGCAACTCACCCATTGCCTGCTGATCATCCGCCGATCTAATCAACGTCCCTAGACGATCTGCAGGCGTTCTCTCGATACGACCGACAAGCTCGCGTGCAGCCTGCGAAAGATCATCAACTGGCTCCCGCATCAGGGTACGGAACCGCTGCTCGTCCTTGGTCAGATCATTTCTCAGATTGCTTCGAACCTGGCCGTAATCCTGCAAGGCCGAGATCGCCGGCGAGACCGCTGCCAGCGCCTTTTCTCGCACGCCATCATTTCGGCCGAACATGCTTCTGCTGCCGTGAAGCTCGCCAACAGATGCTGGATTATCCCGAATGGACTGCGCGAAATCGGCGACTGGAACCCGTCCGTCATCGATCCGGTTCCGCAGCGCAGAAAGCACAGCTTCCGGCCGCTGCCAAACGGCTGCAACAGCCGTCTCAAGACGGCGTGTTGCTGATTGCATGACCGGCCGGGTTTCCATCCGTGCCGCAACCGTCGCCTCGATGCTATCGCGCCAGTCGGAGATAGCTGCAACAAGGGGTTTTTCTGGTGTCGCAAACATCGCCTGCCTCTTTTCATACTGTTCGACTACCAGCCTCTCTTTCGCTTCGCTGTTGAGCGTCTGCGCGATTTCGAGGCGCGTGAGGTCCTGACCGGCCTTCTGCCCGGCATGGATCAGTGGCCAGTTGTCGATGAAAGCCTCTCGAACCGACTCCGGTATCAGCGACTGAACCTGATTGCGATCGTCGGCGCCGAGATCCGGACCGATGGCAACGACAGTCGCTTGCGGAACAATGGACGCAATTTCCCGATTGAAGCGCTGAAGATCCGTGGCGGCTGAACCGTCCCTTAATTCATATCCAGCACTCGTGAACCAACGCCGACGTGCACGATCCGTATCGGAGATTTCGGCATGTCCTAGATTATGCTCCAATCGGGAAAGGGCTTGACGAACCGCAGAAGTCATTTCGGGGAATGTGATGTCCGGAACCGTTACGACTTGCCGCTGTGACGGTTGATATTCCGGCCGATGTTCGGCGGCTTTGCCCTGATGCTGCTCGGGCCGAATGACATGGGCGAATTTCGTACCGATGGCTTCCAAACGCTCTGCAATTTTCGTGAAGCGCTCTCGCAATGCCGCAAGCTGATGACGGAACATATCCCCAATTTCGCTCAATGATGGGATGCCTCGCCGTTCAGCAAATTCCTTCACGCTCAGACGGTAATCGTCAGTCCGTTCATAAGCGAGCGTGGTATCCTTCATGCGATCGCGTGAAAGTGTATCCACCAACTTATCCAGAGTTCCGAATTCATCGGAACCTGCATAAAGGGTCGCACTATCTCGATGCCGGCTCATCGCAACATACGTCATGTGCGCGTCCATCGTCGGGCTCGCCAGAACGTGGGCACGATCGACCGTCGCGCCCTGGCTCTTATGGATCGTCGCTGCATAACCATAATCGATATTCGCGTAATCGCTCTGTGCGGCGGTGACGCTTCGACCGTCAAACAGACCAATCACGAGACGGCCGCGACTAGCCTCCTCGACATTGCCGAATGAACCGTTCTCGACGCCAAGCTCACGGCTCTTCTCCAGAAATACAATACGATCCCCAACCGCAAACTGACGCTGGCCCCGATCAGTCCGGAACCCGTGTTCTTCCTGAAGACCGCCACCCTCTTTGATGACGTTACGGGCAGCCATATTCAGAGCGAGGACATCGACATTGCGATGCGCAAGCATCAACACATCGACGCCGGCCTCCCAATCACTCCGCCAATTGGCGATCAAAGAATTCCGAGCCGATGCACTGTCAGGTTCGAGCTGTACGAGATCATGTTCGACGTAGCGCCCGATCGCGTCCGCGGTATTCCCCTTGCCGAATTCAATGGTCGCATTCTGCATCCATTCTTCGCGCTGACGGCGAACGCCTGTAAGCTCGATATACCCTGCGTCATCGGCAATAGCCCGGAAGGCGGCACCAGCTTCAATCGGCTGCAACTGGCGCGCATCGCCAAGTAAGATGAGCTTCGCTCCGGCTTCCTCCACCGCAGAAACAAATCGCTGCATCTGTGCCGAACCGACCATGCCAGCTTCATCAAGTACGAACACATCGCCCGGCCCCAACTGGCGAAGGCCGTTCTTCCAAGATGCCTCCCAGGAGGCAAGTGTGCGGGATTCAATACCAGCACTTTCCTGCAATCCGACAGCAGCCTTGCCGGCCAACGCTCCGCCTACGACACGTCTCCCCTCTCCCTCGTAAACCGCGCGTACTGCGTTCATCACTGTCGATTTGCCGGCACCTGCGTAACCGACCATGACGGCGATACCCGCATTTTCAGTCAGCCGAGAAATGACAACCTTTTGCTCTGGATCGAATTTGAAACCGGCACGTTTCTCAACATCCGCGACAACCTTATCGGCGCTCTTCTGATTGACCGCAAAACCGTCCCGACCGACTAGCGACCGCGCAGAAGCGATCATGGTTCGTTCGGTATCGAGCACTTCCGTCGTTGTATATTTTGCGCGCTCAATGATCTTGTCTGTCATCGGATCAAAGATCGGTGATGCGATCATCACCTGATTTTCAAGCGCGCCTACGCGGAGGAACAGAGCCTGAAAATCCTCGTAGGAATCGGTGTAGCGATGGACTGTTCGCGCAACGTCGCGCTCATCGAAGACAGACTTTTCAGCGGTGATCAGCTTCAGGATGATGGAAGGATCTGCCATCACCTGCTGGCGGCGTGTCGCTTCGATCTCTGCATTGATCTCTATGCGATCCGACTTCACCCCTTTCCGGTCCATCCCCTCGGCGGTAGGCCCGCGGTGCATGGTTGGTTGGATCGCAATTCCCTGCTCTGAATAGGAGCGGTGGTCAACACGAATATCGAACCCGTGTGAGGCAAGATGATGGTTCTGCACATCCGCCCATGCTTCTCTCAGTGCAGGGATGAGCTCCTTGTCTCCGGCGAACTGGCGATAGAGAGCATGGCCGTTCTTCGAGAATTTCGGCTCACCATTCTCATCAACCGCGCGAACATTTTTTGCTCCAAATCCCTCATCTGTCAGAGGCCGCAAAGCGCTCATGATATGAACGTGCGGATTGCCCTTGATCTCGTGATACGCCCAATCCGCCACGATCCCTTTCTTTGAAAAGTTCTCCTCCACGAATTCGCGGACCAGGGCGATGTTCTGTTCTCGCGAAAACTCAATGGGCAGGGCAAGTGTCATTTCACGAGCAAACTGCGCGTCCTTCCTGTTCTCGGATGCCTCAACTTTATTCCAAAAGGCCTCCGACGCTTGAACCGGGGAAAGGTTCGCAAGAGCCTGCGCCCAATCCGGCGCATTAGCTGGTATCGCGAATTCGCTGTGAACGTTTCCCCTCTTGTTGGAAAAATCATAGGACCGTTCATAGGTCTGATTAGTCATGGCGGCGCAGTGGCGATATGATGCTGCTGCGACCGCGCTTTGCCCGGTCGCCCTGCTTAAAACCTTCGCATGAAGATGAAATATCGCCATGCGAACACACATAACAAGCAGGTATCGACTTGTCGATACATAAGTGCGCCCTTAGAAACCGGAGCGCTGCGCGGCTCCGGACGGGACTGACAATGCGTTGGCTACGCCAACCCTTTGTTTTTCTCTGTGTCTCGCTATTGCTCGACAGCTTATCGAGTGGAATTCAATCTTGCCGTATAGAGCAACTGGCGGTATCAATGACGAGTGTACAGCGCAACAACGGAGGTTATTCGTGGCTCGCACATCAAAGGTATCGAAGATCCAAGACGAGATTGCACGTCTCCAGCAGCAGCTAGACGCTGAGCGCGCAAAAGAAGCTGAAAGGTTGGGAAGCCTAGCGGTCAAAGCCGGCCTCGCTGACGTTGAAGTCTCCGATCGCGATCTGCTCAAGGCTTTGAAAGAGGTGGCCGAGCGATTTCAACAAACACCCGCCGAGTGAAGCGGGACGCTTAGCGCTCCTGCTTGGTAAGCGACAAAGGGAGTATCGAGACAAGATGGCGGCAAATCGGCAAAAGGATGCGCATGAGAAAATCATGCTTGGTGGGCTCGTCGTGAAGGCAGGTCTTCGTGGTGAGAACCCCGCCTTTATCCTCGGTGTGCTGCTGACTGCTTTTGAGCAAAAGGATAACGAGAAGCTTCGCATTGCGATGATCGAAAAAGGCAGGAAGGCTTTTGAGAAATGATACGGAAACCGCCTGAACCTGCTGTTGGAGTTCTCGTTATCACTGCTATCGTGGCGGCGGTCATGACGCCGCTCTTGTGGTACTTCCGTTTCGTAAACCCATCATGGCCTACGGCGAACGGTCATTTCGTCCAACTCTCATTTTCGCAGGCATGGGATTGCCTGACGATATGGAAATGGGGCGCTTGCCGATCCCATCTTGAAGCGATCGGAAGCCCCCTCGCCGGCTCAGCTATTCGCAACCAGGTAGTCGTTATTGCGCCTCTTATAGTCGCTCTCGCCCTCCTCGGAGTATTCATTTATCAGAAGTGGCTCGTGGTTCGGCAACGCATCATTATCTCGGGAATGGTCGTAGAGGGAATGGACGCTTTGTTGCGTGCTGCTCGTTACGAGCAGAAGCACAATCGCTATCCGAAGACTCGCGGAATCCATATGTTCAATGGATGGCATTACACGCTCCCTCGCGAGACAAATCACACATTCATCCTTGGCGCTCCGGGGGGTGGCAAGACGGTAACTTTTCGTCGCATGATCGGCTCCGTTGTCGAACGCGGGGACAAAGCTATCATCTTCGATGAGAAGGGTGACTATACCCGCATAACACCTCCATCGGTTCGTGACGGAAAAGAGGTTCCTCCGCTTCTTCTGGCGCCACAGGATGACCGTTCGGCGGTTTGGGATATTGCGGCCGATTTGATCGTGTCACAGGACGCTGTTGAATTGGCGCAACGTATCATTCCCGATGACGGACATCCGTTTTTTACGCAGAGCGCTCGCGCTGTCCTCGCCGGCTGCGCTATCAAGCTGATGGCGGAAAAACCGAAGGAATGGACATGGCTCGATCTGCTCAATGAAACGCGTCAGGATCAGGAAAAACTGCTCCGGATCATGCTCAAGTATCAGCGCGGAGCCGACATATTTTTGACCGCCGATTACAAGCAGGTCATGTCCACTCTCGGACAGCTCGAAACGAATATGCGCCTGCTCGAAATGCTGGCGACGGCATGGCCGACCTATGAGGGAAGACAGCGATTCCGGTTGCGTGAATGGCTGGTCAACAAGACCGATCAGAGAACTGTCATTGTCCAGCACTCCGGTCGATATGCCGAACTGTCTGACGGCTGGATCTCCGCGCTTTACGCGGTCGCAGTCTCTACGGTAACGGACAGTAACCTGCTTTCAGACCATGACCTGCGCCGTATATGGTTCTTCCTTGACGAATGGGGTCAGCTTCCTGAAATTCAGGATTTCGAGCGCTTCGTTACTCTCGGTCGGTCCAAGGGGGTCTGTGCCGTTCTCGGTCTGCAAGACCTGTCACAGATCGCCAAAAACTACGGACAGGAAGTCCTTGACGTCCTCATTGCGTCTGTTGGCACAAAGGTCATAACTCGTATCAACTTTGGCCCCACAGCCGAACGCATGGAACGTGACCTGGGCGAGACGACATTCTATGAGTATCGCCGGGACATGATGACCGATGGCACGACGAAATGGCTGAAGGAGACGCATCGCGCCAGCCCTATCGAACGATCGGAATTCAGCACGGAATTGGGCGTCGATGATAAAGGTGTGACCGCCTTCGTTACCGGGATCGGCAAGAACGTCTATCAGGTCAAATTCCCCTTCCCTGAAGACGCAAAGGATCATCGCCCGTCGAACGTTCCGGCCGAGTGGACCTACACCTTTAAACCAACCGGCACCTTCACCAGTGACGCCGATATCGACGTCTATGTGAAGGCGGTTCTTGGTAAGAACTCGCCGCCGCCACGAGGTGCGCTCCCTTCGACCGAAGATACCGAACAAGAGGACTTGCCGCTTGAAGAAGCCTTCAAAGCGGCGGCCGCGGCCGCACGCGAAAATGCGAGTGCTCCGGCACATCCAGAGACGGCCGGAGACAAGCCCGAACAGGTCGATCTTTTTGAGAAGTACCGCTAGTCGTCCTAGTGGTAGGCCTCCATATCGGACGCCGCCCGCACATCAATCGACACGTGCTTTATGACATTCCCGTCCTTGTCTTTCGCGACAAGCATTTTGGGATTGTAAGCATAAACGCCGTTGTAATTGACGCGATAGATCACGCCGATCTTTTGCCAACGCTTTTTGGCGCGCATCACTGTATCTCGAAAGACTTCGAGTTTAGCCGCCAGCTCGTCATTTGTCGGAGTTGTCCCATCCGCTCGCGGATTTAACACCAACTCCCGAAGCATCTTAGACCAATGCCTGTTTTTTGGAGGAGGGTTATCCGCGAGTTCTGTCAACCAAGAGAGATTCACGCCGGCTTCACCCGGTTTTATTTTCTCTGGTTCAGGTGGGCCGTCAAACGTTATTACCTTTGAGATGCCCTTCATCTGTTCCGCCAGTCTGTCGTTCCCACGTTCGATTTTATTTGGTGCGCTTATTGGTGTACTTTTATACAAGAGAACGTCCTAACCGTTATCATCTCCCTTAATGGAGTCAATGTTTTGCTCCATCCAGCAGAATCATTTCACAATGAATCCTGCGACATTTTCAATGTCAAATACGACTAGCTTGGCAGGAGCTTTTTCCCCTCGGTCCGCAAGGTGCCGTCTGGCCCGACATGCCGATAAAGGGTCGATCGGGTAATGCCTAATTCTCGGCATAGTTCCCCGACCTTCGTTCCCGGCTGGCTCATCGCAGCCATAGCCAAACGTAACTTCGCCTTGGTCATTTTCGGCGGTCTCCCTCCTACTCTCCCGCGCGCTCGCGCAGCAGAGAGGCCCGCCACAGTACGTTCTATTGTCAGTTCGCGTTCATACTCAGCCAGAGCGG
>NZ_JBHEEO010000034.1:0-31411 GCF_041929965.1 Brucella oryzae | reverse complement strand
GAAGTCGCCATTACATCTAGTTGATCGCGGAATTTCCTGATGTCCATAGTCATCAGGATTGGCCCTGCACATTCGACGTGTGCGCCGTTAGCCTCCATGCGCGCGCGAACCATCAGCCAATTCCTATCCCAGAAGTCCAACACATCCGGAAACTGGCGTCCTTCTATCCAAAGCGAAAAGCCGCTAAAGTGCAAATTGGGTTCATCTGTCATAGCCGCGACAATGCCATGGCATCCGTCCGTTTTCTACTCGCCAACGAAAAGACCACCGCTCCCCTTGCCATACTTTTCCTGTACCTGAAAATCCTCAAGAAGGCTCTCTTCGGTTATTGCTTCGAGAGCATAGGTAATGGCCTGCGTTTTGGCCGCAAACTGATGAATGCCATCTCCGCGTTGGTGGGTGTTTCAGAAACTCAACGGCATTTCTTTTGTCAACAAGGGAAGGGGGCACTGTTGTGAACACCGTTCCGGTCTGGTCCTCCTATTCGTGTTTCTATCGATTGGGCTGTCTCTGCTCCGTTTTGACGGCCTGTTCATGATGGTCAGTCGCGCAGCCTCGATTGCCGCAGTAAAGGATTTGGCCCTAAAGCATCGGATTTTCAGTACCCCGGTAGCAAATCTGAAGGTTATGGCGTCTGTAATCAGTCTGCGTTGAACTGAAGTCCCGACGATGTCCTCCAAATGTATTTCAACACTCAATTTGTCAGGACGAGCATGCAATGCCCGGTTCATGTCGTTTGGGCGGAAACTCAGAGTGGCGGCTGTCAGTTCGCACTTGCCTCCTACCCACTATCCACCTTGCCTACGACGACGCTCATCAATCTGACCAGAGATTGTATCTGGCAAAAGATCGGTTTCCGACAAGCTTGCATTATCAAGGAAAGCCTTGACGAGACGGCTATCGATAACGTTTGGCGTGGCATCCTCCCGATAAAAGTATGTTACAACAGGTATCCAGATACTAGCGCATGGGAGAAGCTTTAGACAAATGAACCAGATTGCCTGACTTCAACGCAGCCTTGAAAAACTGTGCTGACTGGCATTGTCGTATAGTTAAGAACGGGACGAACCCCGGTGCCTGGGCCCGTTATTCCAGCGTTTGAGCGAAAGGTAGTGCAGGCTTCGTGTAGGTGCCAATAGAATATCTAAATCGAGAGCGGCGCCTCAAGCCAATAAATAAGAGAACAGCGATCCCGCTCCTCGCGATTGTTTTACAGTTCTGTCGCCGCCGCACGGCAAAATCAATTTGTCATCATCGCCTAAAGGCTTTAATTTTCTGACAGTTATGACCTGTTTCGCTTATGAATGAGAAGCAGTGGATTTCCTCAACTCGTAAACTTGATGTGACGCAGCCTCGTCTTGCTATATACTGTCAGCATCCGATCCATTCAGATGGAGATTGGGGTCATGGAGTGGAGGCTAATAATAGAACTGATCCTGTCCATGTTTATCATGAGCGCGGTGGTTGTAATTATATTGAAAGCGCAAAAAAAGAAATGATAGTCACCTGCGCGAAAGAACCATCCTTTTGCGTTGCAACGCGTCAGCGATAGACGATGCATACCGGCACAGCGGACGCCGTAAGCCGTGTTGTAGTAACAAGCGTCGCGTGGCGCGGCTCGTTCCTGTGAGCCAAACTTCGATTCCACGCCGATTGGCTTTTTGGACCAGTCCTTCAATCATATTGGCACCTGTGGAATCGAGGAATGAAACATCCTCGAAATCGATCACGAACGTTTTGTAGCTGTCTGAGATCCTGTCCAAAACCGTGCCGATGGAAGCGGTGGCTCCGAAAAACAGCGCCCCGTTTATAGGATAAATCACGGTTTCAGGGTCGGAGGACTGGGTTTCGTCATAGTCTTTACGAGGCAGGGCACTATCCGGTATGTCGCTTGCCACAAGCGGTTTCAGATTGGGGTTGTGGGACCGCACTGTCGTCACTCTGCTTATTCGCTGGATAAATAGCACCGAGCCCAATGCAAATCCCACTACTATAGCTTCGGTCAGATCGCGGAAGACCGTGAGCAGGAAGGTTACGGTAAGGACCGCCGCCTCTCCCCATCCCGACCGTAGCAGGACGGCGATTGCCTGTTTTTCGACCATGTTCCAGGCGACAACCGCAAGAACGCCGGCCAATGCGGCAAGCGGTATGTAGGCAGCAAGTGGGGCGGCCACCAGCATAAACAAAAGTAGGAACGCTGAATGCAACATGCCGGATACAGGCCCATGCGCGCCGGATCTGACATTGGTGGCTGTGCGGGCAATCGTGCCGGTCACGCAGAAACCGCCTAACAACGCTGAACCGATATTCGCAATGCCCTGCGCCATCAGTTCGCAGTTCGAGCGATGGCGGCGTCCGGTCATGCCATCGGCGACGACGGCGGAGAGCAGGGATTCGATGGCTCCCAGCAAGGTAAATGAAACCGCTGCAGGAAGAACAGCTAGAATTTTCCCTCCCGTCAGGGTAGGCAACTCCGGCGCTGGCAGGCTGGACGGTATGCCACCGAATTGTGAACCGATGGTTGTGACCGGCAGGCCAAACAATGCGGCGGCGGCAGCCGCAAGTCCGACTGCGATCAACAGGCCCGGCCAGTGTGGGCGAAACGTCTTGAGGCCCAAGATCATCGCAATCGTGCTGATGGAAATCGCTACGGCAGCGGGTGTGAAGCTATCACGAGCTTGCCAAAGAGCCGCAATTTTTTGCAAAAGCGGACCCGGTTCATGCTCGAGCATAAGTCCAAAAAGTTCCTTGATTTGGCTGGCGAAGATAATGACGGCGATACCTGCGGTGAACCCGATGGTCACTTGATAAGGAATGAACTTGATGAAAGTGCCGAAGCGAAGAAGACCAACAGCCGCGAGCATGATACCGGACAAGAAAGTTGCAAGGATAAGCCCTTCCATGCCGTGCTGAGCAACCGTGGCGGCAACGAGTACGATGAAAGCTCCGGCTGGTCCGCCAATCTGGAACCGTGAACCACTTAAAGCCGAAACCAGAAATCCCCCGACAATCGCAGTATATAGGCCCTGCGCGGGACTGACGCCGGATGCTATCGCTATGGCCATGGAAAGCGGCAGGGCGACAATTGCCACCGTCAATCCCGCCAGCGCATCGGCGCGCAAATTCGCCAATGAATAGCCTTCTCGCAGAACCGTCACAAGCTTCGGCGTGAAGAGTTCGAGAAAGTCGCTCTTGGGCGTATCCGTAACCAGTGTCGTCATGATTAACCGCGTCTCCACAAGGAATCGGCGGGATCGTCGGCAGAATATCGTCGGCGGTCGCCGTCGGGTATAGATTATCTGGGTTTCAAACCGGGGATTTCAAACGTACACCGCGCCCACCGGAATTGCTCAACGCCCCTTCAGCGATCAATTCAATGCCGGCTGCCTCAAGGGCGCCGACCACTTTCACGAGACTGTCAACGACGCCGCGCACATTTCCATCGGTAGCTTCCATCCGCTGAATGGTAGGCAAAGACAATCCCGACATGCTCGCCAGAGTTTTCTGGTCAATGCCAAGCAGAGCACGCGCCGCACGCAATTGAGCTGAAGTCAACATCGCTTTTGATGCCTGTTACCTTAATAGAGAAACATAAGTCATTCAGACTGATGTATCAAGCATTCAAAACCAGGTCTCGCTCTACTGACCCAAATAGCCGTGTACGAATAATTGCCAGCAGATGAATATCAGTAGTGTCCACGGCGCGCTAGTTGCATGATTGGGCACGCGAATGCCGCGATTGGCCGCTTCGGTGACATAACCGGAGCGTAGGCAATACGCGGAGAGTTCGTTTGCGTCCAACGGGTGAGGCATCCGACGGGTTGCCCGGTCAGATAAACGACTTTCTCCCGTCCATTGCCAATGCTTTTTGGTTCTTTGAGGTGAAACGTCAGGTAGGGGGAGGGCAGTGCCGGAGTTGAGCTTGTGTTGTTACCAAAAGTTGGTACTATAGTGCAAAGGAGTAAATACATGTCACGAAACACATCAGTTTCCCTCGGTGATCACTTCGTCAACTTCATCGATTCACAGGTGAGGGGAGGGCGCTATGGCTCTGCCAGTGATGTCGTGCGTGCAGGATTGCGTCTTTTAGAGGAACAAGAAACGCGTGTTAAGTCTCTACAGGAGGCGCTGATTGCGGGCGAAGAGTCTGGTCAGTCGAAGCCCTTGGATCTTGAGGGCTTCCTGCAGAGGATGAAGACGAAGCATGCGCTTTGATGGGTATCAGCTTACACCGCTTGCCGAGACCGATCTCGAAGATATCTGGGTTTACACCTTACGCGAATGGTCATTAGAGCAAGCAAACAGCTGTATCACTGACGTCATGGATGCTTTTGAAGGATTAAGGGATGACAGCAAGCGTGGGCGGTTTGCAGACATTCGTCCTGGCTATCTCAAATATGCCGTCGGATCCCATGTGATCTATTTCCGGGAGCACGAGAACACGCTGCTTGTTGTGCGTATTTTGCACGGGCGTATGGATGTTGGGCGGCACATGTAACGCATATTGTGTTGCATTATCGAAAGTTCCAATGACGGAGGATTGTCTGTCACATTGATTGAAAGACGGCCTCTCGGCCGAATGATCGGTCAGGCGCTTAGCGACGAATGAGACCAAAACGGTGGGCTGCATCTAAAAGGTGACGAACGGAGGAAGGCTGCCATTTCCTCCCACCGCGCGTCGGCCGCTCTCCCATCTGATCGAGCTGGGCCGCGATATCGCGAAGCGACAATCCGGGATCGGCAATCGCAATTGCGGCGACCAGTTTCATCAGGTGATCAGAAGGGATGCGGCGAGGGGATCGGGCAACAAGCTTCTTGTCGGCGATTTTTTCGCGGACGAGACGATGCACGGCGCGGCGCAGACGCTCGACCGTCCAGTCATGTCCGCGCCTATTGAGCACCTGTACGATATTCTCCCAGCTGTGGACCGGGCGCATTTGTTGCACCAGAGGCAACCAGGTCTGTGCCGAGGTGATCAGTTCATCGAGATAGCGTTTGTTGCGCGCTTGAGATACCGCCCGGATCGCTTCCGGCTTGCGCTCTCTCAAGCCGGGATTTCCCGGAAGCTTGCCGCGCGCCTTTGCAGCTTTGATCCCCGCTTTGGTCCGTTCTGCAATCAGCGCGCGTTCGAGCTGTGCAACGGCGTCCAGCACCTGCAGAGAAAACATGCCTTGCGGCGTGGATGTGTCGATGGGATCACGGATAGATCGAAAGTGGATGCCGCGTTGTTCGAGATCTTCGATAACCTGCAGAAGGTGACTGACCGAGCGGGCGAGGCGGTCCAGCCGGACCACGACGAGAACGTCACCGGCAACGAGTTCCGAAAGCAGCCGGGTCAGGACCGGGCGGGCGCGTGAAGTCCCGGAACCCTGCTCCTGAAAGATGCGATCACAGCTAGCTGCCCGCAACTCGTCCATCTGTGCATCATGGACCGGATCGTCGGTCGAGACGCGTGCGTAACCGATGAGGCGAGCGGGACGGGGCAACGCACTGGTGGCCTGACGTTTTGACATGGCTGTTTCTCCCGCGCTTGAAGCGGCTTTGTTCAAATAAGGCATGCATGAGAAAATGGTTAGTTGCAAGCGAGTTTTACTATGCAATTTAACCGCCATCAGAAGCGATTTTAATGGGTAGACGAGGAAACCCTCATCAAAACAACCGTTGCGCGCCAGCGGCCTACCTAAGTTAAAAGGTCCAAATCTATAAACAGGGAGAGGGATGGATAAGCTGGAATGATCACGGTAGGCGGCGAAAAGAGATAAGCCGAGAGCCTCGGTAGACACCGAGCAATCCGTAGTATGATAGCTCGTCCTTGGCGAAAAAATGAAAGGTAAGAATACTTGGCGTCCCTTGCGGAGAACAGTGCCGTGAGAAGGGCTTCAAAAGAACTGTTTTCCTAAAATAGGTGCGACCGATTGGAGAAAATGTCAACTCGACGATACTTTAAATCCTTAGATTGTGGCGGGAGATACGTTCCTTGATCTGCCATTTGCTTTTGCTTCAATGGCAGTGTTAATTGTCGTTCAATTGGGTGGGGGCATGATACAGAATCGATCGTTTCTTTTCTTGATAACAGGGTTTGTTGTCAGTTTTCTTGTTGCGGGCTGCGCGGTATCCGATGTCGGGCCGATCAATCGTTCAACGTCTCAATTATTCGCGTTTAACAATCATTTCGTTCCCGATCACGGGGATGATGGCGCAATGATCATTGGCCTGGCATTTTCTGGCGGCGGCACGCGGGCGGCGGCTTTTGGTTATGGAGTCATGCGGGCGCTCGATGATACGATCGTGGACGAATATCCCTATGAGCGAAGCCTGGTCGATAATATCAGGATAATATCCGGCGTGTCTGGAGGCGCGGTTCTTGCAGCCTATTTCGGCATGAAAGGGCGCGATGATTATCGGGATTTCCGTGAAACGTTTCTGGTCAGGAACGCTGAAGAACGCGTGCGCACCAATGCCTTGTCGCCAGCAGTCGCCATTGGCGTCCTGAATGGCGGCGCAAATGACCGATCCTCGCTTGCCCGTTGGCTCGACGACAATATTTTCCATGGTGCGACCTATTCAAAGTTTGACTGGTCCAATGCGCCATCGATCTGGATCTCTGCATCGGATATCTACAACCGGGTTCCATTTCACTTCAGCGTAGAAACCTTTGCAGCACTGTGCAGCAATCTGAAGGATGTGCGGATTGCTGACGCAGTCGCGGCGTCAGCGGCGGTTCCGGTCGTTTTCAAGCCCATTTCGGTTGCATCCAACCATGGTGCCTGCACCTATCGCCAGCCCGATTGGCTAAGCCGGGTCATGGCCGATCCCGAGGCGTCGTATAGGTTGAAGGCCTATGGGCGCGCACTGCACACTTACCGGTCGAACAATGTGAATTTCATAAAATTGCTCGATGGCGCGCTGACGGATAATCTGGGGCTTACGCCATTTGCGATGGCCAGAGCCTCGGCGCAAACGCCCTATGGGCCATTGTCGCTTGCCGATGCAGTGAAGCTGAAGACTTTTCTTTACATTGTCGTGGATGCTGGCCGTGAGATGGAATATCCATGGGTAAAGGAGCTGCAAGGGCCAGGGATTTCTGAAATCCTCGGTGCGGTTACGGATACTGCCATTTCCTCGTCGGTCAGGGAAGGGTTCGATGCGCTGAAGCTGGCGACAACGCAATGGCGCGACGAACTCATTGCATATCGGTGCGGCCTGTCTGCAGCCACGGTAGCGCGCTATCGCGGCTCGTTGAAAGGATGGAACTGCCGCGATGTCCGGTTTCATGTACAACGCCTGTCGATACAAGATCTTCCCGCTGGCATGGCTGCAAGTTTCAATGAAGTGCCAACCCGCTTCGTGCTTCCGACAGAACAGGTGGATCAGGTGATTGCCGCTGGTCGCGTGGCGTTTAAAAGAAACGCCGTCCTCCAGAACGCCATTCGCGAAGTCCAGTCCGATGCAGGCGTCAAGAAACCGGTTAGCCCGAATTTGCTCCAACAAAACCTATCATCGTCTGAAACACTGGCGTCGGGGCCATTGTAGCGCCAGCACCAACCCGGTTCTCTCAATATTACCATTTATGACTGCCGATCCGAGGCCACAGAATATACCATGATCAAACTGCTTTTTATGTTTGCCTGGGCATCGCTATGCTCGATGATTGTGTTATGGGCGGCAATGGCGCTCTGGTTTCATTTGCAGGTGGGGCAGACGATCAAAATCTGTGTCATGGCCCTGACCGCGCTTGTTCTTGCAGCTTATATCTCGGTCCTGTTTTCACCGCGTTCGAGCAGCCAGTTGATAAGCTTCAGTAACGTCGCATTCATCTGCCTCGGTTCCCTCTTTCTGGTCTCCTGGTTTTCGATGAAGCCTTCGCTTACGCGGGATTGGGCGGCAGATGTCCAGCACACGGTGACAGCGGATGTTCAGGGCGACGAGGTGACATTTCACAACATTCGTGACTTCACATGGAATGACAGCCGGATATTTGTGCCAGGGTGGAAATCCGGGACGTACAGGTTGAGCGAACTCAATTCGGTGGATGTCATATTGTCTTACTGGACGCATCCGGCCATTGCACATACATTGATTTCATTCGGCTTTGCAGATGGTCGCCATCTGGTGTTCTCTGCCGAAATACGCAAGAAAAAAGGTCAGGAATTTTCTTCGCTGGGTGGCTTTTTCAGAAGTTTCGAATTGGCGATGATAGCGGCGGAAGAACGGGACATTGTTTATTTGAGAACCAATGTCCGCGACGAGCGCGTCTATCGATATCCGGTCGATGTTGGTCAAGAGCTTATGCAGGCGATGTTGCTCAAATATATCGAAAAGGCCAACGATCTTGCCAGAAACCCGGCCTTCTACAATACACTGACGTCCAATTGCACGACGGTCGTTTTCGACCTAGTTCGCCTGCTGGAACCAGGTTTTCCATTTGATTACAGGGTTTTGCTCTCCGGCTATCTGCCGGAGTTTCTCTATGACAATGAGCTGCTCATGAACAGCGACCTGCCGTTCAGTGAAATCCAGCAGCGCGCCTTGCTGACGCCGGTTCGCTCAATGGAGCGCGAACAGTTTTCTACGGTCATCCGGCAGCCTGCCGGTACTTAGAGCATTTCCAGCAAAAGTGCGAAGCGGTTTTGCGTAGGACAATGCGGTAAAACAAATAGTTAGAGCGGTTCTGATGATTCCGTATTAACCGGAACCGCTCTAGCTAGGCCGGATATATGCGAGACGTGTCCTAGTTTATGTCCTGCTTCGTGTTTGCGTATTTTTTTAGCAGGCGAAGTTTGGGAAACGTCAAGAACGATTTTGGTGGGTCGACCAGAGCCGACAATGCGCGCGCATAATCCAGCACCAGACCAGGCGTCCACGCCATGGATTCTGCGCGCTTGCGCATCAGTCCCGCTGCCCATAGCTCAGGATAAATGATCGCGCGCAACGCTGTAATTATTGGCCAGTTGTGGTCACGATAAACACCTTCCAGCGCTGCATCCAGAGCATCAGCGACTGCACTTGAGCAATTGCGGTTTGTGAGATTATAGGTGTTGTCTGCGCTGTAATCTTGCCAGAATGCATTCAATCGCGATGCGTCGATATTCTTGATCACCACCTGCACTGTCGATTGGCACCATTCGGCGGATTCTTCCTGATAGCTTGGCAGGAAACGTCCGGGCACATTGTTGTCTGCGGTGGCGCGTAATGTCCGGGTGAATTCGTCCGGCGATCGGTCGATCTCGACTGCCGGATAATGGCTGATATAGACGTTTGGGGCCATTTCCAGAGCCGCATGGCCCGTGGAAATGACGCCGTTTGTATCGACGGCTGCGATATATCGATTGATGGCCCTTTGATGAAGCGGGGTCATGACCTGACCTGTGGGAGTCCAGACATGGACGATCAGCTCGCTGCGATTGGCAGAATGGGCGAGGGAGCTGGAACCCGGCTTGTTCCATAAAGGATTTCTGTTGAAGATACTGCTGATCGATGCGCCTTCTTCCAGCCGTCGCACCCGTGTCGCAATGTTCAATATGCCAAGGCTGGTAAGGATCATGACGGCGCCGACATTGAAGGCAACTGTTCCGGCGTACCATGTTGGCCATGGCTGAAGCGTTGCAATGGCGATGCAAACTTCCGCAATGCCGCCCATCAACCCCAGCCGCCAGCGGGGATAGCGGACAACCCATGCACTGCCAATGCGCACACTGCCATCCACAAGGAAGCAGAACCCCAGCACCATCGCAAGCGTGAAGTGGCTGGCGGGGGTGGCGCTGAGGATCAGCAAGGCGACCGCGAACAACGCGATACCCTGCACGACACGCATTCGTCTCGCCGTTCCCTGACTGAACGCGGCAGCCAGGAGGCCGACAGCCGTCTCCGGCAGCAGGAAATAGCCAAAAAAGCGCGACGGAATGATCGTCTTTCCGTCCAAGGCATCTATAGCGATGAATGTGCCGAGCAGAAGCCAGACGCCGCCGGTAATGAGTAGTATTTTCCAGTGACGCTGAATAATTTCCCGGCCAAGGAGAATAAGAACGATGCGTATCATGCCTGGGGGGCTCCACTGGGTTTAAGCGTGCGCTTTACGATCAGGGCGAACACCATGAAAACGACGCAGACCATTCCCACAAAGGTCGGTAGGCCGTGCTGCATCACGTCTAGAAAACCGCCTGCCAGCATCGGTCCCACCAAGGCGCCGCCGCCCCAGAACAGCCCCATCGCAGCATAGACGCTGATAAGGTCCGCCCCACGGAACTGCGAGCCGATTATCGCGAGCATTGTCGTATAAATGCCAACGAAAATTCCGCCCCAGATGAACAATGCCGGGTAGGCCAGCCAGCTCACCGATAGAAGCAGGGGCCAGAGAAATGCCGTTATTGCGGAGACCGCCGTTAGGGCGATCATCAGTGTAACCCGGTTCATCTTGTCTGATAGCCAGCCGATGGGAAGCTGCAGCGCAATGGCACCGACCATGAGAACCGTGATCAGTTGTGCACCTTCGGTTTCGTTCCAGCCGAGCCGCATGGCATAAATGGCAAGGAAAGACAGTCCGGCTGTTTCAACTGCCGAATTGATTGCCGTTGTTCCCATGGCAATGGGCGACAGTCGCATCATACGCAAGAAATTTGAGTGTTTTTGCTGGGCCATTTCAATTTGTCGAAGTCCCGGCAGGCTCATGATGACAAAGGCGAGGAGGGCGACGACCGCCCCGATTGCAAATGGCACCAGCCCTTCAAACCCCGTAAACGACAGGATCAGCGGGCCGCCGGCAAAGCCCAGCGAGAGCGACGCTGTATAGGTTGCCATGATGCGTCCGCGATTTTTATTGTCGCTCAGCTCGCTGGCCCAGGTTTCCGTCAACACGAACAGAATTTCGGCAGAAATTCCCAGCAGGAAACGCAACGGAAACCAAAGCCAGAAACTAGGCACCAGTGGAAACAGGATCAGAAGCAACGCTGATGAAAGTAGCGCGGCCATGATGAGATATTTGGGCTTGTAGCGGATAGCCAGTCCCGAAAGGAAGGGGGCTATGCACAGGACGCCGAGCGCATGCATGGCGGCATTGGCACCGACAAGCGTTTCCGTCAGCCCGCTTTTGATAAGCATATGCGCCACCAGCGGAGCCGTCAGGCTGTAAGTGAGCCCGAAAATTGACGCTGTCGCAATTATGATGGCAAGGGAAAGGAGCGAACTTTTTTCACTTGAGCGTTGTGTTTCAACGCTGTCGACTTCTGCTTCCAGTCTCAATTCTTTGCCCCAACCCAAAAGAATAGAATCGATGATACCCCATCGTCCAATACACCGCTCTTCGTATTCAATTAGTAAAGCCGAAATTGCAAAAATTCTACATAGAGGCCTCCCCGAAAAGGGTAAAACGGTTTTCGGAGAAGACTTGTGCTGAAAAGAGATTTTAAAACATTGATCTATTTCATTCAGATCGGTCGTCACACTCTGTGTAACTTCGAATAAACGCCGCGATAAACCAGAGGACCTATATCCAATTCCCTTCCAGAGAACACGGTTTATTTACGCCCTCTATATAATGAGTTGCGCCAACGTATTTTTTGGGGGGGCGTTCATGGCAACATTACTGGGGATGTCGATTTACGTATCATTCTTGGCATTTTGCTTTTTCGGGGCGCTTTTATATGCCTGCGGCTGGCTCCTTCTGAAGCTGCGGGGCCTGCGGGCGTTGAAAGATCCGACTTCGGTGCCCATTGGAGCCTTTGTCGGCACGATATCCACCGCATGGGCTTTGTCTCTCGGCTTCGTCGCGGCAGATGCATGGACACTCAATTCTCGAGCGGATCTCGCGACCAGCAACGAACGGTCTGCGATATTTCGAATGTTGGGGACTGCTCATCCCACGGTCCTGAACAATGAGAGACTTAAGAACGCAGTGGAAACCTATCGGAATCTGGTGGTGTCAGATGAATGGGGAGCCGATGACAATATCGTGCCTTCGCCCAAGGTGGAGAAGTCGCTTCTTGCCATTCGTTCCGTTGTCCAGACGGTGGCCAGCGACGGCACGCCCTCTCCGATCGTATCCCAGCTCATTCATGATTTTAACGAGCTTCAGAATGCGCGCAATGATCGCATCGCTATCGCTAATACGTCCATCGACCAATATAAATGGTATCTTGTACTGGCGCTGACATTCCTGACTATCGCCACTATTGCCTCGACCCATGCGGATCGGGTGCGGGCTGGGAGGCATGCCTTGCTACTTTATTCGGCAACGGCTTCGATCAGCCTGTGGATTCTTGCGATCCATGCCAATCCATATATCGGCACTGAAGAACTAAACCCCACGCTGTTGTTTTCAAGCCAGCGTAGCTGATCAGGCACGTTCTCGAGCGGTCATCACGATGAACGACCGCTGTTAACTAGATGCATGTGGCAGTTTATAAGTAAGCGCGATCCAGTTCATGCTTAGTGCGGTCGAAGAGTTGGAGGTCCCTCCGTGAATAGTATCATAGCAGCCTTGACGCCCGTCCGCTACGCCGTTTGGCATTGTTGTAATAGTCGGACGCCTGCTGCACGGAGCGATGGCGCGATTGTTCCATGGCTTCGGGGAGCGGAATGCCGCGATTGGCGGCTTCGGTGAGATAGCCAGAGCGCAGGCCGTGGGCTGAGAATTCTTTTGCATTGAGACCTGCCATTTGCGCGCGCTGTTTGACAATCTGGTTGATGGCGCTCGGTTCGAGCGCTCGCGCCGAAACATTGCCCCAGCGATCGACTTTTCGAAACACGCTGCCCTTGTCGATCCTGGCTGCTTCCAGCCAGCGGGTGAGAGCCTCGACAGGCCGCCCGGTCAGATAGACGATTTCATCGTGATCGGCACCACTGGTTTTAGTGCGACCGAGATGAATGCCGAGCGAGGGGAGGGGAGAGCCGTTCTCATCGGTGACCGGTGCCTGTTTGACCAGCTGTTCTACACGTAAGCCGGCGACTTCGCTACGCCGACGACCGCCCGAGGCAAAGGCCACCATCAGGATGGCCCGATCCCGCAAAGCCGTTAGATCCTCTCCGGAACAGGTTGCCAGCAGCTTGCCCAGAATATCGCCGGTAATCGCATGGACACTCTTGCGGCTGCGTGGTCGGTTCAGGGCGCGCACCGCAAGCCGGATAGCCGATTTGACGGAAGGCGATGAAAACGATCCTTCCAGACCGCGCCAGCGGGTCAGCGTCGACCAGTTGGCAAGTCGCCGGCGGACCGTTGCCGGCGCATGCGGTCCCGACACGCGCAGAAAGCCTTGTTGGCGCAATTCCTCTTCCACGCCGGTAGGCATGCCGTGATCGGGTTCGATCTCGCGTTGCTGCGACCGCCATAAGTGATGCGCAATGAATTTCAGGAGCAAGGCTTCCGGCGCGGGGAAGGGGAGGGGATTGCCGGTTGCGGCCATTGACCAGGCTTCAAGATAGGCCAGATCCGAGGTCAGCGCGCGCAGCGTGTTTTCGCCCATGCCTTCATTAACCAGGTGGCGCAGGGTTTCGATATCCTGATCGGTCAATAGCCCGGCGAGCCTGTCGCGGCGGTTCATCGGCAGAACAGCCGCTATCGTATCTAAAGTCTCAGTGCGTTTTTCAATCGAACCTGACGACGAGCTGCTCATTTCGGCAGTCCGTTCTCGTCATATAGTTCATCGTGGTTCGAAGTCTGGTGCGTGTTTGCAGGCCTTCCCTTAAGCGCCAGCGCCCAGACTTCATCCCATGTGCCCTGGCCGTTCTGCGAAATTGGCACGATCGCGGCAATAGGATCGCCAGCTCGACAGATGACAACCTCGTCATCGCGCAAAACGAAGTCAATCAGTTCGTCAAATCGCTCCGCCGCCTCGGCAATGTCCACGAATACCTTCACCGCCACTGCCCTTACCAGACGCGCTCATGCAGAATCGCGTCGAACGCCAGATCCGTCGAGATGAAAGTGCAGTGCTCAAGCCGCGCCTGAGCGGCAAGAATCCGGTCCCACGGATCGCGATGTTCCCAATCAAAATTTGCTGCAAGTTCGGCATGCAGATCGGTGATGGCTAGTGTTTGCAGGCCGCTTTCCGTGACGGCTGCCCGCAGTTCCTGGGGCTTGAGATCGAGCTTGTTCAGGCGCATCTTGTTGTCCAGCTCATAGAACGTGACCGCACTGACGAGGATAGCATTTGCCTTGTCCTCGATCAGCGATCGTGCCTTCGTGGACAGGCGATCACTACCGATTGTCCACCAGTAGACGGCGTGGCTGTCGAGCAGGATTTTCATTGCGTGTTTTCGCTATTGTTGGATTTGCCTTGCCAGACGCCGGTATCATCATTCCAGTCTCCGGCATCGATCGCCGCCTGCTCTGCATCAACTGTATCGAACAGGTTGTCGGGCAGGCCACGATGGCGCAACAGGCCAAAAGGGCGCTTGCCACCGTCCGCTGCTGGACCGATGCGGGCGTAAACTTCGTTGCCACGCATGATGACGATCTCTTCGCCCTGGTTGGCGCGATCGAGGACTTCGGCGAAATTCTTGCGGGCTTCGCTGATCTTGTAGCTTGTCTGGGGCATCGGGACCTCCGAAATTGATCGTACGCCATTGATACCATTGTTTTAAAGAACGTACAAGTGCCTCGTACATATAACATCCGATAACCTATACTTATCGATGGTGAGATGTACAACATCAAACCATCGCCAGTGTCGGACAATAAAGTAATGCTGGTGTCCGTTTGAGAAATTGTTTACTATGTTTTCAATGCGTTACGATCTCGATGATTTGCCTCTGAAGACCTTGCTGCAGCCGCTGGCGCACGCCAGTGCCGCTCTGGCGCGCCTCGATGAGCGTCTTGCTTCTTCGCCGGTCGGCGCAGGCCTGATCGAACGGTTGCATTTTGCCGATGCCTGCGCCTCTTTGTGGCTTGATGGCGAACTGGTCGAGATGGAGGATCTCGTCCTGCATGAGGCGGCGCGCGATATCCGCTCACCCAGCCACCAACTCACCATTGCCCGCGACGTGTTGCACTGCCGACGGCGGATTGCCGCGCAAGCGCCGAACTGGGCGCTGAGTGCGAACGGCTTGCGCAGCCTTCGGGTTGGCAAGCAGGCGGGACCTGCACCATCACCTGAGGATGGCGGCATCGGCGCGGAGGGCGAAAACGCCGCGGTGTCCAATACGGCAGTCGATCGACAGGACGAGAACGGGGAGGGGAGACAGAATCGTTGGGATGACGGGCTTGATCTGCCCGGCATCAATCTCGATGCGATTGACGCGGTGTTGGCGCGATCCGAAGACGTTCTGGCAAAAGTCAAACAGCCACAGCGGTTGCCGAAGCCCGAAACTGACCCGCTGATCCGCGATCCCGACTGGGATGAAGACGAACGGCTTGACGAATGGCGAACCGTTTTGCGGTCGATCGGCGATCTGCCGCCGGTGTTGCAGGCACTCCTGGCGCTTGACGCCTGGAACGAACTCGCGGTGTTGCAGCGGGCACCGTGGCTGGGCCGCTTGCTGGCCGTCTCATTGCTCCGGCGCGAAGGGCTGACCACCAACGCGCATCTGGTGGCCTTCAATGCCGGTCTGAAAACCATCCGCGTCGAACGGCGGCGTCATCGCAATTTCGAAACCCGGCTCATCGCCAGTTTAGACGGGTTGATGGCCAGCATTGAACACAGTTTTAAAGAGCATGACCGGCTGCTGCTGGCGCGACAGATGTTGGAACGGCGGCTGATGGGCCGTCGTGCCTCGTCGAACCTACCCGGTCTGATTGAACTGGTGCTGGCCAAGCCACTGGTTTCAGCCGGTATGATCGCTGCGGAACTCGACATCACGCCCCGCGCCGCGCTCCGCCTCGTTGAAGAGCTCAATCTGCGCGAGATGACCGGCAGGGGGCGGTTTCGCGCGTGGGGGATTCATTAGGGTCAGGACCCATTGATTTGTCACGCTGATTGTGATTCAGACGGGCTCGAAGGAGCGTGAATGATGAGTGATCTCTTTTGGCTGACAGACGAGCAAATGGCACGTCTTCAGCCGTATTTCCCTAATAGCCACGGCCGTCCTCGCGTTGATGATCGGCGCGTTCTGAGCGGCATCATCTTCGTCAATCGCAATGGGCTCAGATGGCGCGATGCGCCGAAGGAATATGGCCCCTCCAAGACACTTTATAATCGCTGGAAACGCTGGGGCGACAAGGGCATCTTCCTGCGGATGATGGAAGGTCTGGCAGTGCCTCAAGCTCCAGAGCGCAAGACGATCATGATCGATGCGACCTATCTCAAGGCCCACCGCACGGCTTCCAGCCTGCGGGTAAAAAAGGGGGCGCGGAACGCCTGATTGGACGCACCAAAGGCGGCATGAACACCAAGCTTCATGCTGTAACGGATGCCAACGGTCGCCCGATCAGCTTCTTCATCACGGCAGGTCAGGTCAGCGATTATACCCGTGCAGCCGCCTTGCTTGACGAGCTTCCCGAGGCCCAATGGCTGCTGGCCGACCGTGGCTATGATGCCGACTGGTTTCGCGACGCCCTACAGGAAAAGGGTATCACTCCCTGCATCCCGGGCAGGAAATCCCGAAACAAGACCATTAAATACGACAAACGCCGCTATAAACGCCGCAACCGCATCGAGATCATGTTCGGCCGCATCAAGGACTGGAGGCGCGTCGCTACACGCTATGACAGGTGCCCTATGGTCTTCCTCTCAGCCATCGCACTCGCCGCTACCGTAATCTTCTGGCCGTGATCAATGAGTCCTGACCCTAGTCATGAAGTTAGGCCACGAGTATGCTGGCTTATGAACGTGTTTTCTTCTGTGTTAGCGCGTCAATCAGAGCACGTAGGCCGCGCGAAATGTGGCGATGCCCTGAATAGTAAAGGCAAAGACCGGGAAATTCCGGGCACCAATCTTCCAATACCCGTTCGAGCCTGGTGTTGCGCAGTCCTTTTGCTGCCAGATGATCCGGTACGAAGGCGATACCGATACCGTCCATCGCCGCTTCGACCATCAAGGATTGATCTGTCAGCGTAAGGCGTCCGTTGACGTTGATATTCTCGGTTGAGCCATGACGCTCAAATTCCCAGCGATAAATTGCGCCGCTCTCGAAGCGAAAGCGGATGCAATCATGGTGGTATAAATCCTGCGGCACGCGTGGATATCCGCGCTGCGCAAAATAGCCCGGTGATGCGACTGCCGCAAAGCGCACCGGTCCCATGACCGGAATTGCGATCATGTCTTTCGGCACGGCTTCCGCAAGCCTTATGCCAGCATCGAAACCTTCGGCGACGATATCGCTCAGTCTTGCATCACTGACAATATCAAGATGAAGCTGAGGGTGTTCACGCAGGAAATGCGCAAGTATCGGCTTTAGGATCAGGCGAATTGCCCCTTCGCTGGCGTTGATCCGCACCGTGCCGCTGGGGCTTTCACAATCGCTTTCTACTTCCTGAATTGCCTGTTCAATCGAAATCATTGCCGGTCTGAGCTTTGCTTCAAGACGTTCACCGGCCTCGGTCAGGGAAACACTGCGCGTGGTGCGGTGGAAAAGCCGTACCTTCAGACGTTGTTCAAGAACCTTGATGGAATGGCTGACTGCGGATGGCGTGATGTTCAACTCGATCGCTGCACCGCGAAAGCTTTTATGCGCCGCCACCGCGAGAAATGTGGTGAACGCAGAAAAATCGGCAGTGCTCGATTGATGAAATGCTTTCATGATAACATCAAATATTGCTGTCATTGTCTTGATAGTCAATCCGACTTACGCTCACCGAACAAGATGTTTCGATTGTCCTGCGCTAGCACTGTTTGTGGCAGCGCTTGTCATCTTCCTCCGAGATGGCCGCTCGATACATGGGATAAAATGAAGGTGACGATGATGACAATGAAGGCAATCGTGATGACCGGGGCTAACCAGCCATGGGAGGTTCAGGATGTTCCCATGCCGCATGCGGAACCGGGACAGGTTCTGGTGAAGGTTCATGCGTCGGGAATGTGCTACACGGATGTCTGGGCCACGCAAGGCTACGGCGGCGATATCTATCCTCAAACGCCGGGCCATGAGGTGGTTGGAGAGGTCATGGAAGTGGGCGCGGGCGTTCACACGCGCAAGGTTGGCGACCGTGTCGGCACGACATGGGTGCAATCTTCTTGCGGCCGTTGCCCTTATTGCCAGGAAAACCGACCGCTGACTGGACAGACCGCGATGAATTGCGATTCACCAAGGACGACCGGTTTTGCCGCGCAGGGCGGGCACGCCGAATATATCACGATTGCTGCTGAAGGTACGGTTCTGTTGCCCGAAGGGCTGGCATATACGGACGCTGCCCCCATGATGTGCGCTGGATACACCACCTGGAGCGGTCTGCGAGACGCTGCACCGCAGCCAAGTGAGAAGATTGCTGTTATCGGCATCGGTGGTCTTGGTCATGTCGCGTTACAACTGTCCCATGCTTGTGGGTTCGAGACGATTGCGGTGACCCATTCGGCAGACAAGCGTGAACTGGCCGGTCAATTGGGTGCTGATCACGTCGTGGCCAATGGCGAAGAACTCAAAGAAATTGGCGGTGCTAACGTTCTGTTGGTTACGACCAATGATTTTGTTTCTGCCGAAAACGCGATTCAAGGACTTCGTCCAGACGGGCGCGTCGTGCTGTGCGGTTTCGATTTCAACAGGCCGTTTTCAATCTCGTCGGAGGGAATACCGTTTCACATGATGCGGCAGCGGGTAATTGGATCGACCCATGGCGGGCAGCAATACTTGAGTGAAGTGCTCGATCTTGCCGCAAAAGGCAAAGTAAAGCCGATTATCGAGACTTTCAGGCTCGATCAGGCGAGAGAGGCTTATGATCGTCTTTCCTCGGGCAAGATGCGCTTTCGTGGTGTGTTCACGCCATCTGCGATGCATTAGTAAGTGATCTGACCGGATGAAGGAGATTATGCGTAAATGAAGTTGATTGCAGAAAGCGAGTATCCTTTGAATTCCTATGATGAGCCCAAAAGGAGAAAGACTTTGGCCAAAGTAACTTCAATGGCCTTGCCTGCCGTTCTTTTGGCCTTGGTCTTGCATGGTTGCCAGTCGCTCAATGAGTTGGATCGTGCAAACTATCAGCGTTCCTGCGATAACCTCGGTATTCAGCAGGGCTCACCTGAATATGATCAATGCATGCTGCAACAGCAGCGCATGGATAACGACAATGTCCAACGCACGATAGATCGGGCGGAAGAAGCACAACTGCTGAAGAAATTGTGAACCATTATTTTTGACCGAGACAGCCAATCAGGTGCTTCATCTCGGAATGTTTGACCATGAACGAGGACGCGCCAAATGCGCATATTTCACATCGCTCTTGCATTTTCGTTGTTGGTGGCAGGAAATGCCATCGCTCAAGACCAGCCTGTCGATCAACAGATCGATGATGCGCTGGGCGATCACACGAAATTCAGGCCCGTTATCGAGGGGGTACAGAAGGCGGTCGCCAGTCATGACGCGGAAGCCCTATCCAAGCTCATTAGTTATCCCATCGCGGTAAAGATACATGGCAAGGAACAGATCATTAAATCCGCGAAATCATTCATCGAAAACTATGATGGTATTGTCACGGCAAACATCGCCAAGATCGTAACGGGTCAGAAATATGAAGATCTCTTTGTAAGCTATCGTGGCATCATGTTCGGTAACGGTCAGGTCTGGATAAATGGAATCTGCCACGACAATGCCTGCAAGAACTTCAGCGTCAAAGTGACAAACATTCAGGAAGTCAAATGAGAAAGGCTCGGCGCTCTCAATTTAATACGACGCGGTATCCGACGCGTCCAGCTCTGCAGTGACAGATTCCGCCGATAACATTCACACCAACGCCTCTGCCAATTTCTCAGAAATCCTTGTCGCTGCCTGTTTGATTGGATCGGCTGCAAGGTGCGCGTAGCGGGCAGTGGTCTGAACCTGACTGTGACCGAGAAGCTTGCCGATCATCGGCAGGCCTTCGCCGACCAGAAGCCCGCCTGAGGCAAATGTGTGCCTCAGATCATGAATACGAACGTCTTCCAGTCCGGCTGCCTTGCGAATGCGCCGCCATGGCTTCTGCATGTCATTGAGATGGTGGCCGTCTATGTGACCGACGATAACGTAAGGATTGTTCTTCACTCGCGGCAGCTTTTCCAGAATGGAAACGGCGGCCTTGCCAAGATAAACGGTCTTTGCACCGGTCTTGCTGTCGGGAAGCCGAAGTTCGTGTTCTTCCAGATATACATAATCCCATTTCAGCTTCTGGATTTCCGATGACCGGCAGCCGGTCAGCAGAAGAAGCCGGAAGGCGGCGACTGCATGGATGGTCAATTCACCATCCTTCTCCAGCGCCTTCATTGCTTCCCCCCAGCCGTTTCAGCTCCCGTGCTGACAAAAACCGCTCGCGCTTGTGTTCGGGATAGCGTCGGATGTCTTCACAGGGATTGGTATGGCGCTCCCGTATGCCCCATATTTCCGCAAGGCTCATCATCTTTGACAGGACACCGAGTGTCCGGCTCGATGAACGCGGCGACATCATCCGCAACATGCATAAGGGGGCCAGAACAAGAGCAGTCCGAAACCGTACGCTAAGGGCGAACGAAATAAGAACTTATGCGACCCGCCGTAGCCCGGGGGGAAGGCGGAGCGATCGAAATCCGTTGGGCATCTGATGCTCGGCATCCCAGGTGTAGATGCCAGTAAGATTAATGTGCTCCCAACTAAGCGGCGAGATGTGCTTCGACAGAGTATCAGGAATATCTCGACCCTCTCGCTTCAGCTGTGCGATCGCACGGTCGAGATAGACAGTATTCCAATGGACGATCGCACTGACAACGAGGTTGAGGCCAGACGCGCGGAACGCCTGGCTCTCGAACGACCGGTCGCGGATTTCGCCCCGCTCGTGGAAGAACACGGCGCGTTTCAGCTTATGGGCGGCCTCACCCTTATTGAGACCGGCTTGGCATCTCCTCCGGAGTGCCGGACTTGAGTACCATTCGATCATAAACAGCGACCTTTCGATACGGCCGAGTTCGCGGAGCGCCCTTGCGAGATGGCTTTGCTTCGGAGACGCGGACAGTTTCTTGAGGATCGTAGATGGCACCACGGCCCGCGTCGTGACAGACGCCGCGAGATGGAGCAGGTCGTCCCAATGATCGAGGATCAGATTGGCGTTGATCGGGGCCCCGATGTGGTTCGACAGAGCCGGATATGCACCACTTTTCTCGAACGTGTGGAATTTCCGGTCTTTGAGATTGCGCAGTCGCGGTGAGAAACGCTTTCCGATTAAGGCGAATAGCCCAAAGATATGATCACTGGCTCCGCCTGTGTCGGTAAAGTGTTCACGGATGTCGAGGATCGTGTCCTGATCAAAGAGCCCATCGAGCACATAGGCCGCCTCGCTCTCGGTCGGACTGATGGGCAAAATGCTGAAGTAGCCGTATTGATCTGATAGATGGCTGTAGAATTTCGATCCGGGCTCGCTGCCGTAGTGCAAGTTGATTTCACCGCGCTTTGCAGCTCGGTCGCTCGCCCGGAAGAATTGGCCATCGGAAGATGACGTTGTGCCGTTCCCCCAAAGGCGGGAATACGGATGCTGGGTGTGGGCATCGGTGATGCACGCTTGCGCCGCGCGGTAGGTTTCCGATCGAGCATGGAATGTACGCATCCACCCAATCTGGTGAGCGCTGATCCCTTTGGACGCGCCTGCCATCCGCTTCGGGCCGAGATTTGTCGCATCGGCCAGTACACCAGCGAGCATGGCAGAAACATTTTTTGGGACGTCGCCGGTGCGAACATGCGTGAAGTGATCCGCAAAGCCGGTCCATTCATGCACTTCTCTTAAGAGGTCAGGAACCTCGACCAATGGATACATATCGCTGACCTTGGCATTCAATTCCTCGGCTGCCGCCGGGACGTCGCCGACGGTTGGTGTGACGATCAACGTTCCAGCCTCAAGACGGACTCCTTCGAGACTTCCGGATCGTGCTCTATACGCCAGGCGGTGCAGGTTAAACTCAAGCATCTGACGCGCTTCGGCGAGCCACTGCGCGCCGTCGCTCTGGACCCCCAAACCGAGACGATCCTCTTCCTTCATCGTGATGAATGTCGACCGCGGCATCAGATGTTCGTCAATCGGCCGGAAAGATCGGCTACCATCGACCCAAATTTCGGCAGATCTAAGCCGGTCTCGCAAAACGGCGAGCGTGGCAACCTCGTACAGACGACGATTGGGTTTTCCCTGATCGAAGATGAGGCGCTGATCAGTTTGGCAGAGGTGGGTGAGTGGTACGCGATCCGGGAGTGTTCGCCGTTTCTCGGCATAAAGCCGTTTCAGCAGCGCAATTGCCGCTAGAAGCGGATCGTGGCGACGCGCTGAGCGGAACGTGAAGCCTAGGAGGAACGCGCCGGCATATTTGTGGACGGTCGCATATTGCTCAGATGCGACGATCAACGACGGCGCCTCGTTGTCGTCGACCATCGTTTCGAGCTCAGGCTTCATCCGAAGCAGTCGGTGCCAGCCGACTTTTTGGTCGAGAACATCCAATGCGTTCCGACCATAGTCATTGGCGGACTGCAGGGCGGTGATCGTATCTAGAAACATGCGCAGCGCTTTGGCAGTATTCGCTCGGCAGTCCATTTGCCGCTGCTTCTTTCGATTGTTGGCTTGCGAGAACAGCTTGCCCATCAGCTTGATGAACATCGTCACCGCATCATCCGTGAGCTTCTGACAAAGCTTGATGACTTGAGCCACTATCAGAGCGTAGCGACGGCTGGCGTTGAAGTCGCTGGCAAGCCAGGCTGGCGTTGCGTTGCCCTCCCGGATCATCTGCTCCCACCGTCCGGATGATACCCGCACCTGCAGTTCCGGGCGGATCTCCAGCTGCCGCAGAAAAGCTATTCGCTCGGTCAACCCGACGAGGTTCGACACAGCCGGCGCTTCTGGAGCCTAACGCAGCCAATGAAAGCGCGTCTGGCCGATCGACGGGTCAACCTCTAACAGCCTATCCAATGATTGAAGCCTATCGAGTGGTATGTCTTCAATCAGAGTTCTTTCTGCCCAGCGCCGGGCTATGGCACGGCCAGCAAGGCCGATGCGTTCGATCGTGTCGATCGCCGGAAGAAGAACTCCGCGTTCGCGAAACGCTGCGATAGCAGAGCTAGCTATCGCAGCACCGTCATCGGACATGGTTGCCGCTTGAATTGACGCCATTAACGCGGCGCGGCGATCTTGCAGCGTCGCGCTCCGCGTATCCAGATAGACCATTAGGCGCGCCATATGGTCCCGACGGGTTTCTTCACGACGTGCATAGAGAGAAAACTCGTCTGGAGCGGCGCCAATCTGATCCGCAACATATTTCAGCATGGCACGAGGCGGAGTTTCTTCTGCTCCGAGCACTCGACCCGGGTATCGCATCAGACACAGCTGGACGGCAAAGCCGAGCCGATTGTGATTACGTCTTCGCAGTTCGATCTCCAGGCGATCCGCTAACGATAACGAATAGTGGCGGATTAAGCTGTCCTCGTCGACTGGGATATCGACCAGCTTCCGGCGATCTTGATCTTTGAGAAGCTTGCGCTTTGCCATCGCCCGACTCCATTAACGACCAACCTGCGTGAAGCGTTGTCGAGTCGGGCCGGGCAGGGAAATCAAAACTGGCGCATTTCGGCGGCAATCCACAGAGATCGGATGTTGCACATCCGATCTATCGTATTGTTCCCATTTCGTTCGGCCTTAGCGTACGATTTCGGACTGCTCTTGTTCTGACCCCATCATCGGGCAAACGAGCCGACACAGCCGGACTCGGCGACCGCGCAAGGGCAGAACGCGCCGTTCTCTATGTGCATCACCGCCTTCGTATGTTGGCGGAGCGGGCGCTTTCCGCTCCCGCCTTCCTCCTGTCACCGAAGGAACTGGTCTGCCTCAAATGGGCGGCGAAAGGAAAATACATGCCCGAGATCGCCGATCTGACCCATACCCAGTACCGCACCGTCCAGCACTATCTCGACAACGCCCGTGCAAAGCTCAACGCCACAAACCTCACCCACGTCGTCGCTATCGCAAAGGATTGTGGGCTGCTTCAGCCGGAGTGAGGTCCTCGAGGCAGTCTCCTGGGATCTTTGTGGAAGGGCCTCAATCGTCTAACTAAGCCGCCTACTTATCGAGTGAAAGACAAGGTCAGCATCTTGCTATCAACATTCAAAATCACGATTCTGGCGGCCCACACCTCTAACTTGCCTCTCTTTGAATTTGTGTCAGTTGTATTAGGACAGGCATGAAAAGTGCGAAGAGCTCAGCCTGCGAAGAAATGTTACATTTCTTATATAATTGCTTTCTAAACACCTTCACCGTCTGGGCGCTGATTTTCAAATGTAGGGCGATGGATTGTGACGAATGCCCCTTGAGAATGTACAAAGCTATCTCCGCTTGCCTGCGACTGAGCAACACGGCCGCTTGTTGATACACAGCACTAATCAAACGATCGGGCAAATGGCCTTTCTCTGTATCAGAAAGAATGGACGGCGCGGTCGTCGCAAAGTGCTTCTCCAAGAGTGCAATGATCACCGTTTCATGCGCACGTAAGATCTTAGGAGCGTTCGCTGGAAATACCTCTCCAGTGGTTCCATCCAAGCCCATAGAGATCGTAATTGTCGTGTCGAAACCCGCATCAAGTATAACAGAGATTTCGTCACTGATTCCTATTCGTCCGTAGTACCACTCGTAATATCGGCTTCTCTTGAACTGATCAGGTGCAATATCGAGCAATCCGAATATTCCTGATGCTCCATTTTCGAGATGATACTGAAAAATCGGATCGAGCATGTAGGCGCCAGCTAGGTATTCACTTTCAATATACTTGAATACGTCGGGACCAAAGGTTTTGCGATACTCCACAATAGGCAGCTCTGAACCCTTGAAGACAATGACGACGATGTTGTCAAACCGCAGACAGGAATACAGATAATCGCAGATATGCTGGTAGAAATTCGGGCTGCCGATTTCGCGGATTGCAGTCGCCAAACTGCTTAACTGCGTGCCGAGCATGTGGGATACCCCCTTGGGGTTATACCCCTAACTTAAGATTCGACTACAGTGATACGCAATCAATAAGGGGTATCTGATCTCAGATCAACAGATCGGGATCAAGCTGCACAAAGCAGCCAAATCACTGGGTGTCAAAGCATGAAGAGGCGTATTAATCACGCAGCTATGGCCGTTGTTGGCTATGCGAAGCCATGGACCGTTGCAAACGGCAGCGCAGTCGATCTTCATCTATCCTGTAGTGGATCTCCCCGAGCAGTTGAACTGCGCCGTCTCGATACCACGGACCGCCCGATCGTGGATTGGAACCTAGAAACACTCGCCGCACTACCTGAACACAGAAGCTTCAATCAGGGCTCCTATCTCAGGGTCGCTCAGTCGGAACTTGAAAAGATCGGCCACGTCACTGGAATTACATTTGAACTATTACTAACTGGTAGCGAGGGGCCTCGTACATTGTTGGACGTGGGCGCGGCGGCCTTTACCTTAACAGGGAAGCGGCTCTTTTTTTTCGTCGCAGGGCAGAGTCATGATACAGGAATCGATCTCCCCCACCGAGTGTGGCTCGACGTCACCATTGAGTTCGAAGCAAAGACCGTTGCCATCAGCATCAATTCTCGTGATTTGCTATCGCCTTTTTCCGCCACTTGGTCACTTAGAGGAGCCGGGCCAGATCTCGGTGCGCATGATTTTCTCATTGGGTCGTGCGCCGATTGTGCCCAACGTTCCCTTAATGCCCGATTCGCGTCTGTAGCGATCAAAACGGAGCATGAAGAGGTTAGGTGGCAATTTCCGACCATCCTCCCCGATGGAAAAATTGCTTCCATAAGCGGTCCCGTCGAATTAATGTTGGAGGCTGTCAACTTGCCAACATTCTGCGTTGCGTCGGCAAGATGGGACGGGTCTACCTTTGACCCTCGGCTGGCCCCATCTCACTATGACGCGATCCATTGCCATGATGACGATATGGGGCCGCTCAACTGGCCGGCGTCGTATCGCGCGACTGTTCCAGAGGGCGCCCCCTCGGGGGTGTATGCGTTCGAGATACTCGTCGCGGACACTACCGAGCAAATTGTTTTCTTCGTCGCAGCGTCGAGGCCGGTTGCAAAACTTGCATTTATCGTGCCAACAGCGACCTACCTCGCATATGCAGATGAATTGCTTCCGAAACATCTTTACCCGTGGCAGTGCGACGACCGTGCCCATCGCCTCGCCATCGATAATGATTTCAGGTCGCTGTACGATTTTCACAACGATCTAAGTGGCGTGTCGATTTGCTCATATGAGAAGCCAAAAGCGACACTTCGCGAAGATTACCGCTACCCACTCGGAGATTGCCCCCACAATCTTCCGGTCGATCTGCATTTTCTACGGTTTTGCCGCGCTCATGGCGTCGAGATCGACGTGATTACAGACCATGATCTCCATGTCCGCGGAGTGGCCGGTCTTAGTGGTTACCGCGCGGTCGCAACAGGAAGTCATCCCGAGTATTTGTCAGTTGAAATGGAAGGTGCCTATCGCGCATTTGCGGCACAAGGCGGCAGCATCGCCTATCTCGGGGGCAATGGTTTCGCTGGTACCGTCGCGATTCGAGAAGATGTCATGGAATTGCGACGCTCACCGCTAGAAGCAGGCCGCACGTGGGACGGGCCGGTCGGAGAACAGGCATTTGCCCTCAATAATGAACCCGGCGGCCATTTGCGATCGCGAGGTCGTGGGGAATTTGGCCTCACTGGTGTCGCAATATCTTTGATGGGCTTCGGCCCCGGGCGCCCGTTTTCACGTGTCGAGGAAAGCTACAAGTATGAACATGCATGGCTGTTTGAGGGTGTCGAGGAGGATACTTTCGGCCAGGACGGCATCGTTCTTGGTGCAGCGGCGGGCTATGAAGTCGATGCCACGGATCACCGCATGGGCACCTCCGAGGACACTCGAGTTATCGCCCGCGCGACAGGGTTTCCCGACAGCTTTTACCATGACCCGTCACGGTGGTACGCAGGCGGTGAGGCTGAGATGGTCGACCGCCGCTGCGCTGAAATGACGGTACGCTATCTCGCATCTGGAGGGATCATCTTTTCCGCTAGTTCCGTGGCGTGGCTCGGTGCGCTGCCAACTGGGGCGGAACTAAACGATGTAGCAAAAATCACCCTCAACCTGCTCAAGCGCTTTTCAAATGCGCCAGAGAACCAGTCTGCCGACTATACATCAACAAATCACTTGAAAAGGGGATGACAGCGTCATGATGAAGACATTAGCAATCGCCGCAGTTCTTGCAGCTTCCTCATTTAGTTTGGCTCATGCCGACACGATCAAACTCGGTCTGCAACCATGGCTTGGATATGGTCCCCTGTGGGTAGCAGAGGAGAAGGGCTACTTCAAAAAGCACAATGTCGACGTCGCTCTTACCACCTTCAACTGGGATCAGGATATGACGGCAGCGCTGGCCAGCGGCAATCTCGACGTGATTGCCGGGGCGACGAATGGGATGGTCACGAACTTCAATTCGGGCGTCGACCAGAAGGGCTTCCTGATCATGGACCTGTCGTTCGAGGCTGACGGCATCATTGCGGGGAAGGGTATCGCATCGATCACGGAGCTCAAGGGCAAGAAGGTAGCATTTGAGGCAGGTGCAACAAGCGATCTGCTGATAAACTATGCCCTGAAGCAAAATGGTATGACAATCGCCGACATCGAACATGTCCCCATGGGGGCGTCGGAAGCAGGGCTCGCCCTGATTGCGGACCGGGTCGATGCGGCTGTCACCTACGAGCCGTATATCTCGACGACACTTACTCAGGGCGGAGACTACAAGGTCATCTATACTGCTGCCGAGAAACCCGGCCTCATCGGTGACATGCTGACAGCATCGTCTGAGTGGATCAAGTCCAACCCGGACGACGTCAAAGGCCTCATTCTCGCCTGGGACGACGCGATTAACTTCATCCGGTCAAACCCCGAAGAGGGAAAGAGCATCATTGCCAAGGCCGTTGGAAGCCCGATGAAAGAGTTCGAACCTGCTTTCAAGGGGGTGCGGCTCTACGACATCAAAGAGAACGTCGAAGCGCTGAAAGGCGAGTTTCAGGCTTCACTGCAGGTCGTGGGAGAGATTTCCCATGCTACCAACCCGCAGAACATCAAGGTCGTCCCGAAGCCGGAAGATCTGTTGATGATGGACCAACTGCACGCCATTGCGGCTCAGCAGTAAGCGATTGTCCGGCGACCGCAAACGGTCGCCGGATATCCACAATCTGGAGAGTTTTCGTGACAGCCACTCAATCAGCCCGCCGGGAAGCGCGAACAAAGAAAACGGGCCTGCTTCGTCTGCGGCAGGAAATCCCCGACGGTATCTTCGCCACGGCCGGCTTCATCATTCCCGCTCTAATCCTGATAGTCTGGTGGGCGATCACTTGGTTGGGCCTCGTGAAGCCTCTTTTTCTTCCCAGCCCAGGAAGCGTCATCGGCGAGGGCTGGCGGCAGCTGAGTGAAGGAATTCTTTTCGCCGACGCGTCCGTCAGCGTCTACCGTATCGTCATTGGGTGGCTTGCAGCAACAATCGTAGCTGTGCCGATTGGTATCCTAATGGGGAACTTTCGGCTGGTCGAAGGCCTTTTCGAACCCCTCATTTCGACCGTCCGCTATATGCCCGTTGTGGCCCTCATTCCACTTTCAATACTCTGGGCTGGGATCGGCGATGCGCAAAAGATTCTGATTCTATTCCTTGGAACGTTTTTCCAGCAGTCCCTGATGATCATGGATAACGTGAAAAACATTGACATCAATCTGATCCGCGCGGGACAGACGCTAGGATTTAACAACAACGAGATCTTAAGGCGGATTATCCTTCCTGCTGCGCTGCCCGGTATATGGGATACCTTCCGCATCACGATTGGCTGGACGTGGACTTATCTTGTCGTCGCAGAGCTCGTTGCAGCCAACGCTGGACTTGGTCGCCGAATCATGGATGCGCAGCGTTACCTGTCCACCGACACCATTCTGTTCGGGACGCTATTCATCGGCTTGTTGGGGCTGTTGACAGACTATTTCTTCAAACGCGCCGGCAAATCGCTTTTCAAATGGAGCAGTCAGACACGATGAACGCGCCGCTCGAAAAATCTAACACGCAGGCCAAGATCTCGGTGGTTGGCGTTGGCAAGAACTTCACAGTGTCCGGCCACACCATGGTCGCGATCGACAACATCGATTTGAACATTCAAGCAAACGAATTTGTCTCCATCGTCGGCACGTCCGGCTGTGGCAAGTCAACGTTGCTTAACATGATCGGTGGGCTGGACGAGCCGACGTTCGGTGACATTCTTACCGACGGGCGCCCCGTTGTTGGTCCCGGGCGTGACCGGGGCTTCGTCTTCCAAACCTACAGCCTCTTTGAATGGATGACGGTCGAGCGCAACATTCGTTTTGCCCTTGAGAAAACGACATTCTCGAGGATGGAAAAAGATGAGCTCGTCAAGCATTTCGTGCACGCGGTCGGCCTCTCAGGGTTTGAAAAAGCCTATCCGAAGCAGCTCTCAGGCGGCATGCGTCAGCGCGTGGCGATCGCGCGTGCTCTCGTCTACAAGCCCTCGATCTTGTTGATGGACGAACCGTTCGGTGCGCTCGACGCCCAGACGCGCGGGATGATGCAGGAACTGCTTCTCAAGATCTGGGAAGACCACAAGGTGACGGTCGTCTTCGTGACCCACGACGTAGACGAGGCGATCTTCCTCGCGGACAGGGTCGTAGTTCTCGCCAGTCGTCCTGGCCGGATCAAGAAGGATATGCGGATCGAACTCGACCGCCCGCGCTCCTACGAGGTTCTGACAGATCCGAATTTCAGTGCCTACAAGCGCGAAATTTTGTCCGACATCCGCGAGGAGACATTGAAGCTTATAGCACTCGAAGAAGCCTGATCGGTGCTTCCACGGGTATTCTGGAACCTTTACGGACGACGCACATCATGACCAAGACAATACGAATCCACGAACTGAGCAAGTTATCGCCCGTCGAACGGGCAGAGCTACTCCTGCGATCAGAAAATGATCTGACCTATTTTCTGGAGCGTATACCACCGATTGTCGAAGCCGTTAGAACCGAAGGCGATGTGGCACTGGCCCGATTTGCCAATGCATTCGACGGCGCGCAGATCGACGCCGATGATATCGCCGCAAAACCAGACGATTTCGATGCGGCGTTCTCGATCCTTGATCCAAAGATGATCGAAACGCTAGAATATGCTGCTGACAATATCCGCCGCTATCATCAGGCGCAGATACCAGGTGAGATGTGGATGAAGGAAATCCGCCCCGGCGTTCTCGTCGGGGAACGGTTCACGCCTATCGACAGCGCCGCACTCTATTCACCGCGTGGCAAGGGATCCTTCCCCTCGGTCACACTGATGACAGCGATCCCGGCGGTTGTGGCCGGCGTGAACAATGTGGCGATCTTGACGCCGCCGGGCCCCGACGGAAAAGTCGACCCGGCAACGCTTGTCGCGGCTCGGCTCGCCGGTGTCGATCAGGTCTACAAGGCGGGTGGCGCGCAGGCGGTTGCGGCTGCTGCCTTCGGCACGGCCACCGTTCCGAAATGCGTCAAAATCGAAGGACCTGGCAGCCCGTGGTTTGTCGCGGCCAAGCGGTTTCTGCAGGGTGATATCTACTCCCGGCTACCGGCCGGACCGAGTGAAGGTTTGATCCTCGTTGACGAAACCACCGACCCAGAGATGGCAGCGCTCGATCTGCTTATCGAATCCGAGCATGGCTCGGATAGCTCGGTGTTCCTTGTGACATGGTCGCGTAGCTTCGCAGAAGCCGTGCAGAAAGCCACACCCGGATTTCTAGCGCACATGGCGCAGCGCCGAGTTGAATACTGCTCGGAGGTGCTCGGCGGGATCAATGGCGGCATCGTCGTAACGTCCTCCCGTGAGGAGGCTTACCGCTTTATCAATGACTACGCACCGGAGCACCTACAAATACTGTCAAAGATGCCGTTCGAACACCTCGCGCACATACGCAATGCTTCCGAAATTCTTCTGGGTGAATACGCGCCCGGCTCTATGGCCAACTATATGATGGGGCCAAACTGCGTCCTTCCAACGTCTCTCGCGGCGAAGGTCCACTCACCGTTGGGTGTGCATGATTTTCTGAAGAGCTCGTCGATTGGGCATGTCACATCCCAAGGGTACGCTGAGATGGCGCCACATACTCATCGCTTCGCTTCATATGAAGGTTTCGACGCTCACGCCAACTCCGTTTCCAGCTTACGCCAGTTTCGAGCCTGATACACATGGGGAAGATCAACTGTGTAGATAGGGTGACGTGACACACGCAATCTCCAAGGCTGTGTCGCAAAATTTTCACTTCTTCTGAGCTATGTGAACGACGGTGCGTATAACTGAGTGAGGCGGATGCGAAT